>NZ_JAZNAN010000115.1:0-34277 GCF_045586545.1 Methanobrevibacter sp.
GCATTGTGGGCATTTCCATTTTTTTTCATATTTTAGGCCTTGATAGTAGTATCCGCAGTTGCTGCATGTTTTGCTTGATGGGTACCATCTGCTGATTTGTCTGAATGTTTTTCCGTATATTTCGGCTTTGTATTTGAGCATTTCAACAAATTTTCTCCATCCGATTCTTTGTAATTTAGGGCTGGAGTGCGGGTTTTGAAACATTCCTTTGATGTTTAGGTCTTCGAGTATGATTATGTCGTATTTTTTAACTATTTGTGTGGTTATTTTATGGTAGTAATCATGGATTTTGTTCTTTTTTCTGTCTACCCATTTCCAGTAGGTTTTTTGTGTGTCTTTGTAGCGGTTGCTTTGGTATTCTTGGTTGGATAGTCGTTTTTGGTATTTTTTTATCATTTTTTCCTCGTGTGTAACGTCTAAATTGGCTATTTTTAGTCCGTTGTCGAGTGTTGCTAATGTTCGTATACCTAAGTCGATTCCAACGAATTTGTGTGTTTTAGGAAAGTTGGGTGTTTCGGTTTCAATGTTGAATACGGCATAATATTTCCCATTTTCTAATTTTATTGTCACACTATTGATTTTAGCATTTTTTAATTTTTCTCGATATTTTCTACTTGTCCTGTAATATATTTCTCCCAATTTTGGTAAAACAATTGTATTGTCTCGGATTTTTATATTATGGTTGTTTTGTATTTTGAATGATTTTTTATTATGTTTTTTGGATTTGAATTTTGGATAACCTCCTTTGCCATTGAAAAACTTATTATAGGCATTGATAAGGTCTCTGAAAACTTGTTGGAGGCTTGATGATTCGCTTAATCCTAAAAAATCATGTTCTTTTTTGAGCATGTTTAGCATGGTGTTAAAAGTAGTCATATTGCACTTCAGTTTAGTGTAACCATGGAGTTTGAATATTTTATAGGTGTTCTGATAGCTTTCTAAGAGTTTGTTCCATGTAAATCTGGAATTACCTATATTCTGGTTAATTTTAATCTTCATATCCTCATCAGGATACAACCTAACCTTCAAACCCTGATTAACACCTTTCATAATACATTCAACTCCATCAAGACATAATTAATTTTTATATAAAATAATTTAATATAATAAACAATATATAAAGAAATAGAGAGAGCATTTGAAAAGTATTCCCAATGCTCCTTTTGTGAAATTCATCCCCGACCTTAAAGAGGTCGGGGTATTCTTTCACTATTAAGATAAAAAAAGAGATAATCGGTTAATTATCTCATGTACAATAAAAATTTTCCAAATTTTGGGATTCTATAGATAATTACAGTAGCTAAGTAACTGAAGAATATCAGTAGAATCCAAAGGATTATTGCTTTAACAGGCTCTGAATATGGTAGTTGAACAACCAGTGGAAGCAACGGCAATCTAAATAGGTTATGCACTAAAAATACTGCAAATGAATATTTAGCTAAAAATGTTACTAATGGATAAGCTCTAACTTTATCTCTTCTGGAACAGAGTTCAAATAATGCAAATGATCCAGTTAGAATGAATGGGAATTCATACCATAATGTAAAGCCGTATCCCTTGATAAATGCATAATATTGGAAAACTACACATATTAAAAAGGATATGATTGCAAGTATTCTTAGTTTGTTAGAGGAATACTTTTTAAATAGGCCTTTTTTAGTTAAATATCCTATAATAATATAAATTCCATAGACTCCACCACTGAATCCAAGACAGGATTGGATATTAACATTCTGAATACCATGCATTGCCAGCACTGTTGTAACAAAAGGAAGCAGGAAGGCTAAAAGTGTAAATACGATTGTCGCCTGCCAAATAGTTTCCGGATGGAATCTTTCAAGAGCAGCGGAAACAAACGGCATTGAAAGATACATTCCGATAATCATTGGCATATACCACATATGGCTAAAGAATAAGTTTCCGGCTTCTGAAAAGTTGACTTGTCCGCTTTTAACGACAACGAATTGCAGACTTATTGCATAAATTATTGACCATAGAATAGTAACAATAATTAGGCCTTTACAGCTTTTATTCCAAAAACTACGGACTCTTTCATCGTCGTAACTTCTATCAAATAGCAGATAACCTGTAATCATTAAAAAGAATGGAACACCAATACGGCCAATGAATAGGGATATAAAATTAAATATTCTTGAATAAATTGTGAAATTCACAATCGCATCAGAGGAAATGATAAAAATCCCATCAGCTGCATGAATATATAAAACAGTCAAAATTGCAAGTGCCCGTACAAGGTCAATCCATTCAACTCTAGTTTTACCCATTGATTTTTCTCCATGTATTAAATTTTAAACTTTTAATTTTGTTAAATAATAAATATAACTATTTTTAGTAATTAGTTCAAGGGCTATGATATTTTCAATCCAATTCATTAATGCTTGTCCCTTTGGTTTCAGGGAATACCCAAATCCAGGCACCGACCAATATTGCAAATATTGCTGCAATAGCTATACCATAGCTTAAATCGAAGTATGAAGCAACAAGAGTAATGATTACTGGTGTGACAAATTGCGCTCCACGTGCAAGGTTGAATACTGTCCCTACGGCAGTATTCCTGATTTTTGTTGGGAATAATTCTGAGAACAGTGCACCAAATCCTCCAAAGAATCCTGTTCCAAATCCGGTTAAGAACATGAAAACGAATATCAAATCATGAACTGCATTAATCTGATTCCAACAGATTGTTATCATTGCTATGCTTATGCCCATTATGAAACTGTAAATTGTAAATGCAGGACGTCTTCCAAGTTTTTCAGCAACAAAACCGAAACTGGTATAACCTGCAAAATCTCCGCACTGGATTACTATAATTCCAATTGTGGTTCCAATTAATGCTAAGCCTCTTTCCTGTTCAAGATATGTTGGCAACCATGAATATGTAAACCAATATGCAGACATTCCGAATATACATAAAATTAAAGATATGAGGAATATTTTCCTGTGTTCTTTGGAAATCAGTTCCTTGAACTCTTGAAGAATGTTCTTGTTTACATATTGGTCTCTGTTTTGAAGCCAGACATCAGATTCCTTAAGGTATCTTCTTATGAGAATAACTGTAAGTGCCGGAATAATTGAAATTAGAAATGTCATTCTCCAACCGATGATGGGAGTTACTACTCCTCCAACTATTGATGCTAGAATTACTCCAATTGGGGCTCCAGATTGCATGAAAGCCCCGAATCTAGCCCTTAAATCGTCTGGAAATGTTTCGTTAATATATATCTGGCCAGTGGCCCATTCTCCACCAACGCCTAAACCGGTGATGAATCTGAAAATTACTAATGAATAAAAAGACCATGAAAAGGCACACAGTAATGTACCTATGGAATAAACAATAATTGTCCATTGCAATACTTTTTTACGACCGTATTTATCTCCTAATGCTCCAAATAGAATTCCGCCTAAACCGGTGGCAAATAATGATATTCCTAGGCATAGGGAAAGCATTTCAGCAGAAAAATGTAAGTCCGCTTGCAGTTGGGATATTAAAAAAGTAAATAAAACCAAATCGTAGAAATCAAAGACCCAGCCTGCCCAGCTCAAACCAAAAATTCTATAGTGGTCCTTGTTTAGTTTTGTCTGTTCATTCATTAACATAATTTGGCTACCTTTGATTTTAATTAATATTTAATTTTAAGTATGGAATAATATTTAATATTTTTTTAAAAACCGATAATTATCTATAATTTTTCATATCAATTTCTGAAACTTCGTAAAATGATTTGCATTGGAAAGTATTAAAGTGATTTGCTACAAAGTATTAAGTAATAACATAATGAAGTGGAGAATGATATTGAATGGAAGAATATCTAATTGAGACACCAAGCATTGATTACATGAATTCTCATGTTCAGGAAAAGGTTCAAGAATTAAAAAACCAATCAACTGATGATTTGGATTATATCAAAAGAAGCTACATGTTTGTCAGGGATGAAATTCCACATTCCTGGGATATTGGTGCAGATATAGTTTCAAAAACTGCTAGTGAGACTCTTATAAATAAGACTGGAATCTGTTGGGCAAAATCATGTCTTCTTGCAGCACTTTTAAGAGCAAATGGGATTCCATCAGGGATTAGCTATCAGTTACTTACAATAGCAGATGATGATAGTGAAGGATATATTATCCACGCCTTGAACACTGCATATATTGGAAATAAATGGATTAGGCTGGATGCTCGGGGAAATAATGATAATTCTCAATTTAGCTTTGACAAAGATCAGTTAGCCTTCCAAGTTCGAAGTGAACTCGGGGAAATTGACTACAAAAATAATGATGATGATTTGGATGAAAGATTAGTGAATATTCTTGCCGAAACTGAGAGTTTATCAGAAATTTCAATAGATTTTGATTGTAATTTTATAGGATGATTTGTTCTAAAATTATTTTGATTGAATGTAGGAAATGGGTAAAAATGAAAATTGTCGATGCTTTAAAAATTTATTTGACGGATTGGAAAAATCTCCTTACACATGGAATTGTAGGTGTGATCCTTCTTTATTGTCTGCTTTTTGCTCCAATAGCTTGGTATTGGAGAGTTATTATTCTAATACTTGTCATTGCTTTTAATATTGTTAGAATGAAGTACTCTAAAAATAAGAAAGGCTGAATAGTTTGCCATATCATCTTGTTTTTATGTCAGTTATTATTGGCATGAGTTAAATTAAATTCATTTTTAAAAATTTAAATAGTAATTTGTTCAATATTTAAGTGTATTATTTTAGAGGGTATTATATGAGATATGTAAATAGACATGATGTATTGATTATTGCTAGAAACTCAGGCATATTGATGATTGGAATAGGAGTAATGTGTCTAGTTCCGATTATAGTTGATATGATATATCTTGAATTCAATGCAATCGGATTTCTTATCCCCGGATTAATATCCATATGCGCCGGTTTAATTTGTATCAATACCCTAAAAAAATATCCTCTCAGTAAAATACGCCTAAAACATGGAATGATTATATCAGCTTTAATTTGGCTATGGGCATCCATTATCGGGGGGTTGGTATTTTATTTTGTTACTGATATAAACATTATCGAAGCTATTTTTGAAAGCATGTCCGCTTTAACCGGAAGTGGAATTACAATATATCCGGATGTAGAAGTTTTGCCATATAGCATACTATTTTTCAGAGCGTTTCAACAATGGATTGGAGGTTTAGGAATTATTGTCTTGATAATATCCTTTTTATCAAAGCCAGGAACCGCATCTTCCAGATTATACCAATCCGAAGCCCGTGAAGAACGCATTAAACCGTCAATTAAAGCCACAATCAAAGAAACCTTCAAAATATATCTGATTTATACAACTGCTGGAATAATCCTATATACTCTTGCAGGAATGCCACTTTTCGATTCGGTTTGTCATACATTCAGTATCATTTCAACTGGAGGTATGAGTGTCAAAAATGCCAACATTGGATATTACCAAAGTGAACCGATTTATTTTATTTCAATTATCTTAATGATATTGGGTGCAACAAGCTTTTTAGTCCATTATAATGTTATTAAGACACGTGGAAAATTATTAATTCAGGATTTGCAGTTTAAGGTATTGATAACCTTAATAGCTGCTTCATCTCTTTTAATATATTTCATATCTAATATAGTTCCTATGGAGATTTTATTCCATATTGTTTCTGCCATCACAACAACCGGAGCAAGTATCCAAAGTCCAACTGTAATGGGTACATGGCCATCAAATGTAATCATTATCATAATGGTATTGATGATTATTGGAGGGTCCAATGGGTCTACTGTAGGAGCAATTAAGTTAATGAGAATCATAACATTTTTTAAAGGAATATATAAAAATTTACGTGAGATATTGTCTCCAAATAGTGTAATCAATCTGGAAATTTCCGGTAAAAGAATTACAGATGATCTTGTAGCGGATAGTGGAAACTATATAACCCTTTATCTAATCTGCATTCTGGTTAGTTGGATATTGCTATGTTCCTATGGTCATAACCCTTTTGATTCACTATTTTTTGCCATTTCAATGCAGGGGAACGTTGGTTTAGAAATCGGGCACATGTCACAATCATTGGAATTGCCGTTAAAATTCATGGGCATAATCAGCATGTGGATTGGAAGATTGGAAATTTATCCCGTATTAATCACATTCCGGGCATTTTTAGAAGTCTTTAAAAGATAATTCCATACCTAACAAAAAACGCCATATATAGAAATTATTTTAATATTCGGACAAATTCAACTTTTTTTTTAGCGATGTTCATGGAAATATTATTATACTTATCTTTCTAAATATTTTCATAACAAGAGGTGAAGTATGTATAAAAAGATTTTTGTTTTAAGCATTTTGGCAATTGTAATGATTGGTTGTGCATATGCAGCAGATTCAACTGATTCATTAAACAACAATACCGTCACAATCTCTGGAATAAACTTCACTATCCCTGAAGGATTTACAGAAGATGTTGATGGAGCAATAGTTAATGAATCAGAATCATACGAGGGTTATAACTATGTAACCAATGGTAAAAGTTTTGAAAATGAGAATCATTTTCTTTTAATGAGTGTTTCTGAATATGAACAGAACATAACCGAGGATATACTGGAAGATGTTGGTGATGAAACCACTATCAATAATGTCACTGGTCGTTTTGATGATATGGGCTTTTTAGCATTATTTTCATATATTCAAGATGATAAAGTAGTCGTCATTACAGCCGATGATAGGAGTATCATCGAAGAAGTTTTAAGTTAAGAGAATATTTCTCTTTTTTAAATTTTTAATAATGGTTTAGGATATAAATATTATTAATAAATCTTGGGAGATATGTGATAAAAATGGTTTCTAAAAAATTAATTTTAGTACTGGCATTGGCTTGCTTGGCTATCTTTTCCATAGTTTCAGTTAGTGCAGGAGACTTATTAAACGATGAAACTACCATTGCAGGGCATGATTTTAATATACCTGACGGATATCAAAAAAATGAGTCATTTATATCAGAAAATGAAACTACTAACTCAAACGGAGCTATTTTTTATGCAAGTGCAGAGAGTTATTATAAAGGTGAAGATGATATAATATATATTCAAGTGTCAGATTACAGCTATCCTGGTTATGAAACTAATTTGACTGATGATCATGTTCAAAAGTCCGGATTGGGGGAAAAAGAAGTTATTAATGACCATGAAGGTGTTATTGCAGAAAAGAAATTTGATGATTTAAATGTTCATGCCTTTTTTTATGCCGAAGATGGTGATCTGGTATGTGTAATGACTACAGATGATAGTCTATTTGAACAGATAATTCCCGAAAAATAATCGTTTAGTTAATTAATCTATATTTTTTCTATTTTTTATTTAATGTCTTTGTCAATGTTAATCTCACTGTTTTTTGTAATTCCTGGCCTTTTTCACATATATTATTGTCCAGCAGGAAAAGCGAGCACAGGAAATGGAACGTACTGGACCTGACTTTTTAAGATAATTATCAAGCATGCTGCAGGTCGGAATCAGCTTCGAAAACCAATGGATACAGGGAAAGCAGTAAATGTAGGACATTACAGAAAAATCAGAACTTTTGCCCAACAACTTTAATATGATAGATTAATTTATCAAAATAAAAAAAGAATTAAATAAGCTAGGCTTATTTAATGAATGGAGTTTAAAATTGTAGTTACTGGATTGTCTGCTCCTTCAGGCGCAGTTTCGTCTGATGGAATTGTGTATACAACAATACATTGGTCTGCTCCAGCAGGAAGCACATATGCCATGACGGTGTATCCATCTTTTTCATAGTTTTGTTGTTGGACTATTTTGCCGTCTGCGTCATATGTTTCTTCACCAATGAATGAATAGCCTTGGTCTTCAAGGTAAGTTATTGCATCGTCACTGTTTTTTACAGCTTCAGGAATCATAACTGCAATCGCATAATCGTCATCTTAGGATAACAATACCATTTCGTCTGTTGATTGTACTTCTTGGAATCCATCTGGAATTGTGAATTCATGATCTCCAACAGATATGTCTTCGGCAACGACAATGCCCATTCCTAAAACGACAAGCACTATTGCTACCGCTAAAAATATTTTGTTAAACTTCATAATTTTTCCTCCAACATTTCATTTATCAAAATAGGTTAATATATATGCCGATTTTATTTTCAAGTATATTAATGAGTTTTCTTTTGTTTATAATATTTAATGTGCATCATAAGAAAAAAAGTTCTGCAATTTCATAGGGATTAATGATATTGGAATTAGTATAAATTAAAACACTTATGTTTTTACCATGTAAAATTGATTTTAAAAACAACTGACACTTTATATGCTTTAATTTCCAATATGTTATCATGAAATTTAAAATAGTAAATGATTTAGCAATATTTTTGGATAATATTATTCCTGAAAAGCAATTATCTAGATTGCATGAATTTTTGCTAAGTGGAGCCATTTTTACAGAAGCAAGTAAAGTTTTAGCAATACTTATAATTTTCATAGTGGTGAGTGAAACTGCCTTGACAATAATAATGGCAACTCTAAACCTCCCGTTGTCAGTATTGATTTTGCCATTTTTTGTTATTCCTGGTCTTTTCACATATATTATTGTCCAGCAGGAAAAAAGGGCGCAGGAAATTGAAAAGACTGCACCTGACTTTTTAAGACAGCTTTCAAGCATGCTACAGGTAGGACTCAGTTTCGAAAATGCAATGGAGGACATGTCTCAGTACGGTGAAGGACCCCTATACGACGAAATGCGAAGGACAATCATCGAAATTCGTATGGGTCGTAATTTTGATGATGCATGGAGAGCAATGTCAAAAAGACTAAAATCCAAAGAATTGGAGAGAATTTTTGGAATTATTTTGGATGGAAGAAAATCGGGATCAAGTATTTCAACTGTTTTATCTGATGTATCAGATGACCTGAGAGATTTGATGGCTCTTAAACGTGAGAGAAAATCGGCAGTTATGATGTCGGTAATGTTTTTGTTAATATCTGCCGTTATTGCAACTCCTTTTGCAATTGGTATGGTGGGGGTTTATTCGGGATTTATGCAAAGCTATGGCGTGGAATCGGAAATAATTCTGACTGCACCTATTGCAGGTGAAATCTATTTAATAATTCACTCATTTCTGGTTGGATTCATTATTAGCATTATCATGTATGGCAATGTCAAAAAGGGAATTAAGTTTTCCATGCCTTTGGCGGTTGCATCTTTTGGGATATTTTATTTGATTTCAACATTTGGCGGAAGCTTGCTTATGGGGGGATTTTAATGGATAGTAAGGCTCAGGCATCAGCAGAATTCATATTGCTGTTTGGAGGAATAATGGTTGTTGTTCTGTTGGCCATTCATATGTATAAAAATTATATGAATGATTTATCTGGTCAGATTCAATCAAACGAAGTTAGAGATTTTAATAATCAGTTAAATTCATTAGGAAAATATTTCAGATGAGCATATATTGGCTTAAACTTTAGATTTTTTAATCTTTTCATAGCTGAACAACGTATATTAATGTTAAAGGATTATTTTCTTTTTTCTTGAATTGAATTTTTTTCTAATAATCCTTTATTTTCATTTGAATTTCATCCGTTTTAATTATTTTTAAGCTATTCAATAGATTGGCCATTATTTAGATTCTTTTTTTATTTAACTGAATTTTTTCATAAGTTAGTCATATTACAATTTTTTTGGTTATAATGGTAAAGGGGATATTAATCTGGCCTGTGCAGATGATGATTTGGAAATCTTCATCTTCTGCAAGTTGGCGGAAATTCGATTTAAGTTGGGGAGTATGATTTTTTAAAAAATTGTTTTTTACTATCATATTAATTTCAAAGCCACGATTTTCATATTCCATATCTGATTTAAATGCGAATCTTAATTTAAAGTGATTAAAATAATCAATAATTAATTTAAAGTATTCCTATTTAGTTATTGTAATAATTTTCATTGATAGTAACTCAAGATTTTTTCTAAATTTTTCAATTGGAAAAATCATTTTTCTCATTTTGAAATTTTGGAAGGTAATAATTAAAATATCTACAAATAACCGTTAAATATTTGAAAAAAAGGAATTGATAATTTATTTTTAAAAAATTAAGCACCTCAAGAGTTTACACTTGAAATGCACCTCTCATTAAGGGAGATAGTATTGAATTTTAGGCATGCACCATACACTTAAAATTGAAATTAGGCAACAGGCCATAATTACTGGTGGATAAATGAAGTATCCGATTACTATTCCTATTGAAACAATCATGATTGTTCCATACATTGCATAATGCTTATCTAATGCGACTTGAAGCGCAATATTTCCAGAATCAGCATCTTTTAGGAATTTACTTATTACTAAAGATAGGATTGCAGTTATGATAAAGCACATTCCATATAAAAATTGCGGGAAGAACAAGTAAAAGTTTTCGGCGGCAAATGTAGTCAAATAAGGAAGTAATGAAAATACAAATAATGTGAGTCCCATTGTCCAAATGACTTTTGGATCTACTTTATTGACAATGCTGAAGATGTTATTGTTGAAATTCCAGAAGTTAAAACAAATCATGAAACTTATTGCATATATTACAAATTCATATTTTATATCCAAAAGGGCTTGCCAGCTGCCATTGCTTGCAAGCGGTATTTCTAAAACAATAATTGTAATGATGATTGCCAGAATAGCATCAATTAATGCTTCAAATCGTTCAGTTTCCATTGTTGTCCCTCCTAATTATTCTGTCGATTACAATCCACAATATGATTGAAGCAAGGCAGGTAATGTAAATTCCAGGCCTGTATACGGTGTAAGTCAAAATAAAACCAATGATTATCAAGACTGTTGGGAGATTCAGATAATAGGAATTATGATTGATTTCCTGTAGATTCTTATTATAGGGATTGCTTTTGTAAACCGCCCGTGTAGCTAATGTATTTAAAAAGTGGGTAACTAAAAATATCACTCCAAACATGGTTTCGGCAGCTATTGAATCAACGTTGTTCGCTAGCCATATTGTAAAATAGGGAATAAGTGATATTACAAATGTCATTATTCCATAAATCCAAAGGGTAGTGTTGTCGATTGTCTCGACAAGGCGGAACAGATTGTGATTTGCATACCAAAGATTATACAGAATTAAGAAACTTATTAAATAAGCCACATACATTGTTTGCAACTCTAAAAAAGCATTTAAAGTTGGGCTTGCGGGTTGGGGAATTTTTAAGACCAGAACAGTAATTATGATTGCAATGATTGCATCGAAAAATGTTTCAAAACGATTTGTTTCCATAGTCAATATTTATTATTTTATAATATAAAATATTAATTAAAGGTGATAAAATGGACATGTTAATTGGTGGAAAGCATATTTCAAGTGATGATTTATTAGAAGTTAAAAATCCCTATGACGGTGAAGTAATAGATACTATTCCAATTGCTCACAGGCAAATTGCAGACCTGGCAATAACCGAAGCCAATAATGCAAAGGAATCATTGGTTGAAATGTCTGCTTTTAAGGTTTCAAACAAATTGTTTGATGCAGTTAAAAAGTTGGAAGAACTGCGGGAGGAATTTGCCGAATTGCTGACTTTGGAAGTTGGAAAGCCAATTAACGAATCTTTAGTTGAGGTTGACAGGTCAATTGAAACCTTAAGGCTGTCTGCTGAAGAGGCAAAAAGAATCTACGCTGAAAGTGTGCCGCTGGATGCGGGACTTAACGGCAAGGGATTTTTCGCATTCACTCAAAAATTGCCATTGGGTGTAGTTGCCGCAATTACTCCCTTCAATTATCCGCTTAACTTAACAATCCATAAGATTGCACCTGCAATTGCTTGCAAAAACACGGTTATTGTAAAGCCACCAACAGAAGCGCCCTTAACCGTAATGAAATTCTGTGAACTGTTAAACGAGGAGTTTCCAGATGGTGTCGTCAATGTTGTAACCGGTTACGGTTCTGAAGTCGGCGATTATCTGGTATGTTCACCGAATGTAGATAAAATATCATTTACAGGAAGTGTGACAACAGGAATGATGATTTCACAAAAGGCCGGAATGAAAAAGGTTACATTGGAATTGGGTGGAAATGATCCGACAATCATTCTGAAAGATGCAGATATTGACAAGGCCGTGAAGGGCATTATAAACGGAGCATTTTTGAATGCAGGACAGGTTTGCATGGGAGTAAAAAGAGTAATAGTTGAAGACGGGATTGCTGATGAACTGGCAGAAAAGTTAGTTAATGAAACTGAAAAATTGGTAATGGGAAATCCTTTAGATAAGTCAACAACTTTAGGAACATTGATAAATGAGAAGGCAGCAATTCAGGTTGAAGAAACTGTAAACAATGCCGTTAGTCAAGGTGCTGAAATATTGGTAGGAGGCCTTCGGGATGGGGCATTTTACGAAGCAACAGTCATTGATAATGTCACACCGGATATGGATTTGGTCATGAGGGAAACATTCGGCCCGGTAGCTCCAATCATTCGTGTTGAAGATGTGGATGAAGCCATTGAAGTTGCAAACGATACGGAATATGGTTTGCAGGCAGGAGTATTTACAAACGATTATTCAAAAGCAATGAGATGTGCTCAGGAAATTGAAGCCGGAACTGTTTTTGTTAACAAGCAGTCTACATTCAGAACAGATAACATGCCATTTGGAGGATTTAAAAGCAGTGGTGTTGGAAAAGAAGGAATAAAATATGCAGTAGATGAGATGACAAAAACTAAATTGATTGGTTTGAATTTGAGATGAAAAAAAGGAAAATAAGTAATTAAACTTATTTCAAGTAGTTTTCAACGAGATTGCGAGTTTCATTAAGGGATTCCATTGGTATGCCTTTAGGCATCTGGCCGAGTTCACCGTCAACATCTTTAAGGATACTTCCGTTCATTCCTAAAAACATCCCTTCACTTACGATGTCACTAAATGCCTGTGGCGGAAGCAATGACACTCCAACTTTATTGTCATCTTTAACATTTAAATCATTGGTTACAACAGTAATTGCACGTTTTCCAAGGTTTACATTACAAAGCATTAGGTTCTCATTCTTAGGATGTTGGGTAACGCTCATGACCTCTCCAACTTTGATGTCAACACCCATGATGGGATCATTAATAGGACCTAATGCCAAACGGTCTTTCAATCCAAGGATGGAATCCAAAAAGAATCTTACTTTTGCAATATTTTCTTGGGTTTTTTCCCTTTCTTCTTTTGGAGCATTGTTTAAAAACTTTTTGTTCCAATCATCTCCGCCCAAATATTCAATAATCTTTAAAGCTTTTTCGTGTAAAGCTGCAACATCTGGAGAGTTTACCAATTCATCTTCTTCAAGGTAAGAGTAGGTCAATGATTGAAAATCACTATTCATTTGCTTTCCCATTTCAATAGCTTGTTTTTTATTCCAACTTCCGCGAAAGGAGGCTGTTGGAATGAGATTCAGGTAATTTTCTCTTGCTTTACTTGCCACTAAAATTCTATAATCTTTTGTTGTATCCCACATTTGAAGTCCTCTTTTATCTCTAAATTATAGTTTTGTTTTATAATTTAATAAATTTTATGCAAATAAAGGAGATTTTCAACTTTAAAAAACAAAAACTATTTATATTAACAATAAAATAAATTTATACATATTTATTTAAGATTATATTATATTGTGGTGTAAAAATGGTAGAAGTTTCAAAATTACGCAGTTTAGATATTTATACCAACACTGGTCATTATGTTGGTCGTGTGGAAGATGTTATTCTTAATATTAGATTAGGAACTATTTCAAAATTACAAGTTAGAGCTATTGAACAACAACCAAAACCTGCTGGATTCGTAAATTCATTTTTAGGAAGTATTCGTGGTGAAATGCCTGAAGAAAATGATATGAGGTCTTTCCAAAATGATTTATTAACCGTTGATTTCGATAAAGTTCAAGCTATTGGAGACATCATGTTAATCAACCCAAGGGATATTAAGAAAGTTAACCCTGAACCACAAATTCCTGAAGTTGCAGCTCCAAAACCAACTGAAACTCAACCACAAGGCGAAACACAAGTTCAATTTGATGCTGAAAGATTATAAATAATCTTTCATAAATTCTTTTTTTTTAAATCTTTTTCTAGTGTGATACTATGAAAGTAGGTATTATAGGATGTGGAGCTATTGCTAACATCATTACAACCAGCATAGTTCCAGAAGATAATGATATTGATATTGTATATTTTTTTGATAAAGATATCGAAAGGGCTGAAAATTTAGCCAGTTTTGCAGGCGGTGTTGCAGCATTGGATTTTGATGAAATGTTGGATAATGTGGATTTGGTATTAGAATGCGCTTCACCTGCATCAGTAAAAGAATTGGCACCAATAGTTTTAGAAAAGGGCATTGACATGATTGTAATGAGCATTGGTGCATTTATGGATAAGGATTTCTATGATAAAGTATTAGAAATAGCTAAAGAGAATGATGCAAAAATACATTTGCCATCCGGTGCAGTTGTAGGTTTGGATGGAATAAAGGCAGTAGCAAAATTTGGTCTAAAGGAAGTCAATCTCGTAACTAGAAAATCTCCAAAATCTCTTGGAAAAGAAATAAATCAAGAAGAAGTATTATTTGAAGGAAAAGCTTCTGAAGCTGTAAAGGAATTCCCATTAAACATCAATGTTGCAGCAACCATTAGTTTAGCATGTAATAAGGACATTGATGTAAAAATCATTGTCGATCCTAAGGTTGACAGAAATGTTCACGAAATTACAGCAAAAGGGGACTTTGGTGAATTTAAAACAAGAACCATGAATTATCCATGCGCTGCTAATCCAAAAACAAGTATGTTGGCAGCACTTTCAGCTATTAGGTTGCTTAAAAGTTTCAATGAAACCATTAGTGTGGGAATGTAATGAAAGAATTTGAAGTTTATTCCTCTCTAAAAGTTCCAAAAAACTCTAAAATTATCATTCGCTTAGACGGCAGAAGTTTCCACAAATTGGCTAGCGACTTAAACCTAGTAAAACCATATGATGATGATTTCTATAAAGTTTTTGCAGAAGTATGCAAAGACTTATTTAAGGAGTTTTCACCACTCTTTGTTTATACTTTTTCAGATGAGATAAGCTTGCTTTTTGATAAAGTCCCTTTTGATGGTCGATTGGAAAAGCTGGATTCTGTAATAGCTAGTTTCACGGCCAGCTCCTTTGTAATTAATTACGATAGAGAATTCAAAAAGCCTCCTGCTTTTGATTGTCGTGTTATTCCAATTTCCGATGAGGATATTTTGCCCTATTTTAAATGGAGGCAGGATGAATCCTGGAGAAATTGTGTCAATTCACATGGCATCTCATTCCTCAAAACCAAGTATTCAAATACTGAAGCGAACGATAAAATAAAAGGTATGAATATAAGTGATGTCCATGAATTGTTGTTTGAAAATGGCATTAACTTAAACGATATTGAAACTTATAAAAAAAGGGGTTTGGGAGTATATCGTAAAAACAAGAAAGTTGTTGGTTTCAATAAAAAAGAAAATAAAGACCAAATCTCATATAGAAGTTATGTGTATACTGATTGGGAACTTCCAATTTTTACTGAAGAGTTCTTTGACATGGTGATTGGATGAGTTTTATTTCAAAGATTTTTGGAAATGATGAAGAAGAATTCAGTGAAGTTAGAGTGGATAGGGAAGTTCTGGATTCCGTAATTTATTATTCAAAAAAGGCTTTTCCCAATGAGTTCTTAGCATTTTTTGATGGTGTGATAAAAGATAAAATACTTTATATTACCAGTTTGATTTTTTTACCTGGAGAGACTTGTGAAACTGGGGCTGTCGTTCACACGGAGCTAATTCCTATGAATACCAAATATAAGGGGTCTGTTCATTCACATCCAGGTCCAAGTGCAAGCCCATCCGATGCGGATTTGAAAACTTTCTCTAGAAACGGATATTTTCACATGATTGTTTGTCTGCCTTATTCTTTGGAAACATTTAAAGCCTATGACAGATATGGAGATCCTTTGGATTATTCTGTTGGGGACTATGGATTTTTGGCTGAAGATAACTCAGATGACTTTTTCGATGAAAGTGATGTTGTAACCGATAGTGATGAGTTCAAACCAGGGTTTTTCGATGAAGAGGATGATGAATTCTTTAAGACTCTTGATGAGGAGAGAGTAAATCATTATGATGAATATGAAAGAAGAACTCCGGTCAATATTCCAATCAATCCTGGACAAAATCAGGTAGTGCGCATAGAACTTAATCCCGATGGCAGCGTAAAAAGAATAACTCGTCAATTTAAAGACTAATTTTAAAAAAAAGAAAAAAAGAAAAAACAATTATGGTGAAATTGTTTTTATAATTCTAATCCGATAGCTTCATAAACATTATCTAAAGCTTGGATTTCTTTAATAACGTCTTTTGGAATTTCTTTGTCTAAAGTCAAGACCATAATAGCTCTTCCGCCTTTTTCGTCTCTTCCTACTTGCATAATTCCAATGTTAACGTTATGTTCTCCTAATTTAGTTCCGATTTTACCGATACTTCCAGGAACATCTTCATATTTTGCAATGAACATGTGTCCTTCAGGGATAACGTCGACCCAATAGTCATTCACTTTTAGGATTCTTGAATCGTGCAAGTGTGTTCCTTCAGCTGAGAAAACATCATTTGCACTTTTTGCAATAACTTTGATTAATGATTCGTATCCTTTTGCATTATCTTTTCTTCCTTCAGTAATGCTAATGCCTCTGTCTTTTGCAACAAGAGCAGCATTAACTGCATTGACAGGGGAACTTAGGAAAGGATTTACTGCACCTTGTATAACTGTCCTAGTTAATATTTCAAGGTTGTCGATTTCAGCTAGTTCTCCACTGTAAATAATTTCGATTTCTTGGATTTTGCCGTTTACAGCTTGGGAGATGAAACTACCTAATTTTTCACATAATCCCATGTATGGAGATAACTCTTGGTAGGTATTGTTATCGATACGAGGCATGTTCAATACATTTTGAGGATTGTTTCCTTTAGCTAAATCAATAATTTCATCGGCCACAATGATTGCAGCATCTCTTTGCGCTTCTTTAGTTGAAGCAGCAATGTGTGGAGTCAATACAATGTTGTCAAGTTCGAATAATTTTGAATCTGCTGCAGGCGGTTCATTTTCATATACATCCAATGCAGCGCCGCCAATTTTGTTATTTGCTAAAGCATCGTATAATGCCTCTTCGTCAATGACTCCTCCACGAGCACAATTAACAATGTATGCAGTATCTTTCATTATTTCAAATTGTTCGGTTGAAATTGAATGTTTGGTTTCAGGAGTTAAAGGTACGTGGATGGTAATGAAGTCAGAATTTTTAAGGACTGTATCCAAATCAGTTAAGGCCACACCCATCTGTTTTGCAACTTCTTCAGGTAAATATGGATCATATGCCATTGCATCCATTCCAAATGCTTTACATCTGTTAACTACTTGTGAACCGATTCTTCCCATTCCGATTACACCAAGGGTTTTGTTCCTGAGTTCAACACCCATGAACTGTTTCTTTTCCCATTTGCCTTCCTTAACAGATTTGTCTGCAATGGATATTTTACGAGCCATGCTTAAGATTAATCCCATTGTGTGTTCTGCTACAGTAACTGATGTGGATTCCGGTGAGTTAACAACCATAATACCTTTTTCGGTTGCTGCATTTAAATCAATGTTGTCGACTCCAACACCGGCTCTTGCAATGATTTGCAAATTGTCTGCTTTTTCAATAATGTCAGCAGTTACTTTTGTTCGGCTTCTTACAATAATTCCATCATATTCATGTATGGTATCTGCTAATTCTTCAGGAGTGATGTCGGTATCAACAACAACATCTGCTACTTCCTTTAAATTTTCGATACCCTTTTCATTAATAGCATCAGCGATTAATACTTTCATTTTTTCACCATAATTTGTTAATTTAAGAAAGAATATTTAATAATAAATATTACTTAAAATTATGTTTTTTATTATATTTAAAAGATATTATTAAACAACAATTTCTTAAGATTTTGTTAATTTATATTAGTTTTTAGTGTCCTGACTTTTTTTAAAATTAAAAGCAGGGGCGAAATGAATATATATTTAAAGGCCAAATAAAATTTAATGGTGATAATATGGTATCTGTAAATGAATTTCCTATTTCAACAGCAAATGATATTCCAGGATTTAAGATTGTAGAAACTAAAGGATTTATATACGGTTTGACCGTCAGAAGTAGGGGTGCCGGTGGACAGATTGGTGCTGGTGTCAAATCCCTTTTCGGTGGGGAAATCAAACAATATGTAACCATGATGGAAGATTCCCGTGACGAAGCATTAAAAAGAGCAATCGAGCATGCAAAGGATTTAGGTGCAAATGCTATTGTAGCTATCAGATTTGATTCAAACGAAATCTCTCAAGTAATGCAAGAAATCTTGGTTTATGGAACTGCTGTTGTAGTTGAAAAGGAATAGGGATACAATGTTTTTTGAGGATTTAGAATATAAAGGCAAAGTCATTCCAAGAACTATTTTAGGCTATGGTCCATTTATGGCGGAACTTTATTTTGGCCATAGATCAAGGCTTTATTTAGATGATTTATATAATAATCCTCAAAACACTGCTGAAGTAATCGTTGAATCATATAATCAGGGAGTTAGGGCAATAAATTTAGTGAATGATGAGAATCTACTCAAAGCTTATGATATTGCTTGTGATGAAGGTTGTGAGATGAAAGTAATAGCTACAATCGGAAAATCAGATGTAGATTACTTGAATCCTAATTATGAAGTTGCAAAGGAGGCTGATTGGGATGAGGATATTGAAGTCTTTTCTTCTTATGACTGTCCGGTAATGTTGGTGGACGAGTTTATCACTGACGCTTGTGATTGGAAGTTAACTTCAAAAATATTATCTGAAATAAATAATGCAGGTTCCCTTTCAGGTTTAGTTACTTCATTTCCATCTAAAACTGCTGATTTAATTCCTGAAAATCTGAATATTGATTTATTTGATTTTTATATGATTCCATTTAATTCCATTTCTTATATGATGGATATAAGTGCATTTAATGAAGCGCAAAGGGAAGAATTTAAACAAAAGTTATTAAAACTAGATAAGAAAGTAATTGCTACTAGAACACTAGCAGCAGGCGTTCTACAGCCTAGAGAAGCTTTCACTTTTTTTAAAAAAATAGATTATGTAGATTTGATTAGTATTGGTGTTGCCAAGGTAAGTGAAGCTAGTGAAGACTTTTCTATTTTAAGGGAGTTCTAAAGTTTCACGACTTCATATTTGTCAAATGGAATATGTCCATCTGCTTCAAGGGATAAATTCAAATCAATTAATCCATTAATCAAATCTGTTATATTTTTATTAGAAGGTTTTTTGCCGGTAATCTGCAGGTATTGTCTTGGCGAAATTTCACAGAATTCACATTCAAAATTACAGCATCTGTCTTTTTCTTCGCATCCATATCCTTCTTGAGCTTCATCTGTTCCAATAACGATATCATCAAGGATTCTTGAAACTCTCTCATCAGATGCAAACATTGCTATTTTTTGGGTTTTGCCACAAATTCCAATTGCTGTCTGTCCTTTGAAGTTGCAAACCCATTTTATAGGATAGTTTTCCATACCAGTAATTTGTAAATTTTCCATATAATCACTCTAGTTTTCTTTTCTCTCACGAATCATCTTAAGAAGCTCTTTTGAATTTTCAAATTCTTTTAATTCCCATGACTTTATTACAGGGATTGTGCCGATTGATTCTTTTATTTTATCATTGTTGATTATAAAAACCGGTTCTGATGTTGTAACCATAGACAAATCTTTCAATGGAATTGCCATTCTTTTCAATGTTTTTTCAGTCCTGTTTTTTTCAACATTCGCCATTAATGGAGAATGTTTATCAGAACTTTTCATTTTAGCTACTGCATCAAATGGACTTTTGTTCGTTGACAAAACTCCATATCCAAGTTTTGATAAATCATTAACGTCATCGTTATATTCAATATCTTCTTTTTGGGGCTGCTTTAGCAAATCGATATCAAGGGTCACTTTTGTGTTTAGGATTTCTTCCAAAATCATTGCGGTTTCAGTGTTTGCACGAACAATTCCATTTTCATATTTATACATTGTTGCCCTTGAAACATGTGCAAGATTAGCCAAATCCTTTAAGGACATGGAATATTCTTCTCTGTATTGTTTTATAACATTTCCATCAATTTTAACGAAATATCCTCCACGGTCCGCTAAGATTTCAGGGTATTCATTGTATAGAATCATGTTTTTCAATGTGTCAAAATTAATGGTCGGAATATCATATCTCTCATAGATTACTCCTTCTTCAAGAATTCCATTTCTTGACCTTTCACCAATTATTATAGGTGAAGCTAAAAATATGTTTGCCAATTGCTTCATTTCATGAGCATTATGTTCGTTAATACTGTCAATGTTTAAAAAAGTTTTTAGAAGTAAAATTAACAGGTTTTTCCTTGCCACTAAATCAAATGAACCTTGATCATATATATCGGAGGTTTTAAAGCCTTGATTTTTTAATAAATTTTCAATTTGATTTAGTAAGTTTCCTCGAGTTAACATAAGATTACCCCATTAATTAAAATATATATTGTCATAACTCTAATATATTTTTGTTTAAAGGTGATTATAATTAATTTACTATATATTGGAATAGACGATACAGATTCTCCCGACGGAATGTGCACAACTTATTTGGCCAGTCAAATCATCAATGAATTCAAAGAAAATGGAATTGAATTGGCAGATTATCCCAGGTTAATTAGATTAAACCCTTTTGCACGCCATAAAACACGTGGAAATGGAGGAGTCAGCTTAAAAATCTTAAATGATGAAAAAGCTAGTTTGGCCAAGGAAATTGTATTGAGTAAAGTTGAAGAGTTGTCCATGTTTGATTGCGACAATACGAATCCGGGCGTAATCTTTTATGAGGGGGATATTACCAAAGAAATGGAGGATTATGCCTTCAGGGCAATCTATGAGTTTATTACAATTGAAGAAGCTGAGGAATTTGGAAAATCGATCGGCTGTGAAATTCACAAATTCAAAAAGGGAAGGGGAATTATCGGATCTATTGCGGCCATCAGTTTGCCTTTAAGCGATTTCACGTTTGAATTGCTGGCCTATAGGGCATCTGAAAATTATGGAACCAAAAGGCAAATAGATTACGAATCAGTTTATAAAATGGATAAGGAAACTTTCCCGGATACTTTTGAAAATATTGATTATTCAGAAAACTACATTGCAATTGAACCTAAAACCCCTTGTCCGGTTTTATATGGAATCCGGTCGGATAGTGTTGAAGCATTAGAGAAAGCTAAAGAAATAGTTCAAGTCCAAGAGCCTATTGTTGATTGGTGCATTTTCAAAACAAATCAACACACTGATATGCACATTCAAAAGGCCAGAGATATTGCGTCTATGAAACAGTTTGGTTGCTACTGCATAACTGGAGAGGTAAAAAACAAGCCTACCATCATTGATGGGGGGCACATGTTTTTCTACATTGGCGATAAATCTGGTGAGATTGAATGTGGAGCATATGAACCAACAAAAAACTTTAGAAAAATTGTTTCGCATTTGATTCCGGGTGATGTCATTCAGGTTTACGGTGGAATCGGAGAACAAAATACTTTTAATATTGAGAAGTTTCAAGTTATCAAATTAAATGATATTGTGTATCAAAATCCAATCTGTGAATGTGGAAAAAGAATGACTTCAGCAGGCAAAAATAAAGGATTCAAATGTAAAAAATGTGGGAAAAGAATAGAGTCTAGTGAAAAGGTTCCAGTAAAAATTAAAAGAAATCTTGAAAATTCTAAGTTTTATGAAACTCCAGTTTCCGCACGAAGGCACCTGTCAAAGCCGTTATGCCGTATGAAATTTTAGCATTTTTCCCTTATTTTATTCATGTTTTGTGAAAATTATTACTATTTTTTGTTCACCATATATGAATTTTTTAAAATTAAATGCTATTAATTTAAATATTAGATTTAAAAAATTAATTATTATATATTTATCAAATTTGATTTATATACAATAAGATATAGGAGCTTGTTATTATTCCGAACAAGGCTAAAGATGGGCATGTAGAGCACATTTATAGGGAAAAAACGGATAAGCGTATTTTAAAGAGAAATCCGTGGAGAGATTATAGATTACATGGTACTGTATTTATTTTAGTTATTATTGCCGAGTTAATCGGTACTCAAAAGATTGTTGTAACTGGCGATGTTGCAATAACAATTATGCCCTTAATTTATACAATTATTCTTGGTTTGGCTTTTTATTTATTAAAACCTATCAAATGGATTCAAAGAAAACAAGCTCGTATTGCTGAAGGAGCAATGATGCTTTTTATTGGTGTTTTAATTGCTAAATTAGCTGTTTCTTCTGGCCAATCAATAAGCCTGATTTTTGATATGGGTCCAGCTTTAATTTTACAGGAAATTGGACATTTGGCAACTATTTTAGTTCTTCCAATTGCACTTCTTTTAGGATTTAAAAAGGAATCCATCGGTATGACAAATTCAATTGGTAGGGAACCTAACGTTGCGGTAGTTGTAGATAAATATGGTTTTGACTCTCCAGAATCAAGAGGGGTATTTGCTATTTTTATCATAGGTACTGTAATCGGTACAATATTCATTAGTTTCCTTGTTACTTTCTCATTATCATTCCTGCCATTGCATCCATATGCATATGCTATGGCAAGTGGTGTAGGCAGTGCAAGTATGAATGCGGCGGCTATCGGACCTACTCTTGCGGCATTTCCAGGAATGGAAACTCAAATTGAAGCATTTGCAGGATTCAGTAATCTGTTATCATTCTGTGTTGGAATATATATTGTAATATTTTTAGCATTGCCATTAACTGAAAGAATCTATAATTGGTTGGAACCTAAAATTGGACGAGATCATATTGTACCCGAAAAGGAGAATGAGTAGATGCCTGACTTATTAGATGGTTCTGAAAATGTTTCAGTTCATGGTATTTTCAATTGGATTTTATTGCTGATAATATTTTCAATTATTACCGTAATCGGTAATTATTTGGGCTATAAGCATCCTATGGCAGATTCTTTAGTGGGTATGGGAATATTATCTTTTATCACACTTATCGGAGTGTGGTTAGAAAGGGAACTTCCATTTAACATTTCTTCAATTCTTTATATAAGTATAATAGGTATTATAATCGCATTTCCAGGAATGCCAACATCAGATTTTGTTCTTCACTATGTTTCTCAAGTTGAACTTTTATCCATCGTAACAGTATTTTTAGCTTATGTGGGTATTGGAATGGGTAAAAGTTGGGATGAATTCAAGGCCTTAGGTTGGAGAGCAGTTGTCATTACTGTTTTGGTTATTGCAGCAACATATTACGGAGCGGCTATTGTGGCTCACGTTGTACTTGTTTTAACTGGTGTTCCAGCGGTTTAGATTTCATTTTAAACATTGCATATTTGAATAACTTAACAATTTAATTACTACTTTAAACATATATTACAGTAGATGCTTTATGTTTTTACAAAATATTTCTAAATTTATTTCAAACTATCGCTATGAACAGGCAACTGTAGAATCACTGACTACCGTAAAAGCAGCTCTTTTAGATTTTTTCGGAGTAACTTATAGAGGCATAAATGAAGAGGCTCCTAAAATTGCTTTAAACACCATTGAAGAAATATTTTCAACAAAATTTGATTCTAATTTGAAGGCTTCCGTTATTGGAAGAACCATTAAAACAGATATCTTAAGCGCAGCTTTTGTCAATTCCGTTGCAGCACACGTATTGGAATTGGATGATGGTCATAGAGGCGCTCAAATTCATTTAGGAGCAATAATTTTTCCAACTGCTTTAGCTATCTCTGAAGCTTATAATTTAAGTGGTAAAGAGTTTTTGGAGGGGGTTATTGTCGGATATGAAGTTGGAATATTGCTGGGACAAATTGTCAATCCCGAACATAGAAACAAAGGATTTCATACAACCGGAACAATCGGAACTTTTGTTGCGGGAGTTGTGGCTTCCAAATTATTAAAACTCGATGAAAAACAAACATTAAACGCATTAGGTTTATGTGGAACTCAAGCTGCAGGGCTTCTGGAATCTGATCATGGAGGTTCAATGGGTAAAGTTTTGCATGCTGGAAAGGCTTCCTATAATGGAATTTTATCAGCATTTTTAGCAAGAAACGGTTTCACCGGCAGCGGAACCATTTTTGAAGGTGATGAAGGATTCCTTAAGGCTATGGTGTTGGAAAATACTGACTATGATTTGAAAAATTTTTCATTTGAAAATGTCCTAAAGGATATTGGCAAAGTTAGAGTTCGTGATATCTACTTTAAGAAATATCCGTTTTGCAGACACTTGCATTCTTCCATCGACACTGCATTGAAGCTGAAAGCAAGTATCGGCGATGAATATGATCATATTGAAAATGTGGCTGTAAAGACATACTCCGTTGCAGCTGAACATAATAACTATCATCCGAAAAACTTAGAAGAGCTAAAGCAAAGTCTGCCGTATGCTGTTGCAATAGCTCTTGTAGTCGGGGAAGTTAGTGTTGATGATATCAATCAGTTAATCGAATATGGTCTTTTGGATAATTATTCTACTGTTGATAAGGTAAATACTATTAAAAATTTAGCTAGTGGAATGATTATCGTTGCAGATGATAAGTTAAATGAATTGTATCCTTCTAAAAGACCATCAAATGTTATTATTAAATTGGATAAGGACTTTAGGAACGGATTATTCCAAAATATCACTTTCCTTCCAAAAGGTGATTTTGAAAATCCATTGCAACTTAGGGAGTTAATTGACAAATTTAAAAGCCTCAACCCAACTTACGATATTAGAAATTTAACAGTAATTGATTCTATTGAAGATTATTCAATGAACTATGTTGTTCGAAAATTAAACGAGTAGATAATATGGATAATACAAAAGAATTCCTTAAAAAAATTGGTATTGAAGATATTTCAAAGGATTACGTATCCGATAAGCGTTTTGCAGATGGAGGACAATACCGTTTTGAAGTTCCAGGCATCCAGTCTCCAAAAACAATGAATGCACTTTTAAAAGAATCCTTTAAAAACAACATTTTCATTCATAGGGTAACTCAAACTAAAGGAATAATGATGTTGACCGATGATGAGATAAAAGAAATGGTTAACCTGGCAAAAACATATGGTTGCGAGTTATTTTTAGCAGTGGGTCCAAGAGCAACATATGATACCTCAGCAACAGTTCAAACAAAAGAAGGAAGCAGAATTGGCTATCGTTTAAGAGGTTTTGACAATCTTGTTTATGCAATTGAGGATGTAAAGAGGGCTTGCAGGTTAGGAGTTCGGGGAATTTTATTGTATGATGAAGGTCTGCTTTGGGTTTTAAATCAGATGAGATCCGAAGGAGAAATTCCAAAAAATGTTCATTTCAAATTATCAGCTCATGCAGGTCATTCCAATCCTGCTTCTGCAAAATTGCTAGAATCTCAGGGTTTAAATTCCCTAAACCCGGTTCGTGATTTACAAATTCCAATGATTGCAGCCATAAGAAATGCATGTGACATGTCTATTGATTTGCATACTGAAAATCCTAAATCAACTGG
Organism: Methanobrevibacter sp.; assembly: GCF_045586545.1. Taxonomy (GTDB): domain Archaea; phylum Methanobacteriota; class Methanobacteria; order Methanobacteriales; family Methanobacteriaceae; genus Methanocatella. Next base: position 25,641 of record NZ_JAZNAN010000115.1, read on the forward strand.
AGGATTCATAAGGCATTATGAAGTTCCAGATTTTATTCGTGTTGCCTCACCGGTCTATCTGAAAACAGGAGGATCAGTTGCGACTAATCACAATTGGGATACAACTGAAGCGGAAGCAATAGCTCGTATAAAACAGGTAATGTTAGTAAAAAGAGTCATTGATGAGTATTGCCCAGATGCAATTGCCTCACCTAATCAGTCTGATGATTTATCAATTCCTGAGTGATTTTATGGATATTGTTGAAAGGATTTCCGATTCGATTATAGAAGCATCAACTAATTTATCAAATGATAAACTCAATGCTTTAAAAAAAGCTATTTCTCAAGAGGATAATGTTAATGCAAAATGGGCTTTAGAGCAAATTTTAGAAAATTATAATGTTTCCCAGGATATTAGATTTCCGTTATGTGACGATACAGGCATTCCACATGTAGTCATTGAATTGGGCAGTGAAAGAGAAATTTCAGGTGAGCTTTTAAATCAGATTCATGAAGGTATTGAATCAGGTTTGAATAATCTTCCGGCAAGACCAATGGCTGTTAAGGGCAATGAAAAAGAGCGAATTGAGCAAAGTAAAGGATTATATGAAAAGCCTGGGATGCTTCGTCCAGCTTCTATTTTAATTGATAATGTTAATGATGAATCAACTTATGAACGCAATATTAATCCGGATACATTGAATATCCACTTCTTGCTTGAAGGAGGAGGTCCCGAAATTAGGGCTAAAACCTATAGGGTTTACCACCAACGGTCCATGGAGAATGTCCTTGGAACTGCATGCGAATGGTTAGAGGAATCTTTGTCCATGTTGGGTTGCACCCCATCAATCCCGTCAATCGGCATTGGAAGAACCCATTTTGAAGCAACTTCACTTCTTTTAAAATCGATTGCATATGGCAATTTGGATTGTCAGAATGAATATGAAAAAGCTATTGCAGATAGGCTGAATCAAACAGATATAGGTCCTTTGGGTTTTGGAGGTAGAACAACAGTTTTAGGATGTTATGTTAATATTGGTCCTCAAAGGGCAAGTGGGGTTAGGATAGTTTCAATCAGACCGTCTTGTTTTGTCGAACCAAGGGTAGCCCATTTAGAACTATAGAAATTTATATATTTATTAAAATATTATCTTTAATTAACAATTTAAAAGGTTTGAAAAATGGAAAATGATAATTCTCGTTATTTGAAAACATCAATCACTCGTGTTGAGGAAGATAAAATTGTCACTCGAGGATATAACCAAAGAGATTTAATAGAAAAAATCAGATATGCAGACATGGTTTATTTACTTTTAAAGGGCAGATTGCCTACTCTAAAAGAAAGCAAGGTTTTCAATCATGTTTTAGTTTCATTTTGTGACCATGGAGTTACACCACCAAGCACCCAGACAGCTAGGATGATTACCTCTTCCGGTTCACCTTTGAATTCTGCTGTAGCTGGTTCATTATTGTCTTTTGGACATAAACATGCTGGTGCCATTGAAAAAACCATGGAGTTGTATCAATCAAAAATCAGTTCATCATTTTTAATCGATGATTCAGCTATTGATAACAAGCAGATTGCATCACTTGCAATTGAGATATATAATGAATTCATTCCTAAAGGCAAAAAGATACCTGGCTTTGGACATAGGTATCATAAGGTGGATCCAAGGGCGGATAAGTTAATGGAACTTGTTGTAAATGAAGGTTTTGTTGGTCCGCATATTAAATTGGCATTGGCACTGGAAGATTTGGTCTATCAAAAAAAACAGATTAGGCTTAATGTGGATGGGGCAAATGCTGCTATTTTATCCGATTTGTGTTTTGAACCGGAATTAGGTCTTGGCGTTTTTATGATTGGAAGAGTTCCGGGCATTATTGCTCATGCCAATGAAGAAAAGAATAAAGGTGAAGCATTTAGGAAATTCTGTGATTTAGAAGATGTAATATATGAGGAGGAAAGATAAAATGGAATTTATTGACGTAATCAATGAAAGGTATAGTGTCAGAGGATATTTGGATAAGGAAGTTGAAAAGGAAAAACTTGAATATGTCTTAAAAGCGGCCACATTAGCTCCTACCGGAGTCAATTACCAACCTTTCAAAGTATATGTAATCGAGACCAAAAAATACAAAGAAGAATTGTCTGAAATTTACGGAGCCAACTGGTTTGTTGAAGCGCCATATGTTTTATGCGTCGTTAGCTTAAGGGATAAAGCATGGACTAGACCATGGGACGGTAAGAACATTGCAGATATCGATGCTACAATTGTAATGGACCATATGATTCTTGCAGCTACTGATGTAGGTCTTGGAACTTGTTATATTGGAGCATTTAAGAAAAATAAAGCTCATAAATTCTTAAACTTAGATGAAAATGAAGAGCCAGTATTATTCACACCTCTTGGATATGGCAATGCTGAGCCTCGTGATACTCCTAGAAAAGAATTAGACGAATTTGTTGTATATAAGGATTAAAATGAAACTTTATATATTAGGTGCCGATAATTCAAAGCAAATGGATGAAATTGCTGAGGAATTATCTCAACATAAATTTAAAATTAGGGAACAGGACGATACATTCATATTGATGAGAAGAGCTCGCTTTGGAAATGTATTAATCCATGTAATTTCATTAATATTGGCTTTAACATTCAGTGCACCGTTCATATTCATTAATGTTATCTATTTCACTTATTCCTATCTTTGGGCATCGCCGCATGTGTTAATAACAACTGAAAAAGTAGATGACGAAGGCAATCCTTTGGAGTTCAGTGATATGGATGAAATATTGATGAAGGCCACTTCTATTCTATGATTTCATCTACATCATATTCTTCTATTTTTCTTATCACCAGAGGATTTTTCGCATGGATATACTCAGATTCCTCGCCTAGCTTGGCATCAATAAAGACTTCATCAACTGTAGGTTCACCGAATAATGAAATCAAATCAGATACGAATTCATCATATTCCTTCTGAACTTTTTCATCACTAAAACCTAAACGAGGGATTTCCTCTGTCCAGAGGTCTTCTCCAGGTGAGAACTTTTTATCAGTAATTTTTCCATTTCTTATTTCACTATCTAAAGTTAGTGAAAAATTTTCATTAAGGATTATCCAAACTGCTCGTTCCATATATACTAATTTGACAAAATGATATAAATAATATGAAGTAAAAATTAAGATTAAGTGTAATTATGTCAAATGTAAAAATGTTTAAACTATTGGGTGTAATGTTGGCGTTAATGCTGATTGTATGGGGGTTGTCTCCAGTATTCAGACATCAGGCATTAACCAATGACGTTATTGCAACTGCAATAATATTGGTAATGATTGGCGTTGCATATTTAATAATTCTTTATAACCCTAGTTGGACCAAAGCGGTTTTCTTTTTTGAAGGAATAGTCATTGCCCTTTCAGGGTATATGTTATTGGATTATCCGTACAATATAGAATTGGCTGTCGTGGGTTTGATTGTAATTATAATTGCAATTCTTGCTTATTTACAGAAATTACCGCCTAATATATTGAAATGGTTCTACAGATAGCTTATTTATTTTTTATTCTCTTTTTTTTAAAATTTTTTAATACAAATATTATTTTTTAAATACTTTTTTATATTTTAATTTAAATTTTACGAAGTTTCATCAATAATATAATAGTAAAAGATATATATATTGCTCAACAAAAATAAATACACCATGGTGATTAATTATGGCAGAGATATCAGACGCAATCGCAATGATAAAAAAAGCTGAATCTGACGCTGAACAACTCATTATTGATTCACAAGCTCAATCAAAAGATTTGATTGCTGAGTCAAGATTAAAAGCTGAAGAAATTATTTCCGAGGCCAAAATTGCAGCTGAAGAAGAAGCTAAAAATACTATTTTTGTGAAAGAAGATGAGGCTAAAAAAGAAGCGCAAACTATTGCTGAGAAGTCTAAAGGTGAAGTTAAAGCCTTAAAAGACAAAGCTATGGCAAATGTTGATGACGCTGCTTCTATTATTGTCAAAAATATATTGTAGTGTGAGTTTATATGTTCAAGACAGCTAGAATGCGTAAAATTAGAATTGTTACACTGGAAAAGTATGTAGCTCCTACAGTGGACGCTCTCCACGAATCAGGGCTTATACAAGTCAGTGATATTTCTGAAAGCATTCAGCAAGATCCTGAATTAGCGGAATTAGTAACTCCTTCAAAAGCTAGTCCTTACACTGGTAAGTTATCTTCACTTCTCATGAAAACAAATGGTATATCTGAACTACTAGGAAATTCTTTATCTGAAGGCCATGGGTTAAAAGATTTGGTTATGTCTTTTATTAGTCCAGATTTACCTGTTCAAAAGGAAGTTGAGAAATTAGATACTCCTGCTTTTATTGAAAAAGCTGAAGATACTTTAGCACAAGTGGAAAGTAAAACTAGCGTTATTGAAGAGAAGCTATCCGCACTCGACGCTGAAACAAGTGAACTAAAGTCTAATAAAAGTTTGGCTAAACGTTTATCTAATTTTGACATGGATTTAGCTCTTTTAAAAGATTCAAAGTACACTTCTACTACTGTTGGAAGGATTAACGCTGAATCTGCTTCAGAAATCAAAAATGAATTAAGTAACTTGACTGATGAATTAGAAGTATTTACTGTTCCTATGGATGATGATGACGGAGAAATTATCACTGTAGTAACATTAAAAGAATTTAGTGATGATGTTTATTCAACACTTCGTAAATTCGACTTTGAGAAAATTGAAGTAGGCGATGTTGAAGGTACTCCTCAACATGTTATTTCAAAAGCTGATTCCAGGTTATTGACTATTGATTCAGAACGTGATGCTGTTAAAAAAGAATTAAGAGCAGTTGCTGAACAATGGGATGACGATATATTGGCTCTCAAAGAACAATTAGAAAATGAAAAAGAAAAGAACGAAATCCTTTCTTCATTTGTTCAAACTAATGATGCTTATGTACTTGAAGCATGGGTGCCTGTTAAAGACACTGAAAAGGTAGAACAATTAGTTGAAAAAAGTTCTGACGGACATTGTGCCTTTGAAACAATTGAAGTTGAAGGTACTGAAGATGAAAATGTTCCTATTTTACAACAAAATGGATGGTATTCAAAACCTTTCGAATACCTCGTAGATATGTACGCTCCTGTACGTTACAATGCGATTGATCCAACAATATTTGTTGCAATCACTTTCCCATTCTTCTTCGGTTTCTGTTTAACCGATGCAGTTTATGGTTTAGTTGTAGCGGCTATTGGTGTAGTATTATTGAAAGGTCTTGGTAAAGTTAAAGAATCCATGCATTCATTTGGTTGGATCTTAATCTGGTCCGGTCTGTGGGCCGTGATACTGGGTTTAATTACCAATGGTTTTATTGGGGACTTCCCAGAAAGGATAGCTGGTTTCCGTTTACCAACCGTATTCGCTCCAGTTGAAGCATTTAAACATCCTGAAACCATTTTAGTAATAGCTATTGCTGTTGGTTTAATCTATGTAAATATCGGATTTATATTAGGTGCTATTAACAACTTAAGATACGGAAGGACTAAAGAAGCTTTAGGATCTCAAATTTGTTGGTTTATATTTGAAGCTGGATTAATCTTCCTTGTATTAGGATTTATGATGCCTGCAATCGGAATGATTGGTATGGCATTAGGTGGAATTTTAATACTTGCAGCTATTGGAATATTAATTTGGGCTAATGGTGCATTTGGATTAATGGATATCTTCGGATTCTTGGGAGATGTTTTATCCTTTGCTCGTCTTTTAGCATTATGTTTAGCTACAGGCGGTATTGCTATGACTGTAAACATCTTAGCACAAATGCTTGATCAAATGGTTCCATTTGCAGGTATTGTACTTGCAGTTATCGTATTCATATTTGGTCATATCGCAAACTTCGCTTTCCAAGTATTAGGTGCATTTATTAACGCTTTACGTCTAAACTATGTAGAGTTCTTCGCACAATTCTTTGAAGAAGGTAAAGGTAAATTCGAAGCTTTCAAAGCAAAAAGGACATTTACAAAACTTAAAAATTAAAAATTTTTCATTTATATCTTAAATTAATTTAAAAAAATCAATATTATTTCAAAGGTGAATTAAATATGGTAGAAATTGCTTTAGGTACTGCTTTAGCAGCTATTGGTGCTGGAGTAGCAATTGGTTTTGCCGGTTTAGGTTCCGGTTTAGGGCAAGGTATGGCAGCTGCTGGTTCTGTAGGTGCAGTTGCAGAAGACAATGACATGTTTGCAAGAGGTATTATTTTCTCTGCATTACCAGAAACTCAGGCTATTTATGGGTTCTTGGTTGCAATCTTATTGTTAGTATTCTCAGGATTATTAGGTGGAGGACAAGGATTACCTACTGAAGCAGGTATTGTAGCTATCGGTGTAGGTGCATCCATTGGTTTCGCTGGTTTAGGTTCCGGTATGGGACAAGGTATGGCAGCAGCATCCTCTGTCGGTGCTATCGTAGAAGACAATGATATGTTTGCTCGTGGTATTATTTTCTCTGCATTACCAGAGACACAAGCTATTTACGGTTTCTTGATTGCTATTTTACTTATGGTATTCGGTGGAATCTTAGGTTAAGGAGGCAATTTATATGAGCTCAGGCACAGATAAAATTGTTTCAAGCATTATGTCTGAAGCCCAAGGGAAAGCTGATGTAATCATTCAAGACGCTAATGCGGAAATTTCAGCAATTCAAGCAAAAGCTGAAAAAACTGCTGAAGTAGAAGCAGCAAAAATTAAAGAAAACGGTATAAAACAATCTGAGATGAGATATCAGCAAATTATCTCTGAAGCTAAGATGAATGCTCGTAGAGCAAAGTTAGACGCTAAGGAAGATGTCATCGATGCGGCTTTCAATCAAGCTACTGGTGAGCTAAAGGAAAAAGCTGCTGAAGGCGGTGATGACTATAAAAATTCATTAAGTAAAATGATTAAAGAAGCTGCAGACGAACTTGCTAGCGATGATTTAATTATTCAATTAAATGAAGCTGACACAAATGCGTTTAAAGAAGGAATATCCTCAGGCGATTCTTTTGAGATTGAAGGAATCAAATTCCAATTAGGCGAACCTATCAAGACTATTGGTGGAGCTATCTTAAAAACAAGTAATGGGGATATTGAAGTAAATAATACTATTGAAGCAAGATTAGAAAGATATAAAAGCATATTACGTAGTGAAGTTGCTGACGTTTTATTTAAATAAATTAGGAGGATAAATTATGGCAGATGAAATTGCTACCTTGATAAGTTCTGTTGGACTTACACCTGATACCTTTTTGGTATTTTGTGTTATCGCAATACTTATTGTGGGTGCAGTAGTTGTAATCATTACATCTAGACCAATTTTGGACATTTATCCTTATCTTAATCCAAGTGCAAGAGTAAGAGCTAGAAAAGGAAGATTATTTGATGAAAAACAAATTTCTGAAATTGTTGAAACCAGCAATGTTGAAGAAGTTGAAAACTATCTCAAAGGTATTCCTGAATATGCGGATGTTTTAGATGAATATCCACTTGATAAAGCATTGGATGTTGAACGTGCTAACACTTACGACTTTGTTGCAAGATTAGCTCCTAAAGACATTAAAGATCCTTTCGTTGTAATGTCTAAAAAGGCCGATATCGATAATATCAAAAGTCTTTTAACTGCAAAAGAAGTAGGTCTTTCCGCTGAAGAAACCAAAGAATTATTAATTCCATGTGGTTCATTATACAGTGATTTGGAATCTTTGGCTGATGCTGATAATGTAACCGACATTGTCACAAGTTTGGATGGTACTGAATATGCGCAAGCTTTAGAAGATGCTCTTCCACAATATGAAGATACTAATATGGTTCTTCCATTAGAATCTGCATTAGATAAATATTATTTGGGCAAATTACTACGTTCCACTGATGTTCCATCAGATGAAAACAAACAAATTTTATATTCTTATGTTGGAACTCAAGTTGATGTAGCTAATCTTAAACTAATTATAAGGGCTAAAGAAGATGGCCTTGATTATGATGCAATCTCTCCTTATATATTAGAAGATGGATACCAATTACGTGAATGGAAACTTAAAGATTTAATGGAATCTCCTGATGTTACAAATGTAATTTCAGGTTTAGAAGGAACAAAATATGCTGAAGCATTAACTGATGCAATGCCTGTTTACAATGAAACTGGTTCAGTTGCTGTATTTGAAAAGGCATTAGATGTTTACACTTCTGAATATTCAAAATCTTTAGCATCTAAAAAACCATTAGGTATTGGTCCAATTATTGGTTATTTAAGTCAAAAAGAAAATGAAATTAAAAATTTAAAAATTATTGCAAGGGCAAAAAGAGAAGCAGACTTCCCTAATTCTAAAATCATGGAGATGTTAATATGAGTTCAGTAGCAATTATTGGTGATATTGACACTGTATCTGGATTTAGACTTGGTGGTGTCAAAAAAGCAGAAGTAGTCAATACTTCTGAAGAAGCTATCGCAGCTTTTGATAAATTTTTAGAACAAGACGAGATTTCAATTATTATAATTACTCAATTAATGGCAAATGAAATAAGGGATCACATTAATAGAAAAATCGGTTCCGACGTTTTGCCAATGGTAATTGAAATACCTGATAAAGATGGGTCCGCAGGAGGATCATC
>NZ_JAZNAN010000116.1:0-6972 GCF_045586545.1 Methanobrevibacter sp.
CAGTGCTTGTTAAGTCATTTATTCCAGCAGCCTCTGTTATTGCTGACAAAACAATGTCGTTTAGTGATGTTGGAACACCATTATGCGTAATTTTTATTTGCATTATTGCTTTTGAAACAAAAGGTGTTATTGCCCCAGCAATTAAAACCCCCACAACAAAAGTTGCAAGGCGCAAAGATTTTTTCTTGATGCCAACAAGTCCTTTAACAAAACCCAACACCAAAAATAACGCAAATACAATGTTTAATATTAATGCAATTAAACCAACGTCCATTTTTATTCTCCTATTTAAATATTTCTTTTAGAGCCATATAACAAAGCCTTTTTATATATAAAACTCAATATATAATATCATAATACTTTGAATGATAAAAATTTGGGATTCATTAGTATTATAAAAAATTAATTAAAAGGGAATAAAAGAGGTTGATAATATGAGTTCATCTTTTAAAAGTCCAGTTGAAACTGCAAAAGCAATTTCAGCAACAGCTGGAGCAAAAGACTCTGCAAATATTGTAAATGTAATATTACTCTCCTTTTTAGCAGGAGCATATATTGCATTTGGTGGTTTATTAGCTGTAGTAGCAAGCGCAGGCATGTTAAAAGCAGGCGCTCCTATCGGTTTAGAAAAATTCGTATTCGGTGCAGTGTTCCCTGTAGGTTTGATTATTGTTGTACTTGCAGGATCTGAATTATTCACTGGAAACGTAATGTTCATGACCCTTGGTGTTTTAGATGGTACCGCTTCTATCGGTGGTCTCGCTAAAAACTGGGTAATCAGTTGGATATTTAACTTTGTAGGTGCATTATTCGTTGCTTACGTTCTCGCTTTCATGGGAGGTATCGCTCCTACTGATACCGCAGCACCAGCATACGCTATTTCTGCAAAAGCAATTGCTGTAGCAGAAGGTAAAGTTACCATGCCATTCTTAACCGCAATGATTAAGGGTATTGGTTGTAACTGGCTTGTATGTTTAGCTGTATGGTTAGCTAACGCATCTGATGATATCATCGGTAAAATCGTTGGTATTTGGTTCCCAATCATGGCGTTTGTATGTATCGGATTTGAGCACAGTGTTGCAAACATGTTCTTCATACCATTAGGTATGTTCTTAGGTGCTGAAGGTGTAAACTGGGGTACTATCATCATTAACAACTTAGTTCCAGTAACCATCGGTAACATTATTGGAGGAGCAGTCTTTGTAGCATGTATCTACTGGTACACTTACCTTAAAGACTAAGCTAGTAAATTTAAATAAAGAAGCTTTTTAAAGCTTCTTTTAAATTATTTTATATAAAATATATTTTGGAGATTATAAAATGGTTGAGATTAAATATGTACCAACAATTTGTCCATACTGTGGTACAGGATGTGGACTTAACTTCGTTGTAAAAGACGGAAAAATTGTTGGTGTAGAACCTTTAAAAAGACACCCTGTAAACGAGGGTAAAGTATGTCCAAAAGGAAACTTTGGATACCAATTTATTAATAGGGAAGACAGATTAACTACTCCTTTAATTAAAGAAAATGGTGAATTCAGAGAAGCTTCTTGGGATGAAGCATTAGACCTTGTTGCTAACAAACTCAAAGAAGTATCTGACGAAGATCCAAACAAAGTTGGATTCTACGCATGTGCTCGTTCACCTAACGAAAACATTTATATTACTCAAAAATTAGCAAGAGTAGCTTGTGGTACTCAAAATGTAGACCACTGTGCACGTATTTGTCACGGTCCTACCGTAGCAGGTTTAGCTACCACTTTCGGATCAGGTGCTATGACCAACGGATTCGACAGTATTAAAGAAGCTGACTACATTTTCTGTATTGGTTCAAACAACATGGAAGCACACCCATTGTTCGGACGTAAAATGATCCAAGCAAAACAAAACGGTGCTAAATTAGTTGTATTAGACCCAAGATTTACTCCTACTGCTAAAATCGCAGACGAATATGTTCAATTTGAAACCGGTACTGACGTAGCTTTAATGAATGCTATGATTAAAGTCATCATCGACAATGACTTGCAAGATGATGAGTTTATCGCTAACAGAACTAAAGGTTACGAAGAAATGAAAGAAACCGTTCAAAAATACACTTTAGAAATGGCTTCTGAAATCACCGGTATTAAACCTGAAGTTATTGAACACTTAGCTATTGATTATGCAACAGCTGGAAAAGCTGCTATCGTATACTCATTAGGTATTACTGAACACTCCCACGGTGCTGACAACGTTATGTCCACTGCAAACCTTGCAATGTTAACTGGTAACATTGGTAAACAAGGTACTGGTGTAAACCCATTAAGAGGACAAAACAACGTACAAGGTGCTTGTGATATGGGTGCATTACCTTCCGATTACGTAGGTTACAGAAAAGTTAAAGACCCAGAAACTACCGCATGGTTCAACGACTACTACAGTGGATACGGTTACGAAGTAAACTTACCAACCACTCCTGGTTTAACCTTAGTAGAAATGATGAACGCTGCTCACGCTGGTGACTTAAAAGTATTATACATCCACGGGGAAGACCCAGTTCTCTCTGATGCAGACGTAGCACACACAAAAGAAGCACTTGAAAACTTAGAAATGTTAGTTGTACAAGAATGTTTCTTAACCGATACCGCACAATGTGCTGATGTAGTACTTCCTGCAGCAGGTTGGGGTGAACAAGAAGGTACCTTCACCAGTGGTGAAAGAAGAGTACAATGCTTACACAAAGCACAAGAACCTCCTGAAGGTGCATGGGTAGACTGGAAAATCATGGAAGAAATCGCTGTTAGAATGGGCGTTCCTAGAGAATTATTCCACTACGAAACTGCTCAAGACATCTTTGAAGAAATCAGAGAATGTGCTCCTATCATGGCAGGTATGAACCGTGAAAGATTAGACACTCCTGAAGCACTTCACTGGCCTTGTCCTTCCGAAGACGACCCATGTCAACCATTAATGCACATAGAAAAATTCGCACACCCTGATGGTTTAGGTGTCTTCCAAGCATTAGAACACAAAGGTCCTGTTGAAACTGTAGATGAAGAATACCCATTATTATTAACTACTACAAGAATCTTGTTCCACTATCACGCTGCAATGACCAGAAGATGTGAAACCTTAAGTAACGAAGTTAAAACTGGATTCATCGAAATTAACACCAAAGATGCTGAAGCTAGAGGAATCTTAAACGGTGAAGTTGTAAGAGCTTTCTCAAGAAGAGGAGAAATCGCAATTCCTGCTCGTGTAACTGATGACATCAGAGAAGGTATTGTAAACATTCCAATGCACTTCGTAGAATGTGCTGCAAATGTATTAACCAACTCCGACTCTTTCGACCCTAAATCCAAAATGGTTGAATTAAAAGCTTGTGCTATCCAAGTAGAAAAACTCCCTGAAGTAGTTGAAATGAAAGGAGAAGTCTACAAAGAAGGTACTGACACTGAAATTAAAGCTGAAAACATGGCAACTACTACCATTAAAGTAGGTAAATAAATGAGGAGTAGATTTAAATGAGCGCAAAAATTAACGATATGTTTTACGCATACTCTGCTATTGAAGATATCAAAGAAAAAGGAGAGTACGGTGGAGTAGTTACTACTATCATGAAATACTTATTAGAAGAAGGTATTGTTGACGGTGTTGTCGGTGTAACCGAAGGTCACGATATTTATGATGGTGTTCCAACTCTCATCACTGACCCTGCTGAAGTTATCAAAACTGCAGGTTCCATTCACTGTGGTACTTTAAACATTGCTAAATTCGTATCCAAATACTTAGATGGTGCAAGATACATGAAATTAGCAGTCGCATGTAAACCATGTGATGCAATGACCATCCGTGAATTAATGAAAAAAGGAAAAATCATCGAAGACAACGTAATTATGATCGGTGTAAACTGTGGCGGAACTATGTCACCTGTTCCAACCATGAACATGATTAGAGATGTATACGAATTAGATCCTAAAGACGTTATCAAAGAAGAAATTTCCAAAGGAAAACTCATCATGGAAACAGCTGAAGGCGAAAAAGGAATCAAAATTGATGAGTTAGAAGAACAAGGTATGGGAAGAAGAGAAAACTGTCAAAGATGTAATCTCAAAATCCCTTCCAACGCTGACTTAGCTTTAGGTAACTGGGGAGTTATTGGTGAATTAGCTGGAAAAGCTACTTTCGTTGAAGTATTCTCCGACAAAGGTGCAGAAGTATTAGACAAAGTTATTGAAGCTGGTTTAATTGAAACTACTGCTCCTGAAGAAAAAGGTGTAAAAATCAGAGAAAACATCAACAACTTCATGCTTAAAGAATCCCAAGCTAAAAAAGATGTTGATTACGCAGGTACTACTGGAGACATCATCGATGTATTCTATCAATACGAAGACGAATTCTCCAAATGTATGAAATGTTACGGCTGTCGTGAAGCATGTCCATTATGTTTCTGTGAAGACTGCTGTCTCGAAGCTGAAGGTCCTGAATGGGTACCTGGTGGATACACTCCTGCAGCTCCATTCTTCCACTTAACACGTTTAGTACACATGGTTGACGCATGTACCAACTGTGGACAATGTTCCGAAGTATGTCCATGTGAAATCCCTGTAGCTAAAGTATGGAGTACCGTAAACAACAAAGTAAGAGAAATCTACGGATACATCCCAGGTATGGGCAGTGACGACCCACTTCCATTCACTGATCACGTATCCAAAGCTAAATGGTTATAATTAGGGAATTTCCCTATTATATACCTTTTTTCTTTTTTTTGATATCAAAAATTAACAGTGTTATATTTTAGTTTAAAAAAATAATAAAGATTAGGTATTGAATGGTTCACGTTTGTCAATACCATTTAAGAAAATCTCTTCTAATTCTTCTTCGCTTTTACCATTTCTAACATGTGAAATCAATTCAACAAGGTTATCATTTCTTAAAAGACATGGTTTGATTTTCCCGTCAGGAGTTATCCTTAATCTGGAACAATTTGCGCAAAAGCTAGAGTTGTCAACTGGTCTGACTATCTCGATTTCTCCATCGTTTATGTAATATTTTTTACGGCCTTGCATAAACTTGCGTTCTCTTACATCATCAGCCATATCAGCCAATCTTTTTTCAATGGAATCAAGCGGATAGTGATATTCGGAACTGAATTTATCATCATCGCAGTTTTCACTTTCAATCAACTCGATTAGCTGTAGGATTATGCCGTTTTCTCTGCAGAACTTAAACATGTCTTTAATTTCATTGGTGTTAATGTCTTTCATTACTACCATATTTATTTTAACTGGATATAGCCCAACTTCAACAGCCTTTAGGATACCTGCTTTGGCTTCTTTTAGATAATCCATGCTGGTTACATACTTGTATGTGTCACGGTTTAGGGTATCCAGGCTAACATTAACCCTATCAAGACCGGCATTTTTTAAGCCTTCTGCATATTTTTCAAGCAGCACACCATTTGTTGTAAGTGAAATGTCTTTAAAATCAAGACTTGCAATCTTTTCAACAATTTCAACAATATCCTTTCTAATTAATGGATCTCCACCGGATAGCCTAATCTTTCTAACACCAATTTTTTTGGCTATTTTGCATATGGTATATAACTCATCAGGAGTCATTTCGTCTTTGGAGGAGACCATTCCGTCATGGTGGCAGTATAGGCAGTTTTCATTGCATCTATTTGTTATTGTAATCCTTAGTGAAAGAATTGGCCTATCAAATTTGTCTTTAACTACATCTTCTAACATCTTATTCTTCCACCCTAATTACTATTTCTTTAATTTCTTCATCGATTTTCAGTGAGTTAATAACTGCATAGATTGTTTCTTTTAAAATTCCTGATGTAAATTTATTGATTTCAACATCATGGCCATTTGTTTTAATAGCGATTTTTGAGTTTTCCATTTCCCCATATTCAATATCTGTAATGGTGATGTCGATTGTTTTTACATTATCCTCAGTTTTTATTGAGTTAATCATGGCTTTAATGGAGTTTGAAACAATTTTAGTAGCAAATTCATTCAATTCAAGATTTTTACCATTGATTAAAACATTACATTTTGCATCTATTGGATTTGGTTTGGTTTCAGCTGATGGGATTATCAATTCGATTTTTCCTATTTTTTCAACATTGAACTCTTCAAGGTTCAATGTGCTTATAACTCCAATCACGCTTTGCTTTAGATAATCGCTGACAAACCTATTCAGGCCAACTACATTACCATCTATTGAAAGATAGCTTTCAACGTCATCCAAATCATCAACACTCAAGTTTCCTTTGCGTATTTCACGGGCTATGTTTTCACTATCATTGAATCCACAGTTGTTTGCAAATAGGGTATCAACAATATCATGGCCTCTCTCTTCAATGAGGTCAACCAATTCCTCTACACCTTTTTGGTCTATTGTGAATGAATTTACTTCCTTGATGGTGTATTCGTCTCTTACTTCAGGGGAAGTGATAATCTTAGGGTAATTGTATCTTTTGAATCCTTCAATAACTACAAAATCAACGTCATCTAGGTGTTTTATTAAGAATAGTAATCTGTTCAAGTCCATTTCCTTTCTTACATTGAAGAATGTAGTTGAACCAATACCTACCACAACTTCAGATCCGGCCTGTTTATGTTTCCAGGTATCAGTATTTTCTTTGTCCATTTCCATTGTGTGGTGTGAATGTTTGATGGATCCTACTTTATAACCTCTTTTGGTTAACTCTTCAATAACTTTGACAGTTAGTGAAGTCTTTCCCGTATTTTTTCTTCCAACTATAGATACAATTTTCATATGTTTTCTCCCCTCATAGTTATATTGTCCTTTTTCTTAATTAATTATTTCTAAAGGTACCGTGTAGTTACTACCCGTAAAATTTCAATTATATCTCTTCATATTTTCTTTGAATTTAAGATTCAAGTATTAATTTTTTGTTATTTCATTGTAATAAAAATCTAAGCTTTAATTTACTAATATTTTCTAAAATGATTTAATAAT
>NZ_JAZNAN010000117.1:0-5324 GCF_045586545.1 Methanobrevibacter sp.
GATTTTTCCATTAATTATTTATAGGTACAAATAGATAATTATACTATTAATATTATTTTTATAGGGATAACATGGCAGGAGTATCATCAAAAGAATTATATGAATTTAAAAAGACATTAAAAGAATTAGCTAACAAAAGAGGCAGAGGTACTGAGTTTGTTTTTGTTTACATTCCACCAACCAAACAATTGAGTGATGTTGGTAAGCACATGAGAGATGAAATGGGTCAGAGTGCCAACATCAAGAGTAAACAGACAAGAAAAAATGTGCAGTCTGCCATTGCAGTAATTTTGGAAAGTATTAAGTTATACAAACAGCCGCCTGAACATGGTCTGGTTTTGTTTGTCGGAATGATTCCTAAAGGTGGGCCAGGAACTGAGAAGATGGAAAAATACGTTTTGGAGCCACCTGAACCGGTTACAACTTACTGGTACAAATGTAATAATGAATTTTTCCTTGAGCCATTGGAGTTCATGATTGAAGAGAGAGATGTTTACGGTGTTGCGGTAATTGACAGAAACGAAGCAACTTATGCTACTTTAAAAGGTAAAAAGGAAACAATTCTCGGTCATTTAACAAGTGGTGTTCCAGGAAAACACAAAGCTGGAGGACAATCCCAAAGAAGGTTTGACCGTGTAATTGAAGATTTGGCACACCAGTTTTTAAAACGTATTGGCGATCACATGAATGAAGCATTCCTGCCTTTAAAAGATGATTTGAAAGGTATCATTCTTGGAGGGCCAGGTTTTACCAAAAAAGATTTCTATGAAGGAGATTATCTTCAATATGAACTTAAGGACAAGGTTATTACAATAGTCGATACATCCTACACAGGTGAAGAGGGTATTCGTGAAGTCATTGCCAAATCCGCTGATGATCTGGAAAACCTTGATGTCATGCATGAAAAGAAAATCATTCAGAAGTTCATTAAGGAATTGATTAAGGAAAAAGGCCTTGCTTCTTATGGTGAAGATGAAGTTAGGCACAATCTGATTATCGGTGCTGTGGATACTTTGATTTTGTCTGAAGATTTGACTAACATGCGTAAGACTTTTGCCTGTCCTGCTTGCGGATATCAAAAGGAAATCACTGTTAAAACTCAAGTTGAAGCGGACAATATCTCCGAGAGATGCCCTAATTGTAATGAAGCTTTAAAAGAAGAATCATCTATTGATTTGGTTGATGAACTTGTTGAAAAGGCTGAAGAAATGAATGCTACCGTTGAATTTGTTTCCACTGAAACTGAAGAAGGAACTCAAATCTATAGAGCATTCGGTGGAATTGCGGCAATTCTAAGATATTACGTGGATTACTGATTATAGGGATTTGGACAGCCATCCAATTTTTCCATAATCCTATTTTTCTTTTTTTCTTTAAAATATTTAATTTCATAACTTATTAAAGTCAATTAAGACGTGAAGGCCTATTTTTGTATATAAAAATGCCTAAATTGTATTATTTTTTTACTATTGCTTTAAATAACATTCAAAATAAATTAATAATTATTAAACTATCATAATTCGACATGAAATGTCAAATTTGGTGAAAATAATGCAACAGAACAATAATATCTCACTAGTAACTTGTACAAATTTAGGAATTGGCAATTCATCACCTAATCATTTCACAACCAAGGATGTTAAATTTGCACTATCTCTAAAAAATAAAACTAATCAAAAAGAAGTATTTGACAACAACACCATTAATGATAGATTTAAAAATTATTCAAATGTTGATTTGCACTTAGATATTAAATCTCCTGCTCATAAAGCTAGAAATACCACAAATCAGACTTTAACATGCTTCTTTTTAATAATGGCGAGGAATGTTTCACATGTTTTTTGATAAATTCATAAAGAAGGAAAAGGCATTGGATCTTTTTAAGGAAGAATACGTAAGCAAAAAGGAATTCAACGAGTTAAAAAAGTTAGCGGACACTCAACAAAGGTATTTAAATAATATCTACATATTTTATGAGCTTAAACCAACTCCTTTTTTAAAGTCTTTGCGCGATTTGTCTTATGAACTAATAGAGTTTGTTGACAACGTTTGTAAAAAACATGAAATCGAGTATTGGATGGATTATGGTACCTTGCTCGGCTCTGTGCGCCATAATGGTTTTGTTCCCTGGGATGATGATTTGGATGTGGGAATGATGAGGAGCGATTACAATAGGTTAATACCAATTCTTCAAAATGAAGTTGAGGAAAATGATTTGAGGTATCTGGTTCCTGATTTTAAAATCGACAAACATAATGATAAATCTAAACGATGGTATCAACTGTCCTATAAAGACCCTAATTTTAAGGGAAAGTTCATTGGAGTTGATTTTTTCCCTTATGACTATATTAAAGAATATAACAAGAAAGACATTGATGAAAGATACAATAATGCTTTAACGGAGTACTATCACAATCCAGATGATTTTACTCTTGAAGAATACATGGACAAATTTTATGATGAATTTAATTTAACATTAGATAAAACGGACAATGTCATAAGTGGAATTGATAATGCTCGTGGAGATATACGAAAATATACTGCTTACCGTACATTTTTACTTAAAACCGATGATATTTTCCCGCTTAAAAGGATGCAGTTTGGAGAACATTATCTTCCGGCGCCTAAAAATACAACCAAGTATATCAAAGACATTTACGGCAAGAAGTACTTTGAAATTCCAAACAAGATTCGTGACCATGGAAGATTCAATAGGTATGTGAAAAAAGCGAATATCATGGAAGCACTTGATGAAGGGATTCAAATGCTTAAAAAGGCGAATGACAATTTTAAATAGGATATATCATGATAAAAAATGCAATTATTTTAGCAGCAGGCAAATCTGACAGTTTAGCACCATTTACTTATGAAAAACCAAAAGGCATGTTCATCGTAAAAGGCGAAATATTAATCGAAAGGCAGATTGAACAGCTAATCGATGCAGGTGTAGAAAACATTTATGTTGTCATAGGATATATGAAAGAAAAATTCTTTTATCTGGAATTCAAATACCCTCAAGTTACCTTGCTTGTCAACAATACCTTTGGAAAATTTGGAAATATCTATTCCCTATATGTTGCAAGGGAATATTTAAAAAACACATATGTCTGTTGTGGAGACCATTATTTCTTAGAAAATCCCTTTTTGGATAATAATGACTTGAATCTCTCTTATCGTTATTGCGATTATCTTGAAGGCGATTTTATGGAATTCAGTGTAGATTATTCAGATGCTGACATTATCACCGACTGTTATTTGGGAGGGTCTGATAAAATGGCTATGATTGGACCGGCATATTTCAATGAAAGCTTTTCAAAAAGATTCACGGAATTGATGGAAGCTGAAATTGAAAAGTTCGGTATCGTAAATCTGTTTTGGGAAGATTTTTATGCGATACATATTAAAGACTTAACCCTATTCAGAAAACCGGGAGACAAAAACAAGCTCTTGGAATTTGACACGATTGAAGATTTAAGAAAATTCGATTCAGACTTTTTAGTCAACATTGATTCAGATATCATCGGAAACATTTGCAAAGTCTTGAAATGCGAACCAAATGATATTGAAGGATTGGACATTATCAATGCAGGGTTTACCAATATTTCCTTTAAGTTCACTATTGATGGTGTTGATTATGTTTACAGGCATCCTGGCGGCAGCGATAAATATTATTCCCGTAGGAAAAATGAGGAATATGCACAAAATCAGGCTAAAAAAATAGGTGCCGACGATTCATTAATTTACATTGACCCGACCGGATGGAAAATAGCCTATTTCATTCATAATCTGGTACCATTTGATATTGAAAACGATACTCATCGCAGACAGTTGTTTGAAGCAATCCATAAAACTCATGAGATTCCATTATCTGAAGACATTAAAGAATTCGACAATGTTAGTGAAAGTAAAAAGTTATTAAAACTGGCTTCCCAAAGCAAAGGGAACCTATTCGAAGAATTTAAAGAATTATTCGCTAAAATTGATCAAGTGAATGAATTTGTCAAGGCTGAACGTGAAAAATATGGAATTGAACTTGTAGTAAATCACCATGACATCTATTATCCTAATTTGCTTCCAACTGAGGATGGAAAGTTCTTTTTGATTGATTGGGAGTATGCGGGAATTAATGACCCTGCAAATGACATTGCAGGTCTGATTACTCGATATGAGTATAGTGATGAAACTATTGAATGGATTTTAAAGGAATATTATGGCCGTGAATTGACTCCACTGGAACATAGGCATGTCATGGGACAATCCATATTGACCGCACTATATTGGATTAGCTGGCCGTTGTTTAGAGGAAGCATGGAGGAAGAGGATGGATTTTTCTTGTTGACCTCATATAGATATTTAATCAACCATATTGACGATGTTATAGAGAGCTATAAGGAGATTTAAATCATGAATGTTCCCATAATTTTGGCAGGAGGAGTCGGATCTCGTTTTGGTGGCGATAGGCCAAAGCAATTCATGGAAGTTTTAGGCAAGCCATTGATAGTATATACCATTGAACTGTTTCAAAACCATCCTGAAATCGATGCAATCGAAGTGGTATGCATTGAAAGCCACATTGGCTATCTAAAAGAATTGATTGAAGAATATGGCTTGACAAAGGTCAAATGGATTGCTCCAGGGGGAAAGGATTTCCAGCATTCGGTAATAAATGGCGTAAACAATTTGAAAACTGAATTGGAAGATGATGACATTGTATTGGTTCACTATGGAGCATCACCTTTTACAACAGAAGATGTTATCAGTGATGCCATCAGGGTTGCAAGGAAATATGGAAATTCATCTCCTGCAATGCCGTCCCTATTTCTATTGGGTAGCAATGATGGAAATAAATCAACAACTTGGATTGATAGGGATGAAGTAATGATTTTTAACACTCCTCAATGCTTTAAATTTAAGTTTATCAAAGATTTGTATGAAGAAGCAATCAGCAAGGATTTGATTAGTAAAGTTGAACCACATACAACAACATTGATGTTTCTGATGGGTCATGAAATCTATTTGTCAAAATCAAATCAAATGAATATCAAGATTACAACAAAGGAAGACCTGGATTTGTTTGAAGGCTATGTCTTGATGAAGCGGAATAGATTTGATAAGTAATCCGTATCTGATTTTTAAGGATTCAAATATTTTTAAAATTGAGCTCGGAATATTTCGTTGGCAATCATTTTCCGACTTTGTATATTAATTAATAATTTTATTATACATTTTGGATTAATCTTTAAAAAGAAATATTTAATTTAATACATTTTCTTGAATATTTTATAATTTGTTTAAGATAAATCTTAAAATTTATGAATAATATT
>NZ_JAZNAN010000118.1:0-16354 GCF_045586545.1 Methanobrevibacter sp.
AAATGGCTCCACATGCAATGGTAACAAACAGATATGGGAAAATGCTTTTCTCAGTCAAATACAAACCTTGTGTTGTAAACTCAGGAATGGAGTATGCAGGATTAAAAATCACTCCTCCAGTCATTACGACCACCATAATCAATAACAAGGCTCCAAAAATAGGATATGCCTTTCCAATAATCTTATCAACCGGAAACACTGTTGCAACTAAAAAGTAAATGAAAATTACTGTTACGCAAATAAGCACCGGAATATGAGTCAAGTTGGCAAGCAAATCTGCAGCTCCTTTTGCAAAAGTTGCTGAAACAAGAACTCCGGTGATTACCATAAGAACTGCAACAAACTTTTCGAGTCTTGTTCCCAAATACTCTGAAACGATATCAGGCATTGTAAATCCGTCATCCCGCAGGGACATGAATCCTGAGAAGAAATCATGAACTCCTCCAATGAAGATTGTACCCAATACAATCCATAAAAATGCTGCCGGACCGAACAGTGCACCTTGTATAGCTCCAAAAATTGGTCCCAAACCTGCGATATTTAAAAAATGAATTAAAAAATTCTTGATTTTAGACATTGGTATATAGTCAACACCATCCTGCAGTCTGTATGCCGGTGTTTGGCGTGTCTCATCTACACCCGCTACTTTTTCAACAACCTTTCCATAAACAAAGTACGATGCAACCAATACTAAAAAACAAATAATAAAACTAAACATTAATATATATTTTAGTAATTTGATTATAAAAATTTTTTACCTAATCCGTTAATGCAAAACATTCATTTAAAAGAGAATACAAAGGGAAAAAAAACAATAGTTAAATATAGTAAATGATATATTAGTTAATATAACATTTTTATAAAAATTTTTTCAATGGGGCCCGTAGCTCAGTCTGGCAGAGCGCTTGGCTCTTAACCTTGTCGTCGCGGGTTCAATTCCCGTCGGGCCCATTTTCTAGTTTTGTAAAACTTGGTTTTATGAATTGAATTAAACAATAACTTTAAAGAATCAAGCTATTTTTCTATTTTTGTATAAGGATTTTTTAAGATTAATAAAAAAGATTATTCTGGGCTTGGATATAATGAAAACATTTCTGAAATTGACTCTTTAATAAAAAGATATTGAAATCGGTTATTGAGAAATATTCTTCAAGTTAAAAGAGAATACAAACAAAATAAATGTCCTACATTATATAAATCATAAACTTGAACATTACTCCACCTGTAAACAATTTTTCCCAATAAAATTATAATAAATAACCCCTAAATTATTAATCATAAATTAAAATTGTTTACTAAAAAGGAGGATTTTATGAATAAAAAAGTAATATATGTTTTTGCTTTAATATTTACTGTAATTATAATGATTGGTACTATGAGTGCCATTTATAGTTCTGATAATGACGATGCAAACACAACAAATCAAGACGACACATTTGTAGTTGGATTCAGTTGCCTATTTCCACCATTTGGCTATCAGACAGATGATGGGCAATATGCAGGTTTTGATTTAGACCTTGCAAAAGAAGTTGCAAAAAGAAACAACTGGACATTTAAAGCTCAGCCAATAATTTCATAGGATACTAAAGAAGTTGAACTAAATTCCGATGTTGTCGATTGTATTTGGAGTGAATTTACTATTGATGGAAGAGAAAACGATTATACCTGGTCCAATCCTTATTTCAATAATACTCAAGTAATTGTCGTAAAATCAGATTCAGATATAAATTCGTTTGATGATTTGAAAGGAAAAACTGTTGAAGTGGAAATTACAAGCAGCGGTATAGATACTCTCAATGAAAATAAAACATTGAAAGAAACATTTGGAGAAGTGAATGAAATAAATGATTATGAAACCGGATTTATGGATTTAGATTCCGGAGTTTGTGATGCACTAATTGTTGATATTGGGTGTGCAAAATATCATATCGTGGAAAAATACTCAAATGAAAGTTTTAAAATCCTCGATCAACCTTTAAAAAATGAAAAATATGGGGTTGCATTTAAAAAAGGAAATGACGAATTAAGAAATCAGGTCCAAAAAACATTGGATGAAATGTTTGAAGACGGAACCGTCGATAGAATAGCTCAAAATTACAGTGATTACGGGATACCTGAAAGATTAATATATCCCTAATCCCTTTTTTTAATTCTTTTATAATTAATTAGGAATTACACTAACATTGCCTTCATATGTGCATCCCTGATATTTGCCAGATCCTGCAAAAGTGAAGTCCCCATAATAATTGTCCTTTCCTGCATCAGGCAGATATTCTACATTTTCAATAGTGAACTCACCATTTTCATCCGTTACTACATCAACCAATGTTCCCATCTCATAGCCCGGTTTATGGAATGTTATTGTCTGATTCGGCACACCATAACTGTATGCATCCATCAAAACTCCGGAAAATGAGCCGTTTTCAGGAACTTCAGTTGCATTGATAATCATGAAAGTAGGAACATCATTGTTAAATTGGAATAGGAATACCCCAATGCATATTGCAAAAGCAATTAATAAAATAATCCAATAATAACTTTCTTTTTCCATTTTAATCACTACCCAAAATAGCCTCACGCACTTTATCGACTGCAATTTGTTTTTTTGCAGGAAAAGCGGCTATTTTTATTTTAAGATGAATCGCATCACCTTTATCCAAGATAGTTAATTTTTCTTCTAGAGCGTCAGCCTTATCAAATCTTAAAAACCAATTTCCCTTTTCATCCATTTTACGCTCTAAATCATCATTTAATTTTTCTAAATCGACACTTTCCAAAAGTGTATTAAAAAAAGTCCTTGTGTATCTTTTCTTAGATACTACGCCAGATAAAATTATAATCTTATCTTCAAGTAATCCTTCTGCCTCTTCCGCTTCGATTTCGGCTTCAGGCAAAATATTTAAAATAGCTTGTGTGATTTCATCAACACTTTCATTTTCATAAACGAAAGCTCTAAATTTAATATTATGAATCATTTTAATCAAAAAAGAAGGAAGAAAAAATTTAAATTTTTCTTCTTCTAGCTTGTTCTGATCCTTTTCCTTTGGATTTGATTCCACGTCCTTTGTTACCAGCACTAGTTAATCCTCTTAAAGCTCTGTTAGTGTGTTTTTTGGAGCAAATCCAATTGATTTTCTTATCGTTAATGATAGAAGGACTGTTAGGATCAACTAAAATTACTTCATAATATTTATGTTTTCCAGTAGACCATACCCAGTAAGAGTTTAATACTTCTAAGTTAGGGTATTTTTTAGCTACACGTTCTTCAGCAATTCTTTGAATAGATTTTGCTTGGGTAATTTTGTTTACACCCATTCTTTTAGGTTTACGACCATTGAAGCGACGAGTTTTCCTTCTTCCACCACGTCTTACTCTGGTTCTTACTAAAACGAAACCTTTTTTAGCTCTGTAACCTAAACTTCTAGCTCTGTCGAGTCTAGTAGGTCTTTCAATTCTTTGAACTGCCTTTTGATTTTTCCATTTTGGAGCTCTTTGCCACATGAGTTCACGTATGTAGGACTCATCTGGGTTTTTCCATGCGTCTCTTATATACTTATACATAAATTACACCTTTTTGTTCAGCCACGAAGGCCACATCCATATGGGAACTTATCCCAAAAAAAGTAATCTTTTACTGCTATCAAATAACAGTAATCAAATATTTGTTTTATGTATTTATAAAGGTATCGTTAAATAATCATTTTAAGAAATTTTTCTTAAGTAATTACAATAACTTTTTCATTGCTTCTTCAAACTTGTCAGTAATTACTTCCCAATCATTGGCTTCAACATATTCCCTTGCGGTAGATGCAATTTCATCGTATCTGCCACTGGATAGAATTTCCTCTACGGTCTTTAGGACTTCTGAAGCTTCTTGAATGTATTCTATTCCATGACCATATCCAAACTCTTTTGAAATTCCCGGAAGTTCAGTTGCAATAACCACTTTTCTCATAGCCAGATATTCATAAATTTTGATTGGAACAATGTCCTGCATTATTGGCTCATCAATGTGTGCCGGAAGCAGACAGAAATCAGCTGAGGCCAAAAATTCAGGTATCTTTTCAAACGGTTGCTTTCCGGTTAAAATAAGTTGATCCTCCATATCATATTCATCTCTGATTTGGCACATCTCATCATAAGCATCACCGTCACCAACAACCAGAATCTTATAATTCGGATATTTTTCCTTATTCTCTCCGAAAGCCCTTGCAAGCTCCTTCATGCCTGCAAATTCATAAATCCATCCCATGAAGAATAGCACAATATCGTTTTTGGCAATTCCATATTCCTGACGTATTGCAGAATCATCCAAATCAGGATCATAGCTTGCCAAATCGATACCTGCATCAATTAATATTGTGGATTCGGGTTTTGCTCCGACTGTATAAGCAAACTCTGTCAATTTTTTATTGATTGTAATTACCAAATCGGCATTTCTGATGGTTTTTTCTGTAAATAGTTGTCCAAGCTTTTGAAATGCCTTTTCGGGAATCAGTGCATAAATCACATCGATAAAGTAATATACAAAAGGAATATTGTGTTTTTTAGCTATTCTTGAAGCATTATAAGAGTTTAGAATACCTAATGCAAGAATAACATCGGGATTGAATTCTTCAACCTGTTTTTCAATTTCGCTTTTGTGTGTAAAAAATAGTGTTGCGTAATTTAAGCCTTTGATTTTAATAAATCCTGGCCTTATCACATCAATATTTGCACCGGGTTTGATTTTTGAGACATTTTCATGGATTTCCTTGTGATAAATCAATCCGCTGTCATCATCATTAGGCCAATCAATAGGATAATCTATTACTCTAATCTCATGCCCTCTAAGCGCCATTCTCTCCATCAAGTGATGCTGCTGGTGAGGATTTCGCTCTAACCAATCAGATTCCTGAACAACCAATATTTTCATAAGACAATATTTATTATTGAATAAATATATAACTTTCTTTATGAAAATGCCTGAAGAACTAGATTCAAAATTACTTGCCCCATGCGGGATAAATTGCATTAGCTGCGAGAAGTATCAAAACCCCTGCAGAGGCTGTTTGATAAGCGATGATGGTAAAAGCAAGGCCAGCTTGAAATGCAAGATAAAAACTTGTTTTGATTCAAAAAATTTCATATATTGCGGGCGCTGCAGTGAGTTTCCATGCCCATTAATGAAAAAGCATTCCAAAAAATATGTCAAAAGACACAATCTGAACACACTTGAAAGTGCAAGACGAATAAAGACTACAGGCATTGGACGGATGATGAGCCAGGACCGTGAAAAGTGGTTATGCCCAAAGTGTGGTGGAGTTGTGAAATTCCAGACTAACACTTGCAGTGAGTGCGGATTTGAAATTGATTAAATGAAAAATATGATTAATTATTTTGATGTTTATATTGATAACTATCGATTTAAAATTAGTCATTATTAATTTGAGACAACTTCTTTTGAAAAACATATACAATATTTCTTGTAGTGTATATGAAAAATTAAAAATAAACATCAGTAAGCGATTAGTCTAAAAAAAGAAATTAAAACATGTTAGAAAACATGTTTTTAAGCTGGAATTTCACTAGTCTCTAAAGTTCTATTTAATAAAGGTTCAAAGTTTCTGTATTGGTCAGTTAAAGAACCGATAGATACTTTAATTACATTGTTTTCAGCATTGAATCCTGAATCGAACGAGAATGTTCCAACACCTTCAACAACATTGAATTTGACTTCAACATCATCATTTAATGTTGCATACATTTCAAATACAGGCAGTTTAGATGCTATTTCATCATTTTTGTAAAATGAGATGCTGTAAACACCAGGACTTACAACTTCAATTTCCTTAACTGAAATGTATGTTGTAGCGATTCTAGGACACATTGTTCCATAACCTGTGATATTATTATCATAGTCCCAGGTTACACGTGCATTTTTACCGTACCAGTTTGTTCCTAAATGTAATTTTTTAGTATCGTCTTCCGGACCATATTGATAGATTCCTGCAGGATTTGCGCTTAATTCGCCGAGAATCATCATACTTGGACCTTTAGCATTTCTGTAAATTGCATTGTCGTTTACATCTGGCTCTACAGCATTGACAGCTAAATCATAACCCGCATTGAATCTTATTCCTTCAAGAGCATTATCACAGATTAAATTTTGAGTGATTACAATACCTGTTGAATAATTTGCATCTACTGAAATGCCCATGTAATTATTTGAAATATTATTATTGAAAACAGATACATTTACGGCTGACTGATTGAAGAATATTCCATATCCCAATGGCCCTTCAGGAACATCCATTACATATAATCCAATATTTTTGGTAATTAAATTATTGTTTATTTGAGTGTTTTTAACCCCTAAATCATAGTTTATCCCATAATTGCTTAAGGATACT
The DNA here is from genome assembly GCF_045586545.1 of Methanobrevibacter sp. Classification (GTDB taxonomy): domain Archaea; phylum Methanobacteriota; class Methanobacteria; order Methanobacteriales; family Methanobacteriaceae; genus Methanocatella. Next base: position 6,393 of record NZ_JAZNAN010000118.1, read on the forward strand.
GTATTATTGTTGATTTCCAATCCGTTAGTGTCTTTGGCAAATATCGCATTTCCAAAGTATTTGACATCGTTTTTAGAAATTTTAACGTTTTTTGCATTATTTAATTCAATACCGTTTCCAGGAATAATTGATTCCCCTGAATTATATTTATCAGAGTTAGTTTGATTTAACAGATTAGCTATAACATTATTTTCAAGAACAACATTTTCTGCATTTTCAATAACAATACCTGATCCTTCTTTTGCATTAATCACCAAATCGGAAATGTTAATGTTTGAAGCGGAAATAGTTAAAACCGGACTATTTTCTTTACCGTTTAAAGTAGTGTTTGGCTGGAAAGTGATGCTTAATGGTTTTTTAATTGTTAAACTGACGTCATTGTAGATATCTGCTAAAAATTTAATTGGATTATCTGAAGAATCCAAAATACTTTGAATTTCATCATTTGACAAATCATCATCGATAAATGTAATTCCGGTTTCATTTAAAATATTAATTTTGCTACTGGATGAAGCTGATTTATACTGATTTGTTTTTTCAAAATTAAAGGCTGCATCATAAGAGCCAACATCCAATGATGAAACATCCACCTTAATTTGGCCATTCACATCAGTGCTTTGTGTATAATCCTGATTATTTAAGGTATACTTAATTGTTTGATTATTCAAAGCGTTTCCAGATTCATCCTTTAAAGTGACCATATAATATTCGTTAGAACCTTTTGAAAATATCCTGTCACTGCTTATTAATTGAGTTTGAACCCTTGAAACATTAATTTTTCCTACTGCATTGCTGTTTTGATAGACTCCTGTTCCTGAATAAGAAACAGTTGCTTCATATGTGCCTTCATCTGCAAATGTAGCCTGAATTGTTGCTTCACCATTACTATCTGTTGTTTTAGTGTGAGTTTCACCGTTCAAAACAATTTTAATGGTTTGTTTAGCGATTGATTTACCCTCACTGGTTTTTAATGTAACAGTATAATCGCTTTGAGCATCAGGTAAAGTCTCCATATCAGGAGCAGTTATTTCAGTGCCGATCTTTTTAACAGTTATCTTGCCTTTTCCAGAAGATTTCTGATAGATTTTACTTCCCTTGAAAGCAGCAGTGGTTTTATATGTTTTTTCTTTTGGAAGTTTAACGCTGATTGACACTTTTCCTTTTGAATTTGTTTTCTTATTGTATGTTTTGCCGTTGATTTTAACGGAAACCTTTTGTTTTTTAACTGCATTTCCGTTTTCATCCTTTAAAGTGACTGTGTATTTAACAGCTGTTTTTGGAGCGGCAGTTATTTTTGAAGCTTTAATTTTAGTTTTTAAAACCTTTTTAACAGTTATCTTAGTATTCTTTTTAGCTGCCAAATATTTGCCACTTCCTTTATATGTTATTTTTACCTTATATTTTCCTTTTTTAAGTTTGAGCTTAATTTTTGCTACGCCTTTCTTATTAGTTTTGACATCATATGTTTTTTTATTGACTTTAATGGAAAGTTTTTGACCAGTCACTGCATTGCCTGACTCATCTTTTAAGGTTATCTGATAATAAGTGGCCTTATTAATTAGCATAGCATAGTTGGAAGCAACAACTTTGGTGGATAATTTTTTAACGGTTATTACACCTTGAGCTTCTGCCGGAGAATAATCCCCATCATTGTCATATGTAACCTTAACAGTATATTTGCCTACTTTTTGATTGATTTTGATTGAAGCCTGACCATTGCTGTCGGTTATTGCAGGGATGTCTTTAGAATTGATATTGAATATCACTTCTTCTCCAACAATAGGGTTATTGTTAATATCTGTCAGATTAATTGTGTACAATACATTGGATTTCGGATATGTGGTTATGTCTGAAAGGGTTATTTTGCTTTCAGTGATATTTCCCGGAATGGAACTGTCATCAATATCGAATGTTTTAACATTTTTATTAGAATCCCCTGTTAAATAATTGGATAATCCCGGGAAAACTGCTGTTAAGACATTTCCAGATTCTTTAAAGTCTTTTGCATAAAATTTAACTGTTGCAGTACCATCCATCATCATAACAGTTTGATAAACATCACCCTCTTGAGGTGAAACATAATTATTATTTTTATTTAAGTAAAATGATACAGGTACAGAGCTTAATCCTTTTGCGATATTTCCATTTTTATCGACGATGGAAATAGAATATGTGCCTTTCTTAATTTGAGTAATATTGCTTAACTTAAGTTCAAAATCAGCTCCATCCCAATTAACACCATATGATGAATATATTATTGGACAGTTTACATTTGAATTGATTTCAAAAATATAGCCTAAAAATACTCCCCCTCCGTTGCTGTCTTCACGTTGGACCGGACGGTTGTTTTCTGAACTTACAACATAATTGTTATTTACGATTACCAGCTTTTCTCCGCCTGGAACGTATGACCCTTTAGCATTAACATCATTGAAGACTTCTTCCAGTTTATTGTTGTAAAAGAAATTTCCTGTGACATTAATTTTTTTAACCTGACAGTTTACATGAACCCCATATCCTTTATTTGTCTTAAAAGCATTTCCTAGGATGTTAATGTTGTCAGAGGATCCCAAATCCACTCCATTAACATTATTTGTAATGTTATTAAATGATATTGTTGGATTATTTGAACTGCCTGTAATCATAATGCCCGCTTTCTTATTGTTTATGATATTGTTTGAATTGATTACAGTGCCTTGGGAATTCTTAACTCTTATCCCGTATTCACCATTTGAAACAATTACGTTTTGAATAATAGTGTTTTTCGCATCTTCAACTCTTAATACATCAGAATAGCCTGTATTGGATAAACTACAATTCCTAATCTCAACATTGGAAGCCCCTTTGACCAATATGGCATAATCATCGATACCCACGACATCACTTGTCAATGTGAATCCTTCAATTACTGTTCCGCTTGCTTCAGGTGAAATGTAAAATATTCCATGGTTATTTGATTCTGCAGTATTTGAAGGACAAACTTCCATGGTTGTACCTACAGTACTTCTAATAGTTAATTTCTTATTTACTACAAAATGACAGTGCACATAACTTCTACCATTAATGATAACTGTATCTCCTGCATTTGCGCCGTCAATGGCTTTTTGGATGGTTCCAGAAGACCCCATCTCATTATGATTTTCTTCCACTTCCTCAACAATTATTGTATTCGAAGCAGCCAAATTCTCTTCTTCATCTGATACACTTAATTCCATGGATTCTTCAGTGCTTAAACTATCTGAATCCTGTGAATCTTGTGTTAAATTATTATCAATTGTATTATCTTCAATAGCTGCAACAGAGCTGATGCACATCATTGCAAGCAATAAAAATGATAATATTAATAAAATATTCTTAAATCTCATATTTTCCCCACAATTTAAAATTTATAACAATTGATATATTGAATCAATGTATAATAATATTCACTTCTATATATTTAATATATTTTATTTAAATCTTTAAATAGCTTAAGAAAAATTAATATAGAAATTACAATATAAACATATTTACACATTAGAGGGGATGAAATCAATTAAGAATAAAGTAATTTACCTTGTTATTATTTTAATTATTTTCTTAAGCTTAACTTCTATAAATGCTGCAGACATTAACAATACCCAAGAAGATAATCCGATAGACATTGGCGATTTTTCAACACTTTCTAAGGAATTTAATACAACTAGCCAAAATATTAATCTAAACAAAGATTATATTTATGATTCCCAAAAAGATTCCAAATTTTCAGATGGAATTGACATAACCGCTGATAATTTAGTTATTGACGGCCAGAACCATTCTATTGATGCAAATAAAAAAGCTAAAGTTTTTAATATAAAATCAAGAAATGTCACTTTGAAAAACATTAATATCATCAATGGATATTCAAATAGTGATGGGGGCGCAGTTTACTTTTTTGGAACTAATGGAACTATTATAAATTCCAGTTTTAAAAATTGTACTAGTGACAAATATGGAGGAGCAGTTTCTTTCAAATGGAGTGGAACAGTCATAAATTCCAGATTTGAAGACAATAAGGCTGGAACCGGAGGAGGAGTTGATTTTGGTGAAAACGGAGAAATAATCAATTCAACATTCCAAAACAATACTGCAAAATTCCAAGGAGGAGCAATATCATTCTATGGAATAGGCACCGTTAAAAACTCAACTTTTATCAAAAATACTGGTGGTGACGGAGGTACAATTTATGCAGATTCAGAGTGTTTTGTAGTGGGTTCCTCTTTCATACAAAATTGTGCAATAGGTTATGGTGCTGGAATTTACTTTATGAGCAATGGAAATGTGAATAATACAATATTCACACAAAATACCGCATTACTAGAAGGTGGCGCCATTATCATTAAAGCAGGTAATTTAAATATATTTAATAGTGAATTCAATTATAATGTTGCACAAAAAGGAATTTCACTTTATATCACATCAAAATCTGCAAAAATGGAAAATTTAACCTTCAGCAATGAAAACACAACGTTTAATTCTGAAATCTACATTGAAAACAGCCAAGTTAATTCAAATAATTTATCATTTAACAATAAATCCAAAACTAATCTCACTGAAAATTCAAGCCAGAAAATAACTAAGAAAAAAACAATTATCAAATTTGCCCCTAAAACATATAAAGCAAACAAAAAAGTCAAAACATATACTGTTGTACTGAAATATGGTAAAAAACTTCTTAAAAGTAAAAAAATAAGATTTACCATAAAAGGGAAGACCTATACTAAAAAAACCAATAGCAAAGGTAAAGCAATATTTAAGATAAAATTAAATAAAAAAGGAAGATATAAAGTTAAAATCAGATTTAATGGCGATAATTTATACAAGGCATCTAAAAAAAGCGTTATAATAAAAATTAAATAAGTGTGAAACCTAATTTCACACTAAGATTTTACTTTCAGAGTTCTTTTTACTGAATATTTTAAGTATTTGACAGTGATTTTGTATTTGCCCACTTTTAAATTTTTAAATTTAACAGTAGCAATTCCCTTCTTATTGGTTTTAGCGCTGTATTTTTTGCCTTTAACCTTAAAGATAATCTTTTTGCCGACAATTGCTTTTCCTTTACTTGTTTTCAAGGAAGCAGTGTATTTGATTTTTTTGGATTTTTTCTTTGAAATGCTTTTGGCTTTTAAAACATTCTTAATAGTTATTTTGTTTTTAACTATTTTCTCGCCGCATTTAATGGAAATCGTGTATTTTCCGGGGGTCAAAGCAAATGTTTCTTTAGCAAAACCGTCATTGTCAGTTTTTACAGTATACTTTTTAGATCCTATTTTCATGACTACACTAACATTGCCAACTGCAACCCCATAACTGTCAACAATACGCACTTCATATACTGTTTTCCCGTCATAATCCTCAATGATATTCTTATTTCCTTTTATTGAAATTGGATTTTTAGCAACATCGAATGAAAAGCTTTGATTGTTAACTTTGACTATGAGTAAATTAATGTTTTGAATTGGAACGGATAGCTTTGCAAAACCATTTGAAATCTTAAAGTTACTATTTGAAGATAAGCTTAAATTGAAAATTGGCAATGCCTCTGGTGAGCTAATTTTTGCAACATTATTATTCTTATCTGTGATTTCATTAAGACTTACATCCAGATCTGCATTTCTATATTGCATCACTTGGGAAGTATTTGTAACTTTCATTATAATCCATGAAAAATCATCTGAAACATTGAAATTGAGCAATTTTCCAAAATCAGGATTATTCGAACCCCACCAATTATTTGTATATGAAGAATCATCCCAGGTTTGATTATAAATTGCATAACCATTAGAATCTTGATTATTATATATTATTGAATGAGTAATATTAGTGCCTCTTCTAGCAATTATTGCTCCACCATCGCCACCAGCAATATTATTTTCGAAAATTGAACCTGTTACAGTCATGTTTCCTTTATTGTCAATAGCTCCACCATTTCTAGAGGCTTTGTTATTTGTAAATATTGAATTTTTAATTACTAAATCTCCACCATTATCTATAGCTGCAGCACCATAAGCCTGATTTTTATCAAACAAAGAGTTTGAAACAGTCATTTTTCCTGAATTGTCAATAGCTGCACCATAACTTTTTGCGGTGTTTGAAATGAATTGGGAATTGTCAATCAAAACTACTCCATCGGCATTGAAAATGCATGTGCCTTCGTCTGTTTGACTATTGAATGAAAAACTTGAATTTGATATATTCGCATTTCCCTTAATAACATATATTCCGCCATAGGTATGTTTTGCAGTATTCTTTTCAAATATGGAATCATCAATTGTCAAATCCGCAATAGAACATATTACGGATGCATCATATGCCTGATTTGAATTGAATGAGGAATGACTGATTACTATTGAATTTTTAGCATTGTAGATTACCCCACCCATTAATGCACTATTAGAATTGAATTCACTATTCTGAATTTTTGATGTTCCCGCATCATATATTGCCCCACCATAAGATGATGCATTATTATTATTTGCTTTTGAATTATCAATAATCATGTTTGCGTTATTGTAGATAGATCCACCCTTATTGGCGACATTGAATTCTAAATTACAATTTGATAAATTGACATTTCCATTATTATAGACTGCTGCCCCATTGCCATGGGCAATGTTTGAATTGATATTACAGGCATCCAAATTTAAGAAAGCGTTATTGAATATTGCTCCTCCATTTTTTTGAGAAACATGTGAAGTGATATTCAGATTATTTAAAGTTAATGTTCCCATATTGTAAATCGCTCCACCTTCTTCGGCAGAATTGTTTTTTAAATTAGAATTTTTAACATTAACTGAGATATTACCAACATATATTCCTCCACCAAGTTCAGCGGAGTTGTTTATTAAAGTGGCATTATTGATATCTGCGGAGTATGTTTCGGCTTCGATTCCACCACCATGTTTACTTGCAACATTGTTGGTTAAAATACAATCATTTAAAACCAGATGCGCAAGATATACTCCGATTCCACCACCAAATTCAGCAGAATTATTGTTTAAATATGACTTTTTAATGTTTAAGCGTCCATGGGAATCAGAAACAATACCTCCACCTTCAAAAGCATAGTTATGTTCAAAAGTACAGTTTTGAACAATCATTTGGTATTCGGAGATGTATGCTCCCCCGCCGAATTCCCCTACATTATACCTTAAAACAGTATCGTACATTTCACAAACGCCCCAACTTTTAACACCCCCACCCAAATGGGATGCTGAGTTTGAGTAGAATCTGGAATTATGGATTACTAGAATCCCTCTGTTATTGTAAATACCTCCACCGCGTATCGCGGAATTATTTGTGAAATTGCACTCGATTAATTGAATTTGACCAAATCTTGTATACATTGCACCTCCTTCACCTGCCTGATTTTTAGTGAAAGTACAATTAACAATCTTTGAATTGGTCTCAAAAGCGTCTATGGCTGCACCGGAGTCCGCCCTATTATTTTCAAATAAAGAATCGTATACTGTCAATGTAGAGTCAGAGTTTCCTCTAACAGCTCCGCATTCTGCAGTATTGTTAATGAATTTTGAATTGTGAATGGTTACTGTCCCGTAGTTGTCGATGGCAGCACCGTTTGAATCTGTTTTGGCATTAATAAAAGTAATTCCATATAAGTTCACATTGCTATTTTTTGAAATGGTTAATATATTAGACTTATTTTTAGCATCTAAAACCGTATCGGACCCATAAATTGAAATGTCCTTATTAATAGTTATGGAAGAGGTGTTTACTTCATATGTTTTATTTTCTAAGTAAATAGAATCTCCAGATTCAGCATTATCAATCAGATTTTGAATATCATCAAAATTATCGTTTGATATTGTCGCATTTAAAGTTGAATTATCTTCTGCATATGCCGTATTAATCATCAGAACTGAAAAGATTAGTACCAATAATATTATTGGATAAAATTTAATTATTTTAATAATGCCCCCTCCATAAAAACAGATTCTAAAAAAGATATTGATAATAATAATTTTTATTGAAAAAAGAAAAAAAGAAAAGTAATAAGAATATTACTTATCTATTTAACGATTATTTTTACTTTAGCTTTTGAAGCTTTGTAAGCATCGTTACCAGCAAAAGTAACTTTTGCGTTATATTTTCCTTTTTTAGTTAATTTGGTAATTTTAAAGGTAGCTTTACCTTTAGCATTTGTTGTTGCTTTGTATGTTTTACCATTAACTTTAATTGCAACTTTCACTTTAGCTATAGCATCACCAGATTTGGATTTTAATGTTATAGCGTATTTTTTAGTTTTCTTTTTAGCTTTGAAAGTTGCTTTTTTAGCGGCAATTTTACTATCTTTAGCATCTACTTTGATTACTCCAGAATCATAGGATCCAGCGTACATGTTACCTTCACCTAAGAATACTGCAGATAAATATTTTTCAGTAGCAGCTTGTTCTACGATGTAATCTGATGCAACACCTTCACTGTCGGTGTAAGCTTTGATGAAGTTATCATTGAGGAAAATGATAATTTCTTTGTTGTATAATCCAACACCGTTGGAATCTTTTAAAGTAATTTTATAGATAATTTCGTCTCCAACATAACCATCAACAGTTTCAACAGTTAAAGTGGTACCATATAAAGTTTCTGCACCATATGCGTGGTTTACATCTAATGTTTCATTTAAGTAAACATTTGCAGCAGAGAAGATTTCTTTGTCAATGAGTACAATGGAAACACCTTTTACATCACCTACAAAAGTATTTTCAGTAACATTAAGTGGTGAGGTAAGGTTTAATACTCCAGCTTCTCTGATTAAAACATGGAATAATGTTACGTTGGATACATCTGCAGTATAGTTTTCTTGTGGTTCTTCATATGGAACAACAGTGTTTCCAACTACAGTAACATTTCCGATTTGGGTTTCTCCACCGTGTGCTGTGTTACCTGCTTCAGCTGCGATTAAGATACTGTTTTCAACAGCTTGGAAAGTGTTGTTTCTGAATACAATATTATCAGAAGATTTTTGAATACTGATTACAGGGAAACCTTCCATAACAATATCTCCTTCTTTAAAGGATCCGCATCTAATAAATGTATTGTCTGCAATTGAACAACCTGCAGTAGATGCACCACCGAAGTAGATAGCATATGCATTACCAACAAAGGTGTTGTTTTCAATAGCGCTTTGTCCACTACCTGATGCGATAGAAACAGCATCTAACATAGGTCCTCCAAAGACATTATTCTTAACAGTAATGTTGGTTGAACCCATAATATTTAATGCTTTAGTACCTTGTTCTTTGTTTACAGTAGGATCGTTAATTAATTTGGTAGCCATACCGCCAAGGAATTCATTGTTTAGAATTTCAACATTTTGACTTCTTTGAACTCTGATGTCTTGATTAAAGTCTGTGAATTCACAATCTTGTACTGATGCTCCAGATACGCCCATAAATTTAACTGCAATACCTTCTACAGTACCATTATAAACGAGATTATTTGCTGGGTTTGTGTCAATGAATTGAAGACCTTGAATAGTTACATTAGAACCAGTAACATATATTAATCCATCATTAACACCATGTCCTTTAATAGTAGTTTCACCGTTACCTTTAATTACAATGTTAGAATTTGGAACATTAACAGTAGCATTAGCGAAATCATATGTTTCATAATTACTTAAATCTACGATATCACCGTCATTTTTAGCTGAATCAACAGCAACTTGCACTGCATCAGCAGTATTAGCTTCTGGTTGGTAAGATTCTGATATAATATCAACAGAATCATCAACTGCAATTACATCATCTGCAACATCTGCAGCTGAAACTGCACTTAAAGATAATGCAACTAAAACAACTAAAAGAAATGACATTAACATCTTTTTGTTATTCATTATTTTTTTCTCCTTAATTTGATTTGTTAAATAAAAATTACTAATATAAATAATATAATTAGATTAAACAAAATGGCCATTA
>NZ_JAZNAN010000119.1:0-9511 GCF_045586545.1 Methanobrevibacter sp.
CTGTTTTAGCAGTTGTGGTCTTGCCGTTGATGACAAATATTACAGATTCGCCACTAACAGCAACTTTACCATCACTGGATACCACTTTTACTGTAAAGTATGAACCTCCTGCATAATCCACTGCAATATTTTTAGCAACGACTTTATGGTTCTGTGAATCTAATCTTACAGTAACTTTGTTTTCATAGGTTTGATTATTATAAAGAGTTGTTATTGTATAAGTGCCAGGACCATCACTTATTTCCAATCCGGCAATACCTTCATTATCTGTTGTTGCATTGACTGTCTTTCCATTAATGGCAAACCCAACAGGTGCACCGGTAACTGCATGACCATCATAAGTTACAACTTTAACACTGAAGAAAGATTTATTGCCATAGGCAACTGAAATATTGCTGTTTTCAGTGATTTTAGAATCATCAACAACTGTAAATGCTTTTATACAACACACGAATCCTTTTTCAGCTGCATCAGTCCAAGTGCCATTATAAAGGAATTCTGAGGAATTCTTTATGAAGTGCTGTCTTGAATATGCCAAACAAGGCAAGCAGTTAGATTTGATTTTAACAGTGAATTCATCCCCTTGTTTAATTGGAACATATGAATCTAATTTAATTGTATGATATCCTGCAAATGGAGAAAGGCCATTTTGCACATGCATCAATTTGTCATTGACATAAATTTCAACTGTGTAGTTACTGCCGGCATCCTTGAAATATGTTTCCACACCTGCAATCAAATCGTCTTCAATAGCTACAAAGTTGTTGCGGTATTCATTTAAATCATAAGTAATGAATGAACCCTGAAGATCATACTGGTAATTTTTGTTGTAATCAACATCATTTATGAATATGAATGCATATGCATCATTATTTTTCATGAATGTTGAGTCATAATAGGATATATAGAAATATCCTTCATCTCCAGCATCTTCTCCCCAGCTGTTTTTAAATAACCATGCACCATCGCCCGGAGGAGTTATCAAAAAGTTTTCTTTTGAATATGTGTCATCCCAACCGACTAAAACGACACCGTGGTTTACTTTCACGGATTCATCATCACAGTATTGTGCGCTTGTTTCTTCATTGAAATACGGTTCATCCTGTGCAGCGTAATATCTCACATATAAAGCACCATATTTTAAGACAGCTTCTTTCACATGGCCAATATCAGTTGCATTTGCACATGGCTTTATGCAGACAATATCCTGGAAATGAATGCTGGAATTCACACCGATTGCCGGTGAAATTTTTCCAAGTTCATCATAGACATCAAATACTGATGGGAATACTCCTAACCAACTCAATGCATAATTTGCACCAATATTAAAGCCTCCCCCTTCATGAACATTTGTGGATCCATATCTATTGTACCTGAATGAAACATCAGCCATGTTATTTTCAGAAATATCCATTTCAACATCTAAAAATCTTAATATTGAAGATTCCATAGCTCCAGAAATACCGAATGACCAGCATACTCCTGATGAACCTTGGTTTCTGACTGGTGTTACCCATCCCCAATCACGCAGGTCAAATTTTGAAGGGATTGACTCCACTTCTATGCTGTTGTTGAATATTGGCAATTTCAATGCAGGAGTAACTGAAATCAAATCATAAAATGTATTGTTTAAACTGATTGAATCATTGAAAGAGTATACATTGTTTTCTAAAATTTTCATATTTCCATCGAATGCTGAATATATGTCATCATAAGTTCCATTTAAATCCGAATTATTTTCAAACAGATTATCTTTAATGTCATAATCAGTATCATACATATATATTGCGCCTCCATCCTGTGCGCTGTTTTTGATAAATTCAGAATTTTTCAATGTAAAGGTGGATGCATCCGCAAATATTGCACCTCCAAAGCTTCCTCTTTTGTCATCATATACTGCAGAATTATTGTTGAATCTTGAATTTGAAACCGTCATGTTTGTCCAGGAGACATATATTGCCCCTCCATCAAAAACTGCAAGATTGTTTGTGAAGTTACAATTATCCACATCAAGAATACCTTCCAATTGTAAAATGGCTCCTCCGAATTGAGAATAACAGTCAACAAAATTGGAATCTGTTATTTCAACGGTCGGGGTTTCACCTGAAGTGTATGCATCGGTATAAATTGCCCCGCCATTTTTTTCGGAGCCGACATTGCTAAAATTACAATTTTTTATATATGCTCCCTCTATTTCTTTCAGTCCGATAGCACCAGCTGTGAGGTTGGCATGCAAATTGATAAAGGTGGTGTTTACAATCTCCAATCTTCCACTTCCCATAATTGCAGTAGTGTATTTAGAGGTGGTATTTGCAAATATTGAGTTGAAAACACCAGTAAATGATAGTCCTTCGGTTTTAATAAACCCCCATTTTAAATTTTTAGAACTTCTCATCAGGGAATTGTTGAAGATTAAATTAGACCTGTGTCCAAAGATTACTCCTTCTGAAGCTGTACAGTCAAGGAATTTATCATCATTACTGTTATAAGTTGACAGTACAGTTAAAATTATTCCATATTCAGCTGCACAGTTTTCAAAAGTCACATTATTTGTTGTTACTGTAGATTCAGAATTGATATATAAAACACTGCCTGAATAGGAGTTAGCGTTTTTGAAAACCAGATTATTTATGGTAATGTTGGTTCCGGAAATCTCGAATATTGCTGATAAATTATTTGCATCAATAACATGGTTGTTTCCGTCAATGACAAAATTATTTTTTACAAAACTGATTCGGGTAAAGTTATCAGTATTATTATCGAATTTATAATCATGAGTTATTTCTAAAATATCTGTAGAACTGTTTATATCATTTTCCAATTGAGTAAATGAATTTTCACTTAAATTATCATTTCCTGTCGGATTTTGATTATGTTCGCCTATGATATTCTCTTCCATGATTTCCAAATGTTCTCCATTATCTTCACTCAAATCATCATCTGAAATTGAGTCTGATGCGCAAACTGCACCTAAAGATATAAATAGAATTAAAATTAACGTTATATAAAAATGTTTTTTCATTTTACCTCCTCTTAAAAGATTTTTTTAATATTTTTCTTTAATTTTTCAATTTGGCGAATTTTATAAATTTTTGAGTAGATTTTGATATTGTTGTTATATTAAATGAATATTTTGAAAAATCTGAATTAATTTAAAACAGCAGTGTTGCTATACCGAAAATTACTGGTAGAATACCTATAAAATCCCAAATTAAATGCACCAAATAAGATATAGTGATATTCTTTGTTTTTACATAAATTAATGGAAATACAATAGAACCTATACCTATTGTCAATATTAAATCTGCAATATTGGATCCGTATGCTGATATATGTGCCAGTGAAAATATCAGCTGTGAAACAATAATTCCTACAATTATCGCACCTCTACGGCCAATATACTTATATGTAAAAATCATAGGCAGCACAATCCCTATGAATTTGAATAATTCTTCACCAACAAGTTGTATAATAGTGGATAGAATCGTAATTATTGGAGTGCCCACATATGGTTTATGTGACTGTGAAGGAATTCCAAATACTTTTGCAATTAAAGTGGCTATACCCATTACCAGGAAAACGCTTATCAAACCAATGATTATAATTTTTATATCATTTTTTTCAGGTTTTCTGAAAATCTCTGATAAGTTGCCCTCTAAAGAATACCATACTGCAATTAAAGGTATAAAACATGATAATATTGCTTTTAGAAGTTCCATGTCTCCAAATTCAATGAAAGGTATGCAGAATGTTAAACAAAGTCCGAGAAATAATGCAATTATTTTTGAGTAACTAAGTTTAGGATTTCCATTGTAAAACGGAATATCATGCTCCTTATCTTCAAATCTGAAATAATCATTTTTCATTATAACTTATTCTATTCATAATCATATATATATTTAAATTTAAGGAAGTATCACAACACAATTATATGAATCCGTGTTCTGTTTAATGTATGCATATGTTCCTATTTACTATATGCACTTTAAGACTTGAATCATTAATAATCCAATGAAAATATAAATATGTTGCATATGCCTAATATTATTACGCCAACAGTAAACATGAACTGGTTAAAAAGAACCAAAAATTGCATAATCCTGATCCACTTTTATTGATTGAGGATGTTAGAAATAGGATGTTGTAAAGGAGATTTCTGAGCCTAACTATATTGATTACCAATAGAAATTAATTTAGAATAAATTATATCATTTATGATTAATGAGTGTATATAATTTTCATGAAAACAATTAAATATGTTCAAATTAATAGTTTATAATAATGTACAGTTTTTTAATTTGTCTTGCAGTATTAATTGCATCATATTTCATTTATGGTAAAGTTTTAGAAAAAGTCGCAGGTATTGATGAAAACATGCAAACACCAGTTCATAGGTTTGAAGATGGTGTTGATTATATGCCAATGTCTCGAATTAAAGCATTTTTAGTTCAGTTTCTAAATATTGCCGGAACAGGACCAATATTTGGAGTGATTCAAGGTGCATTATTCGGTCCTGCAGCATTTCTATGGATTACACTGGGTACCATTTTCATTGGTGCAGTGCATGATTTCTTCTCAGGGTTCTTATCTTTACGGGATGACGGTTCCACCATGCCTCACATCATATCCAAATATTTGGGCACCACTGCGCAAAAATTCATTGCAGTCGTCACTGTCATAACAGGGATTTTTGTGGGGGCTGTGTTTTCAACAGGCTCTGCGGCCCTTCTCAGTAACTTGACAAGCATTCCATTATATATTTGGACAGCAGCAATATTTGGTTACTTCATTATTGCCACATTACTGCCAGTAGATAAGATTATCGGAAAAGTGTATCCTATCATGGGAGTGTTGTTCATGATAATGGTGGTTTTAATAACCGGAGCCGTAATATTAAATCCGGGATACACCATTCCTGAATTTACAACACAGGGTTTATACTTGTCTGACAATCCGATTTTCCCATTCCTGTTCGTTACAATTGCATGTGGTGCTATTTCCGGTTTTCACGCATCACAGTCACCTATTGTTGCAAGATGCATAAAAACTGAAAATGATTCAAGACCAGTATTTTTCGGTGCAATGGTTTTGGAGGGTATAACTGCTCTTTGTTGGGCAGCAGTCGCATTAGCATTTTTCCATGGCCAACCGCAACTTGGTGCAATATATGCCGCAGCACCTGCCGTTGCAGTTAATGAAATGGCTACAAAACTACTTGACCCTATTGGTGTGATTTTAATCATTATTGGTATTGTGGTCTGTCCAATTACAACTGGAGACACTGCACTTCGAAGTTCCAGAATTACATTAGCCGATGAATTGCACATCAATCAGGATAAATTCCTTTCAAGATTGAAACTGGCTCTCCCAATATTTGTACTGTCCTATGCATTGACTTTCATTGACTTTAACCTGGTGTGGAGATATGTTGCATGGGCTCAGTTAATAATAGCTGTCAGCGTACTTCTTTCAGCCACAGTTTATCTGATGAAAAAAGGAAAATTGTATATAATAACGCTACTTCCGGCTGTTCTCTGTATTTTAATTACTATAGGATATATTTTACAGGCCCCTGAAGGATTACAGTTGCCATCTATGATTGCAAATGCAATAGCTATTGTTGCAACGGCTATTATTACAGTAATATTCGTGAAAAAATACAGAAATATTTAAACCCTGAATTGAAGTTCAACCATTTAAATTAGAGATACTTGTACAGCTTCAAATTCAGCGATTTTCATGAAATATTAGGGAAACTTTAAAAATTAATAAAAATAAAATTTTTTAACATAAGGAAGTGTGTCAAATGAGAAATATTGTTGTAGTCGAATGTATATCTACAGGAACAAATTATATTCAAGACATCGTTGCAAGAAATTATAATCCAATCGTTTTGGAAATGGCTGAATCCGGTGATAATGAGGAAGCATTGCTTTATAAAAAAATAGTTCATGATAGTTATGAGCGAATCAAACATGATTTTGATTTAATTCATGAAAAAGATACTTATGAAGAAACATTGGCAATGGTTAAAGAATTGGATCCAGTTTTGGTGGTTCCTGGAAATGAGAAAGGAGTCATTCTTGCAACTAAGCTGGCTAACGATTTGAATTTATTATGTAATCCTATTGAAAACCTTGATGCATTCACTCTAAAAAATGAAATGCAAAACCGATTGGCTGAAAATAATCTACGGTCAATTAGGGGACGTGTTGTCAAGTCTGTGGAAGAAGCAGTTGACTATTATGACAGCGAAGGTTTAAAGGAAGTTGTTGTAAAACCGATATACGGTGCTGCTTCCGTTGGTGTGAATATTTGCCAAAACAGACAGGAAATGATTGATTCCATTTCAAAGGTATTTAATCAAAAGGGTTACTACGGCAATGAGTCCGCAGAACTCCTTATTCAAGAACGCATAAACGGTGATGAATATGTTGTAAATACCGTTTCCTGTGGAGGCGTTCATAGAGTCACTCTCATTTGGAAATATAACAAAATCAAGACTTCAGAAGGAGGCCACATCTATGATTCTTTTGAATCAATTAATGAATTGGATCTTGGTGAAGCGAAACTTGTCGAATATGCATATGACGTTGCCGACGCTTTAGGCATTCAATATGGTCCTGTTCATGGAGAATACATGATTGATGAAAAGGGTCCTGTCCTGATTGAAGTAAATTGCAGACCATGTGGGGCAAACATGGATGCAGATTTTTTAGACAGTTTTTCAGGCCAGCACGAAACTGACAGTTCTCTTGATTCTTATTTAAATCCAAAAAAATTCGATTATGAACTTAAAAAAGGATATAAGTTATTTGGCCATGCAGCATTAAAACTGTTCATAGTCCCAAATGATTTGATTGCAGAATCTTCACCGATGAATCATATCAGTAACAAACTTAAAAGCCATTATAAAACAGCTCTTGATCCAATTAATGAAACCCAACCTTTCTTAAAAACTCAGGACCTGGAAACAAGTTGCGGAACAGTTTTCTTATCTCACAGTGACGGATACCAGGTAAAAAAAGACCTTGATTTTTTACGAAGCATTGAAAAGTATGCATTCCAGTTGGTTTTAAGTGAAGGATTAGATAAGGAAACCGAGATTGACGAAGATGAAGCATTTAAGGACATCCACTATTTATTGGAGAATGCCCCTGTTTATGGAACAACCCTTTTTGTCACTGATTCAATTTTTGATGATGTTGATTTGCTTCAAGTCACTCCGGATAAGTTAGATGCATTAAATGGAGAGTTTGATTGTGTTGTGGTCAACCTGAATAAGAGCATTCTCGATAAAAAGGACGATTATATTGCAAACTTGTTTTTAAAAATATTCAACAAGGTTAGATTAAGCGGTCTGATTTTCATTCCAAAATCCACCTATGGATTGCTTCCAAATGGAAGAGTGGGTGCTGAAGCACTTGTCCGAGTTATGGATTTGAAAATAGAATTGCCTTTGCATAACTTGCCAAGAATGATAATTGCATCAAAAAGATAATGATTTGAATGACATATGAAAGGAATTTTAATTTATTAAACAGTAAGTTTAAGGAATTGTTCTTTCCAACATTGATGGCTTCAATTGCAGGCAATTTTGCAATTCTTGCAGATGCATTTTTCATTAGTCTGTTTATGGGGTCATCATATCTGTCAGTAGTCCAAAGTATTGAACCTCTGGCGGCTTTTGTAAATGTTGTTTATTGGCTTATCGGTTTGGGAGGAAGTATCCTGTGCACATGCGCTAAAGCCGAATTCGATGATGATAAGGCAAATGAGATATTCACGATTTCAATCATTTTGGTGGTGCTGATTTCAGTGTTGATTACCGTTTCAGGTGTTCTCTTTCCCGACTTCTATATGCAGGTATTATGCAAATCCCCTCAAATAAGACCTCTTGTCAGCCAATATTTCTTTTTGTATCTTATTGGAATACCGTTTACATGCTTCATGATTTGTTTTGCATATTTCATCAAAACAGATGGTTTTATTCAACTGCAGTTTAGGGCATTTTTAATGAACAATGGTGTAAATGTCATTTTTGACATTATATTGATGAAATTCTTAAATTTTGGCATTCAGGGTGCAGCACTGGCAACTACAATTGGTGCTGTAACATCTGCAATTTATATTCTCACATATTTCCTTGATTCAAAAGGGACATTAAAATTTATCAAGTTCAAATCTTCTCAATTAATCAGCAATCTGATTGATATTTCTAAAGCAGGATTTTCAGGCGCTTCAATTCCATTATACACAACCATTAAATTAGTATTCCTAAACGCATTAATAACTTCCATTTTAGGTGAGATGGGTCTTGCAGCCTTTAATATGTGTTATAATACACTATTTTTAGTTACCATATTTATTTTCGGAACTACACAATCGATCCTACCAATTGTGGCTCTTTATTTCAAAGAGGAAGACTACAATGGTGTTGAATATGTTGTTAAAAGATCATTGAAAATCGTTACAATTTTCGGAATATTCTTCACCGTGTTGTTTGCAGTATTTCCTCAGGCGATATTATTCTTATTTAATGTAAAAAATGCTTCTGACATTCCTTTGGTTTTGAATGCCGTTAGGATTTATTCTTTAAGTATTTTAGGTTATGCACTTAATTTCCTATACATTTTTTACACTCAATCAGTACAGTATAATAGGTTATCAAATGCAATAACTGTTCTTGAAGGGCTGATTCTTCCTATACTATTAGCAAATATCCTGGTCTATTTTTTAGGTGCAAATGGATTTTGGATTTCATTTTGCGTAAGCGAAGTTGTGACACTGCTATTCATATATTTATACTCAAGATATGCCAATAGAAAGTATAATGATGAATATGAAGGTTTCTTTTTGATAAAACAAAATGATAATGGAAAAATATTCGAGTACACAATTAATGGGAATATTAATGATGCAGTTAATCTATCTGCTGAAATTCAGGAGTTCTTGTCTGAAAACAAGTCTGCAACATTGGTTAGTATGGCTATTGAAGAAATGCTAACCAATATCATTAACATTAATGAAAATGTCGATACGATTGATATTATTGTTAGAGATAGCGATGAATACATATTGATTTCCATTAAAGACTCAGGCATTGACTTCAACCCTATAGTTGAGAATGATAATCTTGAATTTGACAATATCTCTGTTTTAAACAAAATAGCTTATAAAGTGGATTATTCAAGGATATTGGGTTTAAACAGTACTGTAATTACTATTAAAAATAATTAAAGTGCGACATTTTTAAAGCTGTTTGCTTTTACACATTGATGTATCGATTCATTGTGAATAGAATGTTACAGTTTTAATTTAAAAATTATATTTGAGACAATGAAAATATTTAATTAATATAACTTCTAGAAAAGTAGTGTAGAGAGAAAAGTGATACAACTATCTCATAAGTATTCATATAACAATCTAGTTTTAATATTAATAAACAGACCAACTTCGAAATCGAATCGTTTTTAAGTTAGTTAAAATTAAATGGAAAAATTAAGTTGTC
>NZ_JAZNAN010000120.1:0-32704 GCF_045586545.1 Methanobrevibacter sp.
TAACTCTTTACATTAATGGTATACCTCATGAGTTAACCCTGCAGACTGTAGACAATTCAACTTTCGTCGAATTTAATGCTACAGAGCTAAAAGATGGAATAAATTATGTGTTTGCTACATATGAGGGTACTGAAATATATGCACCTTCATGGGCACAAGACAGATTCAATGTAACTAAATACAACTCAACCATTGGAATAGAAACAGCTAATATCACATTCAAAGACACTGAAATCATCAACATCACTCTTCCGGAGGATGCTGAAGGAATTATAAAAGTATTGATTAATGACACTCCATACCTTGTAGAACTGGTTGGAGGATCTGCACAAGTAAATGTCTCTGATTTAGCTGTTGGAACTTACAACGTAACTGTAATATTCAATGGAGATAAGAAATATTACAATTCAACAAATTCAACATTATTCAATGTAACTAAAATCAAGCCAGCTATTGAAATTGACGTTGACAATGTAACTTATGGAAATGAAACTGTAATTACTGTAATTTTACCTGACGGCGTTACTGGAAATGTAACAATTAAAGTAAATGACACAATCCTTGTATATGAAGAGCAGGAAATTGTTGATGGCAAAGTAACTCTTCCGGGCACAATATTGCCTGCTGGCAACTACACTGTTGAAGCAACATATAATGGTGATGGAAACTACTCAGTATGCACCGCTCAAACTAACTTCACAGTATATAGGCAAGCACCTGTACTTACCGTCACAGTTGAAGATATCAACTATGGTGAAAGCGCTAACATTACAGTAACTGTTCCTGATGGGGTAACAGGAACTATAATTATAAAAGTTAATGGAACTGAAAGCGAGCCATTAACAATAACTGAAGGCAAAGTCAACTTAACTGTTGCAGGATTAGCTGTCGGAAATTATCCTGTTGAAGTTATCTACTCAGGCAACGATAACTATTCTGATGATACAGTCACTACTGACTTTGAGGTATTCCAAATCGGCACTGAATTGGATGTTGATGTACATGACATCACCGTTTGGGATACAGAATACATAAATATTACAATTAAAGACGCTGCTGGTAATGTAATTACTAATGCAACCGGCAACGTAACTATTGACATTAATGGTGTTGAATACACTGCAGAAATCAAAGACGGCGTTGCAAGGTTCAACACTTCCAACCTGACTGTCGGACACAAAGTCGCTTGGGTATTCTATGATGGAGACAGAAACCTGACCGGCAGCAGATTAAAGGCTGAATTTGATGTAACTCAAAGAGTTCCTAAAGTAAACGTAACTGCCTTAAACATTACTGTTGACCAAGATGGAAAAATCACAATCAACATTCCTAAGAACGCAACAGGACATGTTGTCTTAAGCGGAAACTTCACTGATAATCTTATATCTGTATATGACTTTACAGACGGCGTTGCTGAAGTCACTGTTAAGGATTTGGCTGTTGGAAACTACAGCGTACACATCAAATACTATGGAGATGATCTTGATAACTACACTGTAGCTGAAAACGACACTACATTCTCTGTAGCTAAGATTAACGCTACCGTATCAATTGTGGCCGACAACGTAACTTACGGAAATGCCACAACCATTGTGGTAACAGTTCCTGAAGGAGTCACAGGCAACATTACACTCAAACTCAATGATACAACCGGAAGAAACATTACCCTGCCGATTGAAGGCGGAAAAGTCACTTGGGTCGTTGAAGGTCTGGCTGCAGGCAACTACACTGTTAATGCAACATATAATGGAAATGACGATTACAATATTAATGATACAGAATCTGCCAAATTCAAAGTTAAAAAGGCAGATCCTGGCTTAGAATTTATAGTCAGCGGAACTGTCCATGAAAGCGCTACCGTACAAATAAAAATCAACGATGAAATTCATGGAAAAGTTGTAAATGTCACTGTTGATGGAGTGCCATATGCTAACGTTTCCGTTGATGATGAATTCAAAACCCAAGTTCTTAATGAAATCAAACCTTACACAATTGTTGTCGAATATGGTGGAAATGAAAACTTCACCAGTGCTAGAGTGGAACAGACATTCACTCCTTCAAAAGTCTTTAATTACGGATTCAACGTAACTGCAATGAATATCACTGTTGGTGAAGATGAGATAATCACTGTTGAAGTCCCAGATAATGTTGATGATGTGGTCATTTGGGTAGATGGACAAGAATACAGAAACAATTCATTCACTAATAATAAGGCTACATTCAACATCACAGGACTTAAAGAAGGAATCTACACAGTTACAGCTCAAGTAAATGATACAGACTTTAATCACTATAACGTCACTACACTGTTCACTGTGAATAAAACCTATCCTTCAATAAATATCACTGTAGTCAATGAAACCAGCATCTATGTTAACGACACTGTTAAAGTGATTGTGACCGTACCTAAGGACGTTACTAAAAATGTAACCATTGAAATTAACGGTATGCAGTTCACCAACAGCACTGTTAACGGTAATGCTACATTCTACATACCTCAAATCACTTACGGCAATAAGACTGTTGTTGCTACATATCCTGGTGATGACAAGTACAGATTCAACTCAACTACTGCTAACTTCACTGTTAACAAACGTAAATCACAAGTGAATGTTACTGTTGATGCAGGCCTTGTCGGTGATGATACTGTAATTAATGTGACTATTCCATCCAATGCTGTTGGATATGTGATTGTCAATGTTGATGGAACCAACTACACTGTTAATACCACAAATGGTAACGGTTCAATTACCATTAAAGGTTTAGGCAACACTACTCATACTGTAAATGTGACTTATATTGGTGATGACCAATACTTGCCAAGTGAAAACAGCACAACATTCGGCATTCCAAAAGCAAACACTACAATCGCTATTACAGTTCAAAATATTACTTATGGCGAAAGCGCCAATATCACAGTCACTGTTGAGAATGACGCTACCGGCTACATTACAATCAGAATAGACAACATTAGAAATGTCACCTTGCCGGTCATTAACGGTACTGTCAATTGGATTGTAGACAATTTACCTGCTGATAATTACACAGTTTATGCTAATTACTCTGGTGATGGTAAATATAATAAGAATGAAACCAGCAAAGGCTTTGAAATAAGTCAGATTTCACCTGAAATCAAGATTATCGAAGTGATTTCAACTGCTGATAAAAATGCAACCATAATCGTTGAAATCGATCCTAGAGTATCTGAAGACATAACTGTGAATGTCAATAATAAGAATTACACTGCAAAACCGGTCAACGGCATTGCTGTGGTAACTACTGATGTTTTAGACTATAACGATTACACAATAAATGCAAGCTATGCTGGTGATAAGAACTTCACCAAAGGCTATGATATTTATAACTTCATTACTAATCAGACTGACGATTACTTGATTAACATTACTGCTAGCGACATTAATGTTAGAGACAACACTAACATCACTGTTAATGTTCCAGCAGACGCTACTGGTAAAGTAATTATTGAATTAAATGGTACTAACTACACTGCTACTATTAGTGGAGGCAAAGCTGTTTTAGATAATGTTTCAACCCTTAAAGAGGGAGTCTACAATGTGACAGCTTACTTTGGTAGTGACAAATATGTGAATAAGACTGTTGAAACTAGATTTGCTGTAAGTAAAGTTGACACTCCAATCGCAATCACTGTAATTAATGAGACCAGTATTCTTGTTAATGATACTGTTAAAGTGATTGTGACAGTTCCTAGTGATGGGACTAAGAATGTGACCATTGAGATTAACGGTATGCAGTTCACTAACAGCACAGTCAATGGTAATGCGACATTCTACATACCTGAAATTACTTTCGGCAATAAGACTGTCGTTGCAACATATCCTGGTGATGACAAGTACAGATTCAACTCAACTACTGCAAACTTCACTGTAAACAAACGTCAATCACAAGTGAATGTTACTGTTGATGCAGGTCTTGTTGGTGATGATGTTGTTATTAATGTGACCATTCCTGCTAATGCAACAGGATATGTCATTGTTAGTGTTGATGGAACTAATTACACTGTCAATACCACTAATGGTAATGGTTCAATTTCTATTAAAGGATTAGGTAATACTACTCACACAGTGCATGTGACTTATATTGGTGATGATCAGTACTTGCCTAGTGAAAACAGCACTACATTTGGTATTCCAAAAGGCAATACTACAATTGCTATTGCTGTTGAAAGTATTGACTATGGTCAAAAAGCTAATATTACTGTGACTGTTAAAGATGATGCTACAGGATATATTACTATTAAGATTAATGATACTCGTGAGATTACCTTGCCTGTTGTGAATGGTACTGTAAATTGGATTGTTGAAGATCTCGCTGCTGGTAACTACACAGTTTACGCTAATTACTCTGGTGATGACAAATATAATGGAAATAAAACTAATAAAACATTTGAAGTTAGACAAATTTCACCTGAGATTAAGATTATTAGTGTGATTTCAACTGCTGGTGAGAATGCAACCATTATTGTTGAAATTGATCCTAGAGTATCTGGTAACATAACTGTGCATGTTGATAAGGATTACAGTGTGAAACCTGTTAACGGTATTGCTGTGGTTACTACTGATGTTTTAGATTATGGTAATTACACTGTTAATGCTAGTTATGCTGGTGATAAGAACTTCACCAAAGATTATGACATTTATAAATTCACTACTAATCAGACTGATGATTACTTAATTAACATCACAGCTTCAGACATTGAGGTTGGTGATAATACTAATATTACTGTAAATGTTCCTAGTGATGCTACCGGTAAGGTCATCATTGAATTGAATGGAACTAATTACACTGTTACTATTGCTGATGGCAAAGCTGTATTGAATAATGTTTCAACACTTGAAGAGGGTGTTTACAATGTTACTGCTTACTTCGGTGATGACAAATATGCAAACAAGACTGTTGAAACCAGATTTGTTGTATCTAAAGTTGACACTCCAATGAAAATCACTGTGGTTAATGATACCAGTATTTATGTTAACGATACTGTTAAAGTGGTTGTGACTGTTCCTAGTGATGTAACTGAAAATGTTACTATTGAGATTAATGGTATGGAGTTCACAAATAGCACTGTTAACGGAAATGCAACATTCTATATCCCATCCATAACCTATGGCAATAAGACTGTTGTTGCAACCTATCCTGGCGATGACAAGTACAGATTCAATTCAACAACTGCCAACTTCACTGTGAATAAACGTGATTCATTCATTAATGTGGATGCTACTGATGGTGTTGTTGATGGTGAAGTAATCATTAATGTGACCGTTCCTGAAAATGCTGTTGGATATGTGGTTGTCAATGTTAATGGAACTAATTATACAATTAATTTAACCAATGGTGATGATAGGGTTGTTGTTAAAGTCACTGAAGCTGGCCTTTACAATGTGACTGTAACTTATATTGGTGATGATCAATTCTTGCCAAGCAACAATACCACTAGCTTTAAAGTCGACAAACTTCCTTCATTCATCAATGTAACTGTAAACGATAACGGAATCATTGCTAATGGTAGTGATGTATACATAAATATCACTGCTCCTGAGGACATAACAGGCAATGTAACTGTAATCGTATGGGATAAGGATAGGAATGTTAACACAACTTACGACAATGTTTATGTGAATGGCGGAAAAGCCGAATTGCACATTGCAGCTCCTGCTATTGGTAACTATTCTGTAACAGCAATATATCTTGAAAACAGAAAATACCTCGGAAATGAAAATTACACTTCATTTGAGGTTTATGACACAACCAAAGAATTAGAGGTTGGTCCACAAGATATTATTTTCGGATCTGATGAAACTGTGCTTGTGATAGTAGATGGAAACCATGTGGGAGATACCTTAACAATTATTATCACTAATGCCAGCGGTGAAGTAATCAGAAATGAAAGTGTAAAAATTGATAGATACGTGGATAACCGTAACATCAGTATTGCTAATTGGAATTTGAAATTGGATGCAGGCAAATATAATGTAAGTGCAGTTTACGTTGAAGTTGATGGAGCTAAGACATACACTTATGAAGGTTCCAATAACTTTGTAGTATACAAAGCGGCTTCCACAATCACAATCAAGGAAATCAGAAACATCACTGTTGGTGATAACGTAACAATTGAATTGGAATTAAGTCCTGATGCGGCTACTGGAAATATCAGCGTATTTGTAAATGGCGTTGAATATAAGATCACTACTGATAACCTTACAATCACAATTCCTAACTTGCGTGCAGACAACTACACTGTTGAGGCATTCTATCATGGTGATAAAAACTATAATGAATCCAATGCATCTTCATCATTCAGAGTAGATAAACTCACAGTTCCTCTCAGTATTGATATAGAAAACAGAGGAGATACTGTACAAATCAACGTAACTGTAGGAAATAATGCAACAGGTCAAATATTACTCGACATTGAAGATAATCATTACTATGCAAACATCACAAATGGTGTTGCACAATTCAACATAACAGGCCTTAAAGCGGGCAAACATAATGTGACTGCATGGTATGTTGAAAACGATAAGTATTATGGCAATACAACCAATTCAAGCTTTACCATATCAAAATATCAACCTGAATTCACAATCAATGGAACAGATATTGACTTTGGTGATGCTGAATTAATTACTATTGAAACTAAAGATGATATTACCAGCTTGGTGGAAGTTGAAGTAAACGGTAGAAATTACACAACATTCATCAAAAATGGTAAAGGTAATTTAACATTAAATGACCTTGCGGCCGGTGATTATAATATTACATTATACTTCCCTTCCAACGAAAAATATGAAGCCGCAACCGCTAATGGTTCATTCAAAGTAAGTCAAATTGCTCCGGACATCAATGTTATTGTTCAAAACATTACCTACGGTGAGGTTGAAACTGTTACCGTTTATGTAAATGCTGAGGGTAATGTAACAATTGAAGTCGGAGGTCAAGAATTTATAGAGCAACCTTTAGTTAACGGTGCAGTAACTGTTGATGTTCCTTACTTAAATGCAAATAACTACACAGTTAATGTGACATACAATGGAAATGCTAACTACACACGTAGCAATGCTAAAGCAAACTTCACTGTTTATAAGGCAGATCCAATAATAACCATTGAGGTTGAAGACATATTCTATGGAGATGTTGAACATATCATTGTTCATGTGAATGCCGAAGGTAATGTGACAGTCATAGTAGATAACAGAACTGTTGAGGAAATTTCACTGGAAAATGGTGAGGTTACCTTAAAAGCATCCAGATGGAATGTTCCTGACTATAACGGAAATGCTACAGTTAATGTTGAAGGATTAGATGCAGGACATTATCCTGTTGTAGCAATTTTCAATGGTAATGAAAACTACAATAAGGCAACTGCAACTGTTGACTTCGAAGTATATAAAGTAAATACAACTGTAAGTGTTGATGTTAAACCGTCAATGAAAATCGGTGAAAGCCAAGTAATCAACATAACCGTCAACAATACTAATGCTACAGGCAATGTTATTGTCATTGTCGATGGTGTAAACAACACTGTGCCTATTACAAATGGTACTGCTAACTTTACTATTGAAGCACTCACAAGCGGAAATCATTCCATTGTAGTGATTTATGAAGGCGATAAAAACCTAAACGGCAACTGGACATCTGCAACATTCGAAGTTGGAAAACTTGATGCTCCAATAAACATGACTATTTCAAACAGCACTGTTGGAGGAAAACAAACAATTACAGTAGAAGTTCCTGAAAATGCTACAGGTCAAGTATTGATTGACATTAACGGTCAACCTTACTATGCTAACATAAGTGATGGCAAAGCTGTCTTAGAGCTTGATACATTACCTGCAGGCGAATACGATGTTGTTGCTACTTACTTAGGTGATGATACATACTTAAGAAACTCCACTTCAGGCAAATTCAATGTAACTAAGAACAATTCAACATTGGAGATTGCTCCTCAAAATATAACATGTGGTGAAAGTGAAACTATCACATTCACTGTTCCTAAAGATGCGACTGGAAATATTACAGTCGTTGTTGCCAATGAAACTTATACTGTACCGGTATCCGGTGGAACCGGCACATTAACTATTCCAAAATTACCTGCGGGTAATTACACTATTGATGCAACTTACAATGGTGATGACAAATATGGACCAGTTTCAAACTCCACAAGCTTTGAAGTATCCAAAGCTGATGATACAAGCCTTAAAGTGATTGATCAAGGTAATGGTACTGTTGTGGTTGTTGTTGGTGATAATGCTGCTGGTAACGTAACCATTAAAGTTGGAGATAATAATTATACTGCTGAAATCGTTAATGGTACTGCTGTGATTGATTTAGTGAATGAAACTCCTGGAGTTCATGATATTGAAGTTATTTACTCCGGTGATGACAATCATGAAGCGGTAACTACAAATGGAACTGTAACTATTCCTAAACTCGAAACTCCAATAAGCGTTGAAGTAAATGATACAAATGTTGGAGATGTAGCTAAAATAATTGTTACTGTTCCTGATGATGCAAAAGGCGATGTAACTATCGAAATTGATGGTGTAAAATACACAGAAAAGATTATAGATGGTGCTGCTACATTCACAATTGAAAACTTGACTGCAGGAAATAAAACTGTGGCTGTCGACTATCCTGGTGACGACAACTACCTTGCAAACCACACAACTAGTCAGTTCACAGTATCTAAAGTGACTCCTGAAATAGAATTAAATCCAGTTTTAGATGGCGATACTTTATTTATTGATGTCACAGCGCCTAAAGATGTTACAAGACCTGTGCTTGTCGATGTGGACGGCAAAGGATACTATGTAAATATAACTGACGGTAAAGGTAGATTGGTACTTGAGAATTTAACTGCCGGAAGCCATGATATCAAAGCAAAATACCTTGGAGACGACAAATACACTGAATCTGATGAGAAATCAGCATCAGTTGAGGTTTCAGATGTTCCTTCAAGTGTATCAATCAAGGTAGATAACATTACCTATGGTGAAGATGCAGTCATTGAAGTGACCGTTCCTAGCGACGCTACAGGCAACGTAACAGTCACAATTGATGGTAAAGACTATCCAGCAACCGTATCCGGTGGAAAAGCCGTTGTAGTTGTACCTGGCCTTGAAGCAGGCAATCACACAGTTGACGTATCCTACAGCGGAGATGACAAATATGCTTCAAGCAGCAACTCCACAGAGTTGGAAGTGTCCAAAGCTCCAACCGATGAGCCTAAAGTAATCGATCAAGGAAACGGCACTGTCGTTGTGGTCGTTCCTGACAACGCAACAGGCAACGTGACAGTTAAAGTCGGAAATAATACTTACACTGCAGAAGTCATCAACGGCACTGCAGTCATTACAT
The DNA here is from genome assembly GCF_045586545.1 of Methanobrevibacter sp. Taxonomy (GTDB): domain Archaea; phylum Methanobacteriota; class Methanobacteria; order Methanobacteriales; family Methanobacteriaceae; genus Methanocatella. The sequence goes on from NZ_JAZNAN010000120.1 coordinate 9,397, forward strand.
TGGAAAATGAAACTCCTGGAACCCACGACATTGAAGTAATCTATTCCGGTGATGAAAACCACGAAGGAACCAGTACAACTTCAACCGTGACAATTCCTAAAGTCGAAACTCCAATATCCGTTGATGTGGACGACATTAAGGTTGGCGACACTGCGGTTATCACAGTAAACGTTCCTGATGATGCTACCGGTGAAGTTACTATTGAAATTGATGGTGTAAAATACACTTCCGAAATCAAAAACGGCAAAGCAGTATTTGAAGTGCCTGATTTAACTGCAGGAACCAAAACCATAGCTGTAGACTATCCGGGTGACGACAAGTATCTTGGAAACCACACAACAGCCAACATAACTGTATCCAAATGCGAATCTGAAGTGTCAGCTACAATAACCGACAGCAATGTCGGCGACAATGTAACAGTAACCGTAACAGTTCCTAAAGATGCAACCGGTCAAGTATTAATCGATATTGATGGCGTAGGATACTATGTAAATGTAACCAATGGAACAGGCACAGTTGAAATCCCTCGTATACCTAGCGGAGTCTACAACGTAAACTTAACCTACACTGGCGATGACAAATACCTGCCAAGTTCAAACGATGCTGCTTTCAAAGTCAGCAAAGTCGAATCATTTGTAATTCCTGAAGCTCAGGACATCTATGTCGGCGACAATGAAGAGATTACAATATCCGTTCCTGAAGATGCAACCGGAACTGTAACAATCGTCATTGATGGTAAAGAATATGAATTTAACTTAGATGATGATACATTAAGCATTCCTGATGATGCAGGAGATGTATATGATGTTGCTGTAAGTCGTGGTAAAGGCAAATTGACCGTATCTGGCTTGCCTAAAGGAGACTATGTTGTAAGTGCAAAATATAACGGTGATGACAAATACCTGCCAAGCACAAATACAACAACATTCAAAGTATTGAGAAAATCTTCAGAAATGGAAGTTACAGACTTAGGAAACGGCACAGTCGTTGTTGATTTACCTGATGACGCTACCGGAACAGTATCCGTTAAAGTTGGAGATCATGTTTACAATGCCACAGTCAAAGACGGCAAAGCGGTCATTGATTTAACCGATGAAACTCCGGGTACACATGATATTGAAGTTAAATACTCAGGTGACGACACCCACAATCCGCAAACCGAAGATTCAAAAGTAACAATTCCAAAATACGACACTCCGATTTCCGTGGAAGTAAGTGACATCAATGTTGGGGATACTGCTATCGTAACTGTAACCCTTCCTGATGACGCTACCGGAACCGTAACCATTGAAATCAATGGTAAGGAATACACTGCTGAAGTCAAAGACGGAAAAGCAGTATTTGAAGTACCGGACCTAGCAGCTGGAGACAAAACCGTAGCAGTCAAATACAGTGGTGATAAAAACTATGTTGAAAACTCCACAACCGGACAATTCACAGTATCCAAATGCGAATCAACCGTTAGCGCAAGTGGAAAAGACATCAAAGCCGGCAATGATGAAGTCATAACTGTGACAGTTCCGTCCGATGCAACCGGTCGTGTACTGGTGGACATTGACGGTGTCGGATACTACGGAACTATCGTAAACGGCAAAGCAAAAGTCGTCATTCCAGAACTCCCAAGCGGAAAATACACCGCAAAAGTAACCTACGAAGGAGATGACAAATACTTGCCAAGTACAACAACCGCAAAATTCACAGTAACCAAAAGTTCAACTCCAATAAAAGCAACCGGAGATGAAATAGAGCAAGGTGACGACGCAACCGTTGTTGTAAAAGTTCCAAGCGATGCAACCGGTACAGTAACAATTACCGTTGACGGCAAAGAATACACAACTGAAGTCAAAGACGGAAAAGCAGTATTCACAATTCCTGGATTAACCAAAGGCGATCATAAAGTCACTGCAAAATATTCAGGAGATAAAAAATACGAAGCCAATGACACAATTACCGATATTGAAGTAAATTACAACGAAAGCCCTACTCCTAATGAAAACGACGGTGGAGAAGGAGGAATTGATTTAACCAAACATGAAACAGGTAATCCGATATTGGTCTTATTGTTAATCATACTGGCTGTCGGATCAACTCAAATCAGAAGACTTAGGAAATAAATTTTCCTACTTTTTTCTTATTTTTTCATTGAAATTTACAAATTTATATCAATTCATCTATATCACCAAAATCGAGTATGCAATTTTAAAGTTTAACCTATAATTTAAATCGTTTGCCGACTCATATTTTTAATGGTTCGATAAATCATTTTAATATATTTATTCGAATTTTTAATTAAATCAATAGAAAATTTCATCCACTATTTCCAAATATGTTTTTCTAAAATTTTGGTAAATCTTTTATATAATTTTGAACAAATATTTACTAAACCAAGTTGTGATTATTATGGTCGAATCAATAATGGTTAATTGGGTGTATGTAATCCTATTATTCATTTTAGGATTTATTACATATTATAGGAAATCCCTGGATTTGTTTGGAACAGCAGTCATGATTATCATGGGTATTGTAATCATATTCTCGGCCGGAACTAACTGGCTTCTGTTGATTGTGCTGTTTCTCGTCATGTCGCTTCTTGCCACAAAATACTCCAAAAAATATAAGCAATCCTTAGGAGAGTTTGAAGGCAGAAGAACATCTAAGAATGTTATTTCAAATGGTGTTGTAGCCTGTTTCATGGCGGCATTCGGAGGATATTACCTGCCGTTTGTCGGAGGTTTTATTGGAGCGATTGCAACAGCGACTTCAGATACATTGGCTTCTGAAATTGGAGTATTGGATCCGCATCCTCGTTTGATTACTACTTTACAGAAGGTAGATCCCGGTACCAACGGTGCAGTTTCAATGCTTGGAACTTCAGTCGGAATCATCGGTGCAGCCATTATCGGCATAGCTGCATATCTTTTGGGCATCATGACAAATCCTCTTTTAGCTTTGGGCGTTGCAATCATATCAGGTACTGTTGGCTGTTTCATGGACAGTATTCTGGGAGCCCTTTTTGAAAATCACGGATGGCTGACCAACGAGCATGTTAATCTGATTGCGACAATAGTCGGTGCGCTTGTGGGCATATTATTGCTTTAATCTTTTTTTTTAAATTTCATTTTAGAATTTTAAACTGGTTTTTAAACAAATTATTTTAACTATTAAACATAAAAATTATATTATTATAAATTTAGGTGATATTTATGAAAGGACTTATTTTAATTATGGATGGTATGGGTGACCGTCCAATTAAAGAATTAGGAAATAAAACTCCTTTGGAAGCTGCAAACACTCCAAACATGGATAAGATGGCTGAAGAAGGAATTACAGGTATTATGGATTCAATAGCTCCGGGAATCATTCCTGGAAGTGACACTGCACATTTGTCCATTTTGGGATACAATCCATATGAGGTATATACCGGAAGAGGTCCGTTTGAAGCAAACGGTGTCGGATTGGAAGTTTTGCCGGGAGACATTGCTTTCAGATGCAATTTTTCAACAGCTGATGAAGATTTGATTGTAACCGACAGGCGTGCAGGAAGAATCAAGGAAGGAACCAAGGAAATCGTAGATGTATTGAACACCATGGTTCTGGAAGACTATCCGGACATTAAGATTATCTTTAAGGAATCAACCGGTCACAGGGCGGTGCTTGTCTTAAGGGGAGAAGGACTTTCCGATAAGGTAAGCGATGCAGACCCTAAGGTTGAAGGAAACAAGCCTAAGGAAGTAAAGGCTTTGGATGACACTCCTGAAGCGGCAAAAACTGCAGACATTTTAAATAAATTGGTTGTAAAAACTTATGAAATGGTTAAAAATCACCCAGTTAACCTGAAAAGAATTGAAAACGGCGAGCCTCCTGCAAACATAGTCATTCCGCGTGGAGCAGGTGAAGTTCCTGTTGTCGAATCATTGAATGATAAATATGAGGTTAATTCTGCCTGTATTGCGGAAACCGGTTTGATTATGGGAATCGGAAGATTTGCAGGAATGGACATCATCGAAATGGAAGATGTAACCGGCGGAATCGACACCAACCTGGACAATATCCGTGATACAATAATTGACCAGGTCAAAAACTCAGACCATGACTTTTTCCTGATAAACATCGATGGTGCTGACGAAGCGGGCCACGATGGCCAGACAATGGAGAAAATGAAATTCATCGAAAAGGTCGATGAGGTTGTAATGAGCGAATTGATTAAACTTGAAGACGTTTACATCTATCTGACAGCTGACCATTCAACTCCAATTTCAGTCAAGAACCATTCAGGAGACCCTGTGCCTGTCATCATCAGAGGTCCTGAAGTAAGAGTGGATGATGTTTGTGAGTTCTCAGAAAGAGCATGCGCAAAAGGAGGACTCAACAGAATCAGAGGATCAGATGTAATGAACATCATGATGGATTTAATGAATTATGCTCATAAATTCGGTGCATAGGGTGGTCGTATGGTAGCAAAGAAACTTTTTGGAACATCAGGAATCAGAGGATTAATCGGCTCAGAAGTAACATGCGAACTTGCATTGAACGTCGGTAAATCCTTAGCATATTATTTGGGCAATGAAGGCACTGTCGTATTGGGTTACGATACCAGAACAACAAATGAAATGCTTGACCAGGCAATCTGTGCAGGACTTCTGGAAAGCGGAGTCGATGTGATTAAAATAGGCATGGTTCCAACACCATTGGTTGGTTATGCTGCCGAAAAACTCGATGCCGATGCAGGAATAATGCTGACAGCATCCCACAATCCTTCCCCATACAATGGAATCAAATTGTGGAATAAGAATGGAATGGCATACACATCCGAACAGGAAGCGAAAATCGAAGAGATTTATGCCAGTAAGGATTATGTTTCAGTAACTTGGGACAAGGTCGGAAAGCTAAGTGTCAATGAAGAAATCAAAGGCCAGTACATCGATGATTTGGTTGACATGGTTGACATTAAGGAAGGATTAAAAGTAGTTATTGACTGCGCCTCCGGTGCCGGAAGCGAAATATCACCTTTAGTATTCAGAAAGGCAGGATGCGAAGTCACAACCCTTAACTCACAACCGGATGGATTTTTCCCAGGAAGAAACCCTGAACCAAATGCAGAAAACCTCCAGACATTAATGAAAACCGTTGTAGCTATTGGAGCAGACCTTGGAATAGCTCACGATGGTGATGCTGACAGAATGATTACGGTTGATGAAAAGGGTAATGTCTCACCATTCGACTCATTGTTGGCTCTGATTTCAAAAGAATTTGATGGAGATATCGTAACAACCGTTGATGCGGGATTATGCATGGACGAATCCGTAAAAGGAAAAGTAATAAGGACAGCTGTTGGAGACGTCAATGTGGCCGAAGTGATTATTGAAGAGGATGCCGCATTCGGAGGAGAGCCTTCAGGAACTTGGCTACATCCGGATTTCTGCATGTGCCCTGACGGAATCCTTTCAGGTTTGAGAATGGCGGAAATCGTTTCAAGAGACGGCAAGCTATCAGAACTGCTGGAACAGATTCCATCATATCCTAACATCCGTGAGAAGATTACCTGCTCAAAGGAAGCCAAAGTCAAGGTAATGGAAAACATGGAGGATCTCTTAAAGGATGCCTTTGACGATATTGTTGATGTCAATTCACTTGATGGTGTAAGATTAACATTTGCCGATGACAGTTGGGTGCTTGTAAGGCCGTCCGGAACTGAAGATTACATCAGAATTACTTTGGAATCAAGAGACGCCCAAAGGGCGGAAGAGATTAAAGAGATTTGTGCAAAAATAATTAATGAAAACTTATAGTTGAGTTTTCATTTTACTTCTTTTTTTTTGACTGGGGTTTGTTTTAAGCTTGGGGTCGGTACAGACTAATGAATGCAGCAGGTATTAGTTTTTCTTGTAGTTTTGGATTCTTAGCTGTTGATTCACTGAGGTATCAATAGTTTAAAGCATAATAAGCAACTAATGGAAATATTAATTTTTCAATTCATTAAATTTGGAGTTGTGATGAAAACCCTTTGTTTAATCACCACTTTTTTTAGTTAGTTGTATGGTCATTTTTATGAACCTATTTTCATAAATGTTCTAGATTACTTAAGTGCCTTTTCTAATTTTTGCTTCTATTATATAGGTATTGTAGTTTTAAATGAGGTCAATTTTACATAAAACGGTCAATTTTGTTTTTATTTTAAATTTAAATGTAGAAAAACTTTTAAAATAATTTGAACATACAGTATTGTTGATGAAATATATCTACATTGACGAAAGCGGAGATCTGGGAGATAATTATTTAGGTTCCAGATATTTTGTTATTGGGGCAATTATTGTTGATAATCCTAAAAATCTAAATAGGATAATTAAATATGCTCGAAATAATTACAATAACATCCTAGGTAGGGATTTGGAGATTAAAGGAAACAAGACAAATCGTTATGTAATCAAGAAGATATTGGGAAAGATTAACAGCATCGACTATCAGGTCTTGGCCATATTTCTGAACAAGAAAAATCTCCATAATGTGCCTGATTTCTATAAATATAATGTATTGTATGATACTTTAGCTTCTAAATTGGCTGAAAAAATTACTATAACTTCTCCAACAACAGTTATTGTAGATAGGTCCAAAGGTAAACATGAAGATATGCGTATTTTCAATGAAAGATTTTCATCAAGTCTTAATAATCCTGATGGTTATTTGGTCAATATAATTCATGCTAATTCTATTAAAGAAAGGGGTTTACAAATAGCAGACCTTATTGCATGGTCGGTTTTTCAAAGTAGGGAACATGAAAATTCTGAATTCATTGATTTGATTAAAAATAAAAATATTTTTGAAGTTTTTAAGTGATTTTAAAAATAGTATGGAAGACTGAAGAACCTACAGCCAACTAATTGACCTATGAAATAAAATTTCATGGAAAGTCGCCACCAGCGGTGACAATGGTGTGTAGGCTAAACCAATACTGGCTTTTACCTTCTAATCTTTCACGTAATATGTAAGTAACTGAATGTATATAAACATTTCCACTGATTATTTTGGGGCAATTTTTACCTTATTTTTTTAAATCGGGTTTTTAAAATGTAATTTTTTAATTTTTCAATGTTAAATTGGATTTTTCGATGAAAGAATTGTAAAACTTTTTTTTTAAAAAACTAATTTTCATGATATTTTGCACAAATGTTAACGAGTACTGAATAGTGCCTGTTTTAAACACGAAATATGCTAAGCTATTTCTTAAGTTCTTTAATTAATGTTTGAAGTTCGTCTAATTTTTTATCATAGCTCTCAAGTTTGCTATTGAAATGGCGTATTAAAATGGCGGCGGTCAATGTTGCGGTTGCAGCACTGGAGAGTATATATCCGCTCCAAACCAGAATAATGCTGTCAATTTTTCCTCCGGTAGTGTCGCCCAGGATTGCATAACCGTTACTTGTAAAAGCATTGGAAACCATTACTACAGCATTTAAAGGATCTTCATTTTCGACAAACATTGTAATGACAATACTGAAAAAGAGTATTGAAAACAGAAGGATTATTGAAAAGCCCAATCTGTGCCTGTCTGTATAACTTTTAAATTTGTCATAGAAATATTTCATTAAATACAGGAAAGCAGGAATACGTAAAAAGTCCCAATATTCAAGCAGGGATTCTCCAAAGATTAAAAATGCAATGGATGCAATAGGTATTAAGAAAAATAATAATATCCAGCTTTTCTTTGATGATTTATCATAGATTATGGATGCGATATATACTGAAAGAATGATGTCCAAAACGGAATGGAGAACGTAAAACTCAGGGTTATTGCTTAAAATTATCTCATTGTCAAAAAAGAAATTTGTAATTGATATGAATAAAAGCAACATCATTACCAAGTAATATACCTGTTTTAATGTTTTGACTTCCTCTTCTGGAAGATATTCTGTAGGATTTAGAAATTTAAATGAAGTGTCACTAAATTTCTCTATCAAATATCTTCCAATATGGAATAATATTACAAATATTAATATTGAAACACAAATTGAATAAAATACTCATATAACTCCATAATCATCTAGTAATTTATTGTTTTCTGTTCTGCCTTTGTCTATATGGATAGAAATCTACTCAACTTCAAAAAACATATGCATCAATTGCATATAAAAGGATTCCAATCTTTTTGTTTTTATTTAATTTATCCATCAGTAAATTTGATTCCCGTTTAGTATTAGGGCCTGAGATTTTAAGTATGTATAGTATATTTTTGAAAGTTAAAATAATTTTCTAAATTTAATCAACAGGGATATGATAATTTTTACAAGTTAAAAAAATGTTTTAAAAAAAGAGTTCGGTAAATGTATTTTTAAAAAAATAAAGAATAGAAGAAGAGAATTTATTCTTCTTCTGCGATGAATGCGTCAATACCTAATGCTGCGCATTCTGGGCAAGCCCAACCTTCTGGCATGTCTGCAGGAGTTGCTCCAGCAGGGATGTCGTATGCAGGGTCTCCTTTTTCTGAATCAAATCTGTATTCACAATGTAAACAAACATAGATAGTCATTTTAATAATCTCCTTTTGTGTTTTATGATTAGCATAGCTAATATAGTCTTATTATATTCTAACTATTATTTATAATTTAGTTATAGTTATAGTAAACTTAATTTATAATGAAAGTGTAAAATATATAACATTATTATATATTTTTAGGGGATAGTGAAAAAATGAAAGCAATTATTTTAAGCGCTGGCGAAGGTTCGAGGATGAGGCCATTAACACTCACAAAGCCGAAAACCATGTTGCCGGTCGCTGGAAAACCAATCATGCAATATAATATCGAATCATTAAGGGACAACGGTATTAAGGATATCTTATTGATTGTCCGTTACAAAGAAGAAATGGTTCGGGATTACTTTGGTGATGGCAGTAAGTTCGGTGTCAATATCACTTACAAAACTCAAAAGGATTTCCTGGGAACTGCCAATGCAATCAGTTACGGTGAGGATTTCATTGAAGACAGCATAATTGTTCTAAACGGAGACATTATCTTGGATGACGAGATAATCAATGAAATCATCAAGAAATACAACTATATGAAACCTGATACTTTGATGCTTTTGACTGAAGTTGAAGATCCTTCCGCTTTCGGGGTTGTGGAAATCGAAAATGGATGCATCAAAAGCATTGTTGAAAAGCCTTCCAAAGAGGAAGCTCCAAGCAATCTTGTCAATGCAGGAATCTACGTATTCAATGAGGACATTTTCGAAAAAATCAAAAAGACTGAACTTTCAGAAAGAGGGGAATACGAAATCACAGATTCAGTCTCCCTGCAGATTGAAGATGGCAAAAAAGTAATGGGCCATAAGACCAACAAGGATTGGATTGATGTGGGACGTCCTTGGGAATTGATTGAAGTAAATGAAGAGCTAATCGGCCAACTCAAAACTGAAATCAAAGGACATATTGAGGATGGAGCTCATATCCATGGGGAAATCTTTTTGGATGAAGGAAGTGTAATTAGAGCAGGAGTTTATATTGAAGGCAATGTCTACATTGGTAAAAACTGTGATATAGGTCCTAACTCTTACATTAGAGGTAATTCTTATTTTGGTGATCATGTGCATGTTGGAAATGCTGTTGAAATCAAGAACTCAATCATTATGGAAAACACCAACGTCAGCCATTTGAGTTATGTTGGGGATTCCGTAATCGGTTCCAATTGTAACATTGCAGCGGGAACCAACATTGCAAACTTGCGTTTTGACAATAAATCCGTTAAAACAAAGATTAAGAATAGAATGATTGATAGTGGAAGGCGTAAATTGGGTTCCATTATTGGGGACTCCGTAAAAACTGGAATCAACTCCAGCTTCTCACCGGGAGTTAAGGTGGGATATAATTCCACTATAGGTTCAGGGGTTTTGTTGTATGATGATGTACCCTCCGATACAAGAGTATTGGTAAAACAGAATCATATTATTCAAGACAAGAAAGCTAAAAAATAAATTGGCGATATTATGGAAAATAAAAAAGACTCTATTGTAATATGCCCAGGTGCACAGGTAATCGGTGATGTTGAATTAGGCGAAAATGTCTCTATATGGCATGGAGCTGTTGTAAGGGGAGATACCGATAGCATAGCTATCGGCGACAATTCAAATGTCCAGGATAACTGTGTTGTTCACTGCACTAAAGGTTTTCCGGTTGTAATTGGCGAAAACGTTTCTGTAGGTCATGGAGCCGTTGTTCACGGATGCAAATTGGATGATAATGTTTTGATTGGAATGAATGCCACCGTTTTGAATGGAGCCCACATTTCTAAAAATTCAATTGTGGGTGCAGGTGCTGTCGTAAGTGAAGGCAAGGACTTCCCTGAAGGCAGTTTGATTTTAGGCGTTCCTGCAAAAGCAATCAAGCAGGTTACTCCAGAACAAATCCAGATGATACAAAATAATGCAGATAACTATGTAAGATTGTCTAAACAGTATAAGGATGAATAGATTATGAAAGCAAGAAAAATAGTAGATGAAATGGATTCATATGTCCCTGGAAGGTCTCAGGATGAGATTGCTCAAGATTTCAACTTAAAAAAAGAGGATATCATTAAATTAGGTTCTAATGAAAATCCTTGGGGACCATCTCCAAAAGCTATGGAAGCCATCAAAGAGGAAATAAAATCGATCAACAGATACCCTGAATCCCAGCTTAAGGAACTTGTACATGAAATGGCGAAATATGCAGGAGTTAAGGATTCACAGGTAATTGTCGGTGGTGATGGGGCTGATGAAGTCATTGATGTTCTTGCAAAAACATTCATCGATGAAGGAGACGAATTTATAGTTCCCCTTCCATCCTATATGTATTATGAATACTTGCTGCAGCAATATGGTGCCAAACCGGTTTATGCTCGCTGGGATTTGGAAAAGAATGAATTGGATGTTGATTCAATATTTGAAGCCATCAGCGATAAGACCAAAATGATTTTCCTGTGCAGTCCGAACAATCCTACAGGCACATTGATTGAAAAGGAAGTTTTGGCAGATATTGCTTCCAAAAACCCGGAAGTTTTAATTATCATCGATGAAGCTTACTTTGAATACTCTGAAGTGACAAATAAGGATTTGATTAATGAATTTGGCAATGTTTTCATCATTCGTACAATGTCTAAAGTGTTGGGTCTTGCAGGTATGAGAATTGGTTATGGTCTTGCATGTGAAGAGATTATTGAGTACATGCACAGAATCAAGCCGGTATTTTCACTAACCCGATTATCATTTGTAGCTGCCCTCAATACTTTTAGAGATACTGAATACATCGAGGAATCAATTCAAAAAGGAATTGAATCAAGGCAATATTTATATGATGAAGTGTCTAAAATTGAAGGATTAAATCCATTTCCCTCTAAATCCAACTTCATATTGATACGCATTAAGGATACTGGATTTACAGCATCAGAACTGACCTTTGAGCTTATGAAAAGGGGAATCATTGTCAGGGATTGCACTTCATTTAAAGGATTAGATGATTATTGGATTAGGATAAGTATCTGTACACTTGAAGAGGATAAGAAATTCATTGAAATTTTAAAAGAGGTTTTAAACTAATGTATATTGGCGGAACGGTAATATCTTCAGTGGAATTTCATGGAAACATGTCTTTAGTCATTTTCATGTCAAAATGTCCGCTGGCCTGCAGATATTGTCACAATGTTGAGCTTCTGGAAGATGAAACTGAATGGTCTTTTGAAAAAGTTAAAGAGGAAATTGACTCTTCAGCCGATTTTTTGGATGCCGTTGTGATTTCCGGTGGAGAGCCATTGGTTCAAACCGATGCCGTCATTGAAATATTGAAATATGTTAAAGATATTGGTTTAAAAACCAAATTGGATACAAGCGGAATTTATCCGGATAAAATCAAACAGATATTGGATTCGAATCTGCTTGATTTCGTTTCGCTGGATATCAAAACCACCTTTTCAAAATACAGAAAAATCACCGGAGCCAATGTAGGCTTTCAGGTTAAAAAATCAATGGATTTAATCAACCAGGCAGGAGTTCCTCTCGAGGCAAGGACAACATATGTTCCGACATTGCATACGAAAAAGGACATTATCAATCTTGTCGATGAGATTGAAGCCGATATTTATACCATACAGCAATTCAGAAACAAGAATGTGCTTGACCCTGCTCTGGAAAAAGTGGAGGTCCCAAATCCTCATGATTTGGCAAAGTTGGCCCGTGAAATCAAGCCGTACTTCAACGGCATTGTTAAGGTAAAGTCTGGAGAATTTGGAGAACAGATAATTGAATAGTTAAGGAGTGTTTAAAATGCCGATTTTATCATTTTCAAGCAATGATATTGATGTCATCACTGGTAAGAAAACCAGAACCATACGTAAAGCATGGAAAACACCTCTTAAGGTTGGAGACAGACTTTATTGCTATTGGAATCTAGTTTCAAAAGAAAAGATGAAGATTTTTGAAGCTTTTGTCACCGGCGTTGAGGACATTTCATTTGATGAAATTGAAGGAAATGATGAATTGGCTCGCCAGGAAGGATTTAAGGATTCCAAGGATATGCTAAGAGAATTTAAGAAGATGTATGGTGGAAGAATCGAGCCCAATGAAAAGTTCCAAATTATTTATTTTGAAAAGATTCACATTGATGACTGGAAAGGCGACAAGATAGATGAAAAAGCTATGATTACCAAAAGGGCGGACATCCTATTTGACAGCGGAAAATTCGACAAATCCACAATGTGCTATGATGCTGCATTAAGGCTTGATCCCCACGACGTCTATTTGTTGAATAAGCAGGGGGATAATCTCTCAAGGCTTGGAAGGTTCATTGATGCCATCGAGTGCTATGACAAGGCATTGGAGATAGAACCCGACAACATCTACATTTTAAATAACAAGGCTATTGCCCTTTTGAACTCAGGAAATGTTAATGAAGCATTGAAAGTAAGCAATATCGCTTATAACTATCGTCCAAGCAGTCCGATTGTACTTTATTGGAGAGGTTTTATTCTTGAGGTGCTCGGAAGATATGATGATGCCTTAAAGGTATACGATAAGCTTATTGTAATCGATGGTGAAAACCCTGAAGTCTGGAATTCTAGAGGCAACCTGTTGACTGATATGGGAATGCTGGAAGAAGCTATAGAATCTTTTGACAAGGCAGTTGAAGTTTGTTTGGATGATTCTGAAATGGATGCTTCAGCAATAAATCGTATGGGCAATGCATATATTGATTTGGGTAAATTTGATGAGGCTTTAGAGTGTTTCAATAAAGCAATTTCCCTTGAAAATTATAATATCGATTTCTTATTGAATAAGGGTGTCGTATTGATGGAATTGGGCAAATTTGAAGAGGCCGTTGAAAGTTTCAATCAGGTACTTTTGAGAAGTCCTGATAATGAGGATGCATTTTTCCTGAAAGAAGAATGTTTGGAATACTTTTAAAATTTTTGCCAGTTCATGTAGATTAGTATATTTTAATTGTCTGATTTTTGCAAACTCTTTTTTTATTTTAAAAGTAGCTATAATTTAATAAAATAAGTTTTGAAAAATAGCTATTTAATCGAAGCTATTTTTCATTTAATTGATTTGAATGATGATGCCTTTTGGGTTAACTATTTTTTGTATTTCTTGATTAGGCTTATTCCCCATTCGGTCATTTCATCAGCTTTGTCCTGTGAGTCAGATTCGGCAAAGCATCTGAAAATCGGTTCGGTTCCTGATGGCCTAATGATTACCCAACCGTCATCTTTAAGAATTTTAACTCCGTCTGTCAAGTCAAGTTCAAAATCAGTAGTGTCCTGAATTTCCTTTGCAATGCTGGACATTACAAATTCCTTTTCATCGTCCGGGCACTCGATTTTCATCTTTTTGGCGTAATAAACCGGAAGTTCGGCCACGAGTTCGGACAGTGGCTTTTTCTCTTTTGCAATGATTTCCAGGATTTTGGCAACGGTCATTACTGCATCCCTTCCATATACGAAGTCAGGGAAAATCAGTCCTCCGTTTTCTTCTCCGCCGAATAATCCGTCTTCATCCTTGAGTTTACGTGCAACAAGTAAATCTCCAACGGCAGTAGCTATTACTTCTCCGTTATATTTTTCTGCAACATCATAAATGGCTTGTGAAGTTGCAACGGTAGTGACAATGATTCCTCCGTCATTTTCCTTAAGCATTTGCTTTTCGACAAGGGTGAATGTTTTGTCGCCCAAAACGAAGTTACCTTTTTCATCAATGCAGATGGTTCTGTCGGCGTCGCCGTCGTGGGCAAGGCCAATGTCTGCGCCTAGTTCCTTTACGACGCTGATTAGTTCCTGAAGGTTTTCTTCGATTGGTTCAGGGTCACGGCCAGGGAAAAATCCATCAGGCTGGCAGTTAAGGGTTGTCACATCGCATCCCAGTTTCTGAATCAGGTAAGGTGCGGTAAAACAGCCCGCTCCGCTTCCGCAGTCAACAACCACTTTCAGGTTGGCTTCACGAATTGCATCGGCATCAACTTTAGAGATTGCCTCATCAACATATTCATCGATAATCTTGTCGTTATGGTAGATCTGGCCGATTTCAGAGAACTCTACTCTGATCGGTTCTTCATCGAAGTATAACTTTTCAATTGCAAGGTCCATCTCATCAGGTATTCCGATACCGTATTCATCCAAAAATTTAAGCCCATTGTATTTTGGAGGGTTATGTGAAGCTGTAATCATTACTCCACCGTCATAATACTTGCGAACTGCATATTGGACACCCGGTGTTGGAAGGATTCCTAAATCCACCACGTCACATCCAGAAGATAAAAGTCCTGCTTTCACGGCTTCCTTTAACATTGGAGTGGAGGTTCTTGTATCTCCGCCAACAGCTACAGTTCCTTGAATTTGAGAACCGTAACATGCTGCAAGCCTTGATGCAAATTCAGGAGTTAAAACATCATTTGCTGTTCTTCTCACTCCAAAAGTTCCGAACAATCTTTTCTTATCAGACATATTTAAAATTCCTATTCATTAATTATATACTACTTTTGCATTTTTTTAAATAAATAGATATTGTTAATTGATTATCCGTAAACTGTCGCCGCTCGATAAAATCAGCTCCAGATTTGATTTATATTCCGTTATTGTTCCGGTAACTTCGACTTTGCGATTTTTAAACATGTCAATATCCAGGTTTCTTGATTCGATTTCAGCCAGCTGCTTTTCAAATATTATCAATTGGATTTGGGATTCCCCATCATTGATGGTTAAGAAATAGCTGGTCTTTGAGCTTGACTGCGCAATATCTGTTATCACGCCGTCCACCCGTACCTTTTCATCAATCATCGATCTTGAAATGTCTTTTATTTCAACTTCCTTAACTTCAATCGATGGAGTAAAGATTATCAAACCTATAATTCCAATTAAGGAAGTTATTAAAGCTATTCTCAGTAATTTGTCATCTGTAATTTCCATACTTTTTAAGTTGTTTTTGAAGTTAAAATATCCGATAGGATTTCGGCTTGTAAAATTTATTTATGTGTGTAAATATACTAGTATTATGTTTGAAAATCTAACGAAAAATGAGCTGTATGCCACTTTGACAGGTGTTTTCACTGCATGTTTAATAGTGTCAAACATCACTGCCGGCAAACCGGTTGACTGTTTCTATTTCACCCTGCCTTCTGCGGTGATAATTTTTCCGCTGATTTATATTATTAATGATGTTCTTGCAGAAGTATACGGTTATGAAAAAGCCCGTCGGACAATCTTACTTGGATTTTTCATGAATCTGGTTGCAGTGATTTGTTTTACCTTAACAATTCTATTTCCTGCACCTGCATTTTTTGAAAATTCCGAAGCATTTGGCATAGTTTTGGGAAATACTTTCAGATTATTGATGGCAGGATTCATCGCATATTTGGTCGGCAGCCTGGTCAATGCAAAACTTATGACTTACCTTAAGAAATGGGATGAGGAAAAGCTATTCTTCAGATGTATAGTTTCAACACTTTTTGGTGAAGGGTTGGACGCATTAATCTATATTACTCTTGCATTTTTCGGAACAATGCCTACAGAAACATTATTAGTGATGATTGTAGCTCAAGCATTTGTCAAAACATTATATGAAATTATATTCTATCCAATAACAAGAACTGTTATCCATAAGGTTAGAGGATTGCCTGAGAATTAATTTCCAGTTTCATACATTGAAATCAATCTCTCAACGGTGTCCGCATCCATCGGACCCTTGTCTTTCCTTATGTTTTTAACGACAGGGAATCTTAATGAGTATCCGGTTTCATATTCCGGGGATTCGACAATTTCGGAAAATGCAATTTCCAGAACTATTTTCGGTTCAACAATTATCTCTCTTCCTTTGGTTGAAATTTCAAGTTCCTTCATTTTTCCGGTCAGATACTCTAAAGTGGCATCGTCAAGGCCTGTTGCGGCATAAGCCACGCTTTTGAATTCGTTGTTTTCATCCCTTAAAGCTACCAAATAAGATCCGACAAAGTCCCCTCTTTTTCCGATTCCGTAGGTTCCTCCGATTACAACCATGTCAAGGGTTTCAGGCTCTGCTTTAAATTTAAGCATTTTTTTGCCTCTAAGTCCTGGAATATACGGTTCGTTGCAGTCCTTAATCATTATTCCTTCGTGGCCTTCATTGATTGATGTTTCAAACAGTTCCTGAATTTCGGAAAGGTTGTCTGCAGTTCCAATCATTTTTGTACTTAGGTTCATTTCATCAACTGATGTGTCAACGATGCTTTCCAAAACTTTTCTTCTATTTTTCAAAGGCTCATCAATCATTGGAACCTTATAGTAGAGCACATCAAATAAGTATAATTTCAACGGAACGTTCTCCATAGCTTCTTCAACATTGTACTTTCTTCTAACACGATGCAGGATGTTCTGGAAAGGCAGAGGCTTGCCGTCACGTGTAGCAATCACTTCCCCTTCCACAATGTAGTCTTCATGAGGGAGGTGTTCATCGAACAGTTCGACGATTTCCGGAAGCGCATGAGTGATGTTTTCAAGTCTGCGTGTGAATATGTTGATTTCATCATCTTTCCTGTGGACCTGAAGCCTGATTCCGTCGTATTTTGTATCGCAAAGCGCAGATCCCATTTCCGGAATGATTTCCTCCAATGGAGGAGCAAGCTGCGCAAGCATCGGTTTGACAGGGGTTCCAGGTGTTAAGTTGAGTTTTTCAAGTCCGGCACTGCCCTGCTCTTTGGCGGTTCTTGCCACTACTGAAAAGTCATTTGTAAGCATCTGGGCTCTTTCAACGATTTTTTTGTCAATGTCGAAGGCCTGAGCTATTGCATCACGGACTATTCCATCGCCGACGCCGATTCTTAACTCTTCAGTAATTGTCCTTGTCAGGTATTTCGCTTCTGTAGCGCTTGCCTGTGAGAGCAATTCCAAAAGGATTGCAATTTTTCGGTTGGTTGACCTTGATCCTGAAATCCTGGATAATTTGCGAAGGCTATTGAAGACGAAATCGATTGTCAGTGGCTGTGAGAAGAATGTCATCTGGGACTTTTTGGCATATAATTTGATGCAGGCAAGACCGATGTCTCCTTCGTCACGAACTGCATCCTCAACGGCAGCTTGTGTTGTTCCAACCGCTTCAGCAACCGCTCTTTCAACCAGTTTTGCTCCGATTCCAATTTCTTCAGAGCTCCATGCCGGAAACACTACTCCTAAAATCAGCAGCCCCACCTTTTCAATGGTGTCTGAATCCAATTTTTTCAAGTATTCAGCTATTATTTCAGTTTTTTCCAGCCTTTTTGTTGTCGCTTCAAGCGCTGAGTAAACGTCAACAAGTTCCTGATATTTCATTTAAAAGTCTCCTTTTGCAATCTTTACTGCACAATATTCTCCACACATTGCACACATTTCATTATCGTCAAGTTCGCATTTGTCACGATATTGTCTTGGTTTGGACTTGTCTAAAGCGAGGTCAAATTGAGCTTCCCAGTCAAATTCCCTTCTGGCCTTTGCCATTGCTTTTTCACGGGTCCATGCTGAGTCAAGCCCTTTTGCAACATCTGCAGCTTCGGCAGCAATCTTGGAAGCTATGACTCCTTCCTTAACGTCTTCCAGGCTAGGCAGTGACAAATGTTCTGCGGGGGTTACATAACACAAGAAGTTAGCGCCCGCAGTTGCCGCAATTGCCCCTCCGATAGCTCCGGTAATGTGGTCATAGCCGGGAGCGATGTCAGTTACCAATGGGCCCAACACGTAAAATGGAGCTCCGTGACATATTGTCTTTTGGATTTCCATATTGGCTTTAATCTGATTCAATGGCATGTGTCCTGGGCCTTCCACCATTACCTGCACATTGGCGTCCTGGGCTCTTTTAACGAGTGTGCCTAGATTCACAAGCTCTTGAATTTGAGGGATATCGCTTGCATCAGCCAGACAGCCCGGCCTTAGCCCATCGCCTAAGGATAAAGTAATGTCATATTCATAGGATAGCTCCAAAAGGTAATCGTAGTTTTCATATAACGGGTTTTCCATTTCATTGTGGTTAATCCAAGAGGCCATGAATGTTCCGCCACGGCTTACGATTCCCATCATCCTTTTTGCATCCTTTAGCTTTTGAACAAGGTCTTTTGTGATTCCACAGTGGAGTGTCATGAAGTCCACCCCTTCTTTTGCCTGGTTTTCAATGGCCTTGAAGATATCGTCCGGGTCCATATCAATGATTTCCTTGTTCTTTGCGAGAGTTACAACTCCTGCTTCATAAATCGGAACGGTACCGATACAAATGTCAACGGCATCCATGATTTTTTTCCTGAATAGTTTTAAGTCAGAACCGGTAGACAAGTCCATCAATGCATCAGCACCATATTCCTGTGCCAATTTTGCCTTGTTGATTTCAAGTTCGATATCATCGATTTTAGATGAAGAACCGATATTTGCATTGATTTTGGTTCTTAAGCCTTCTCCAATTCCGCATGGTATTGAATGTCCGTTGATATTTTTTGGAATTACAACTAATCCCTTGTCAATTAATCTAGCTAGTTTATTTACATCTATATTTTCTGCTTTTGCAACATGCTCCATTTCAGGAGTGATGTTGCCTTTTTGAGCTTCACTTTTTTGAGTCAAATTTATCCCTCATGTTGACTAATCACTATTAATTATATAGTTTAAACTATATAGAATTACTTAAAATTATTTTTTAATTGGATGTGTTTATTATTAAAATTATATTTTTTGACACTGAAACTTCCGGTCTTGACTGCAGGGACTGCAAAATTATTGAACTTGCCATGCTCACAGTTGAAGATGGAGTCATAACTGATGATTATGATGAGTTTGTAAATATTGGACAGCCGATTCATCCAAGAATCACTCAAATTACCAGCATTACAAATGACATGCTAAAAAATAAGGGATTGGATGAAAGAAAAGTGGCGCAAGACATTGCTGAGAGATTAACTCCCGGAACATTAATGATTGCTCATAACTGCCAATTCGATTTGTCATTTGTATATACTTTGCTTAAAAGGCATTTTCCTGATGATGCTGAGGAAATTATCGGAAATGTTGACTGGTTAGATACATTAACAGTTCTTAAGGATAGAAAGGAATATCCTCACAAGCTGATTGATGCCGTAAAATATTATGGGATTGAGGAAGTTCATTTCCATAGAGCTATTGATGATACAAAGGCTTTACGTAATGTAGCAATAGCATTGAGAGATGAACGTGACGATTTGGCAGAATACATTAACGTATTCGGATTCAATCCTAAATATGGTGTTGGCGGTTTAAGGTTCCCATTTATTGAATATAAAAAACAGTATTTTGTTAAGCGTATTGTTAGTGAAGATAATATTTTGCCTAGAAAGTAGAACTTTCTAGGAGTTATATTTTAAATTAATGGATAAGGCAAATCTGGATCGTCCTTTTTAGGTTTTTCCCCTCCAATTCTTTCTAGACGCATCTCTAGAAACTTCTTACCGTTTTCAGTATGGGCAAAAATCGGAATGGATTGTCCTACAGTCTTTATACTTTCAGCTTCACCAATCTTTCTCATATTTTTAGATGAACAGCCTGTTGCAACATCACACACGTCAAACAATGCACGGGCTTCTTCAGGAGTTCTTTTTGAAGTATGCACTACAAAAACATATATATTAACATCAGGATTCTCTTCTCTTAACTTTTCAATTCCTTCCGCATCACTAGCTAGTGCAACAGTGACTGCAATGTTTTTATACCCATTTTTGATTGCAAGTTCGATACCTTTAATCTGATTTATCTCAGCGGTTTCAGGATTAACAATATTTTCTTCGCCAATTTCAGGTATCAGTTCTGGAATCGGGCTGGTTTTAACAAGTCCTGAAACTCTACCTCCAATTCCCTGTACGAGTTCAGGTTCTGTAACTATTATTGTTCCGCAGCCTTCCAATACCATTACTACGGAGTCAATTGCATTTTCATCAAGTAATGTGCACATTATCTCTGAAATTCCAAAGCTTAAGAAATCTTTCATTCTTAATTGGCGATTAGGAGTACACATTCCAAAATCATCAATTCTGAACTGAATGTTTTTTTCAACCACTTCTTTAGTTAGTTTTTTGATTCCCCTATGGTGATCAAAAAGAGGACAGTACTCAACCTGGGGTTCGGTAACATCTACAACTTTACCATCTTTAATGGTTACTTGGCTCAATCCTAATGCTTCGATAATATGTTCGCTCATGATTTTAACTATTGTTAAATGAGTATTTAAAGTTGTCATCGTTTGTTAAAAATAGTATTCAAATAGAGGTTGTGGGAAGATTCCATATCTTCCCAATTTGGTAGAGAGAATTAGTTAAATAGGAGGTTGTGGGAAAGATGTCTGTATCTTTCCCGGAATATGGTTAGAAATCAAATAAATAATAAAGAGGAGGGAGGGAAGTTATGGTTCTTCCCTACATATATTGAACTAACTGTTCATCTGGTGTGTTATTTCCAGGCTTCACTTTATCGATTGCGTCTTTAAAGTATTTATTTGGGATTTCTTTAGCATCGAGGTTTTCTCTTAAAGTAAGCATTGCTGCTTCTCTGCATACTGCTTCAATGTCTGCTCCAACGTATCCGTCAGTGTTTTTAGCCAATTTTTTAAGATCAACGTCTTCTGCAAGAGGCATGTCTTTGGTGTGTACTTTGAATATTGCTAATCTTGCTTCTTCATCAGGTTCTTTGACTTGGATGTGTCTGTCGAATCTTCCAGGTCTCATTAGTCCTGCATCTAAAATGTCAGGTCTGTTGGTTGCTGCAATGATTGCAACATCTTCAAGCTCTTCCAAACCGTCCATTTCAGTTAGAAGCTGATTTACAACTCTTTTGGTCACGCCGCTATCAGTATCATTTCCGCTACGTGCGCTGGCTATAGCATCGATTTCATCGAAAAAGATCACTGTTGGTGAAGCCTGTTTTGCTTTTCTGAATACTTCTCTGACACCTTTTTCAGATTCTCCGACCCATTTGGATAAGAGTTCAGGACCTTTGACAGAAATGAAGTTCGCTTCGCTTTCACTTGCAACTGCTTTTGCAAGCAAAGTTTTACCAGTTCCTGGAATTCCGTAAAGCAATGTTCCTTTTGGAGGTCTAATTCCTAAGCGTTGGAAGGTTTCAGGGTGTTTTAATGGCCATTCAACAGCTTCTTTAAGTTCTTGTTTTACGTCTTCAAGACCACCTACATCATCCCATTTGATATCTGGGATTTGGACAAGAACCTCTCTTAAAGCTGAAGGTTGGATTTCTTTTTGTGCATTTTTGAAATCGTCGCCTGTAACAACGATTTTTTCCATTACTTCTTTTGGAATTTCTTCGTCGTTCTGGATTTCTGGCAAAATTCTTCTGACTACCCTCATTGCAGCTTCTTTACATAATGATTCAAGATCAGCTCCTACAAATCCGTGGGTTGTATTTGCGATTTTGTCCAAATCAACGTCTTCTGCAAGAGGCATGTTTCTGGTGTGTATTTCAAGTACTTCTTTTCGCTCTTCTGAGTCAGGTACTCCTATTTCGATTTCTCTGTCAAATCTTCCCGGCCTTCTTAATGCTGGGTCGAGAGAATCTGGTCTGTTTGTTGCACCAATCACTACGACTTGGCCACGGGATTTAAGGCCATCCATTAATGTAAGAAGTTGAGCTACGGTCCTTCTTTCAACTTCCCCATTTGTTTCTTCTCTTTTTGGTGCAATTGCATCTAATTCATCGATAAATATGATTGAAGGAGAGTTTTCTTCTGCTTCTTCGAAGTATTCCCTTAAGTTCTCTTCGGATCCGCCCACATATTTGCTCATGATTTCAGGGCCGTTTATTGCAATGAAATGAGCATCACTTTCACTGGCTACCGCTTTAGCCAGTAATGTTTTACCAGTACCTGGTGGGCCATGCATCAATACTCCTTTTGGCGGTGCAATACCTAGTTTTTCAAAGAGTTCTGGTCTTTTAAGAGGAATTTCAATCATTTCTCTTACTTTTTTAACCTCTTCTTTTAAACCGCCAATGTCTTCGTAGCTTACGTCTACTAGGTTTCCGACACCTTCGATTTTGCTTACATCAACTGGGGTTTCGTGTAATTGTACTTCGGTATTTGGACCGACAATGACGATGTCTTTCGGATTGGTTGACACAACAGCGAATTTGATTTCTTTCATGGTTGGTGTGAAGTCCATCAATTCTTCAAACAGACTGTTGAAGCCCATGCTTGGTCTAGGGGCTCTGATTTGTGATCCGATTATGTCACCTTGCATCATTACCTTTCCGGCAAACAGTCCACGTACATCTCCTTGTACACGGATGTTGTTTTCAATAGGTGCTAAAACGACTTTTTTTGCTTCTGTCGCTTGTGTTTTTTTAATTGTGACTTCTCCGCCGATTGTTGCTCCGGAATTTTTACGGACCAGTCCGTCAATTCTTATAACTCCAAGACCTATATCGGTTTGAGAGGGAAGCGCGATAGCTGCAGTTCTTTTTTCTCCAACAATTTCAATCAAGTCTCTTTCTTTGATTCCTAAATCGTCCATGACGTTCGGATCAAGTCTTGCCACTCCTTGACCAACGTCTTTTTGTGAAATTGCTTCTGCAACTTTTAGTGTGATTTCATTTTCTGCCATATTATCATCTCCTTTTTGGCTGTAATGTAATAAATGTAAATTGTGTCAATCTTTTTGTTACTTTTTGTAACTTTATTGACAAACATATCTGTGTATGTTTTACTATATAAAGGTTTCGGTTTTGACACTTTTTCAATTCTTATTTAAAATACGTTGTTTGTCTTAAAATTACTTGTATTAATTTATTTTTAAATAATTTTATTTTAAAATTTAAATTTTATAAAA
>NZ_JAZNAN010000121.1:0-23602 GCF_045586545.1 Methanobrevibacter sp.
ATAGTGGATCTTTCACCATTCCAATTCTAAATGAGTTTAAGATAACAAACAATGTTAAACCTAAGTCTCCAAAACCAACAGACATCATTAATGTGATAATACCTAAAATAGCAAGGATTACACATAATAATTTAACTGCAATAGCTAAAGTAATGTTCTGTTTAATGATACCCATAGTCTTATGGCTTAAAGAGAATAAATATGGAAGCTTTGAAATATCGTCCTGCATCAATGCAACATCAGCTGTTTCAATAGCTACGTCTGAACCTGCCGCACCCATTGCAATACCGATATTTGCACGTGCTAGAGCCGGTGCATCGTTAATGCCGTCACCAACCATAGCCACGTCACCAAATTTATTTCTGATTGTATCTAAAATGTTCAATTTATCTTCAGGAAGCAGATCTGAGAAAACATGCTGAATACCGATTTCACTAGCAACTTTTTTTGCCGCCATCTTATTATCCCCGGTAAGCATTACAGTCTCTACACCTTTGTCTTTCAAATCAGCAATGACTTCTGAAGCATTTGACCTAATTTTATCGGATACTGTTATTAAACCAATGACATTTTTGGCGTTTCCAACAAAAACAACGGTTTTACCTTCAGCAGAATAGCTATTGATTTCATCTCTTGAAACATTAAATGAACTTCCTTCAATCAAAGATTCGTTTGCTGCATAGTATTGCTCACCGTTAATGTTGGCTACAATACCTTTGCCCGGAACATTCTTAAAGTCTTCAATTGTATCAAACATGATATTATTTTCATCAGCATAGTTTACAATTGCCTGAGCAATCGGGTGTGAAGACTGGAATTCCAAAGCAGCAGCAATCTTGACAATCTCTTCAGCGGAGTAGTTCTCATCAAGGACTTTAACATCACTGAATGCCAGTTTTCCTTCTGTTAAAGTACCTGTCTTATCGAATATTACTGCCTTAACATTACGCATCTCTTCAACGTAGGTACTTCCCTTAATGATTACACCGTTTCTGGTAGCTGAGGTAATGGCAGACACCATTCCCACAGGTGTTGAAATTAAAAATGCACAAGGACATGAGATTACTAAAAGTGAAAGAGCCTTATAAACCCAATCAACTAATGGCTGGCCGAATAACAATGGCGGAATGAATGCAACACAGGCTGCGGCAACCATCATTATTGGAGTATAATATTTTGCCACCTTTTCAACCAAAGTTTCAGTTTCGGACCTGTTAAGCTGTGATCTTTTAACCAATGTTACGATTTTTGAGATGACTGAATCCTTAGCGGCTGTGGTTACTTTAATTTCAAGATAACCGTCTTCATTAACTGTTCCAGAAAATACGCTGTCTCCAACTTCTTTTAAAACGGGAACGCTTTCACCAGTAATTGAAGCTTGGTTTATTGATGATGAACCTAAAATTACTTCACCATCCAAAGGCACTTTGTCCCCAGGTTTTACAATAACAATATCGCCAATTTCCACTTCATCAACGTTTCTGATTTCTTCTTTATCCCCCACTTTGACTCTTGCAGTATCAGGAGCGATTTCAACTAAAGACTTTATTGAGCGTTTTGCCCTATGTTCAGCGTAGTCTTCCAAGAATTCCGCAATATAATAAAGGAAAGTAACAGCTGCGCCCTCTTCAGGATGGCCTATAATAAATGATGCTACACATGCAATACACATTAACATTGCAGGACCAATTGTGTGCCTTTTAACTAATGAGTTATAAGCCAAAACAGCTATTTCATAACCTGCAATAACCGCACCAATCATATAAGTGATAGTTACTATTGTAGGGTCAAATGATAACCATTCAAAAATATGGCCTAAAACAAAGAGAATTCCACTTGCAACGATGATTTGAATTGGCCTATTTGCGATTAAAGGTTTTCCTTCAGCCAATAATTCTCCATCACCATGTGAGTGTTCGTGGCCGTGATCATGGTCATCTTCATCTGCACAATCAGGACAAGCACAAAGACTGAACTCAACATCATCATGGTCGTGGTCATGACAACCGCAATCATCATCAGTGCAAACATTTTCTTTATGGTCATGATGATGCTCATGCTCATGCTCGTGTCCATGATGGTCATGATCATGATGATGCTCATGCTCGTGTCCATGATGGTCGTGATCATGATGATGCTCATGGCTATGGTCGTGGCCATGTCCATCATCATCTGCACAATCAGGACATCCGCAAAGATTTATGTCAACATCTTCATCATAATCAATTTCTTCTCTGTGGTCATACACACTTAAATCAGTTTTTTCTTGATAATCTCTTAACAACTGTTTATCATAATGATCAGGATTTTCACAGTGAATATCATCACAATTAGGATCTAAACAGATGTAATTAAAATGTTCTGGATTATGGCAGTTTTCATCATCACAATCCGCATCATAACATCTATTCTCCATCGTATCACCAATTAAAAATTATTCTAATATATGTTCTAAACCTACTTTGAAAATCATTTCTATGTGAAGGTCTGTAAGAGAGTATCTTGCCATTTTACCTTCTTTTTGGTATTTGACAATATTATTTGCACGCAATATCCTTAACTGATTTGAAACAGTTGTTTGGTTTAAATCAAGTGCTTCGCAAATATCGCAAACACACAAATCTTCGATTGCAAGCAGGGAAATAATTTTTAATCTTGTAGGATTTCCGAATATTTTGAAGAATTCAGATAACTCAGTGAATTCACTTTCATCAGGTATACGTTCCTTTACACGACGAACAACATCTTCATGAGAATCGAATACTTCACACATTCCCTCGTTATTGTTTTCAAGATTATTATTTTCCATAGTCATCACATATATTATATATTTACATATTATGATATGTTTATGTATTTAAATGTTGTCATATCATGATATTGTGATATGTTATTTTAAAAAAATAAAGGTGTTATTTTTTAACAACACCAGTTAATGTTCCATCAATTACACAATCAAAATCGATTTTTTCCAGCCATCCCGCTTTAGCGAACATGTCCATAAAGCAAACGCCCATTAATTGTCCGTCTTCTTTTAGAATATCTGCAACCAAAGCGTTTACATCTTCTGTATCGACATCATATTTTGGCATGGACAAACCACCCAATAACACTACTGCATCAGAGTCTTTAGGGTTGGAAACCTCATCTTTCAAAACCATAGCATAAGGTTTAGCTTCAAACTGATGGCAGTCATCTGCATCCAGCAATGGGATGAAATGAGTTTCCCTATCTCTAACGACATATGCCAACAGCTCCGCAAATGGAGTGCAAACTCCTGGAGATCCGACAAATGTAATCTTTTGAGCATCTCCAACTTCTTTTTTGAAAGTTACAAGCTGTCCATTTATCCCTTTCCATTCTAAAACGTCTTCCATATTATCACCTTAAACCTCATAATAGATAACATCTTCACCGATATATTTTACATTCTTAACATATAAAACATCCTTAAGATTATCTCCATAACCAAGGGAATGCTCTTCAATGACATTGCATGAAAATATCTCATAAAAAGATGCATCACAGACAAATTGTGTTGGAATTTTATCAGCATCCCCTTTATCCATTATGACGAACGCATCATGAGAATTCCATACGTATTTATTTCCCAATGATTCCATCCACTCTAAAGTCTCATTATCATAGCCCTTATAATATTCATGAGTTCTAATCTCCTGTGTTATCTCAGAAAGTTTATAAGGCCCTTCAGATGACACATTCAATATTGTCCTGTTTCCATCATCAACTGATGAGTCATCACCGGCATGCACTAAAACAATGGCTAAAATAGCCACTAGAACTAAAACAATTGCAATTATTGATTTGTTCATTTTAAACACCTCTAAAATGGCAAAAATCTTTTAACCCTTTTTGTATACTCAATGTATTCATTTCCGAAATCATTTCTTAATCTTTGTTCCTCTTTTTTAACTTGAACATTCATTATTAAAATTTCTATTATGAAAATTATCGCTGCTCCCAAGGATAAAAGAGCTATTAAAACACCAAAATGATAGATAAATACTCCCAAAAGCATCGGGTTTCTGCAAATCCCATAAGGCCCATTTGTCATCAATGAGCTTGTTCTTGGTGCAACTTCATGATTAAAGGCATCAAAGGGATTTCCTTTACCAACATTTTTCATATAAACTATTGACCAAATACTTAATCCAATCCCAAAAATAGTCAATAAAATTAATAAAATCCATTGGATTAAGGTTATTTGCGCTAAACTAGGACTTCCTGAAGCCAAATACATGACAAAAGGAATTCCAATTATAAAGATAACTAAACCAAGCACATATCCGATGATATCCCTAAACATGTTATCACCTTCTATAAGTAATTTACAATAAGTCATATAAAAATTAGTATGGTTTGAGTATGAAAAAAATAATGTTGACATCTTATTAATTGTTTATAGCATAAAAAACATAATATTGAGTAGTGATATAATGGATAGAGAATTATTTTCCCAAGCGTTAACTAAATTCCTTTTTGGTTTGATAATAATCTGCTTGCTGTTATTTATACCTGCAGGATCTTTAAATTACTACAATGGGTGGTTATTCATAGCTTTATTGTTTGTTCCAATGCTTATTGCAGGAATCATCATGTTCATTAAATCCCCTGACCTTTTAAAAAGAAGATTGAATGCAAAAGAAGAGGAAAATGAACAGAAGATTGTTATTTTCATTAGTGGGATAATGTTTTTCTTAGCATTTATTGTAGCCGGACTAAATTTCAGATTCGGATGGTTCAAACTTCCTCAAACAATAATTATTATAGCCTCAATAATATTTTTATTGAGTTATATCATGTATGCTGAGGTATTGAGAGAAAATACGTATCTTTCACGTACAGTTGAAGTGAGCGAGAATCAAAAAGTGGTTGACAGCGGATTATATGGGATTGTCAGACATCCGATGTATACATCTACAATTTTTCTATTCCTATCTATGCCATTGATACTGGATTCAATTTTTTCATTTGTCATCATGCTAATTTATCCTTTAATTATATTATTTAGAATTAAAAATGAAGAAAAAGTATTAGAAAATGAATTAAAAGGCTATAAAGAATATAAAGAAAAGGTTAAATATAAAATTTTGCCTTATATATGGTAAATATGAACTAGTCAACATCCTTAAGTGCTTCAACCATATTCAAATCATTTATCTTATCTGAAAACATCAGATTAACGGCAATCGATACTGTAAATGTTATGAAAGCAGTCAATAGAATATTTCCCCATGTCAATGTCGGAACATAATAGAGGGAATCTCCAGCGGCATTCATCATCAGTGTCATGAAGTAAAATCCAAGAGGAATCCCTAAAATAAACCCAATGGCCGTAAAGATTAGATTTTGAGTCAACAATAGCTTTCTTAAGACTCTTGTCTTAAAACCCAAAACCTTCAACGTTGCAATTTCCCTCTCCATTTCTGTAAATGAAAGAATTCCCAAATTATATAAAACCAAAATTGCCAGCGCCACTGCCACAACTGTCACTACATAGACCATCATCATTACGGCGGTGATAATCTGATCCCAGCTTTTTTCAAGTTTTTCGATGCTTGTAACTGATTTAATTGAATCAAAGTTTTCACCAAATTTTTCAGAAGTTAAAATATTTGTTGGTGTGAAATTAAGCCCTTGGTCTTCCAGAGTATCCGGAGACATTATTAAACCCTGTGAAATAGGTTCTGAATGGATTTGGCCTATTTTTGATGTTACCCACTTATCTTCACCTACAATATGCCATTTAATCTTATCTCCAATAGTCAGATTAAACTTCTCGGCAAGTTTAGTTGATATTGAAACATCCCCTTCATCAATGTCAATTGGATTTCTGTTGCTGTCTGTATAGGATATCAAATCGGTATTGTTCGTTGCCAACAGTCCTACCATGTCTTCTATGCCATTTGCCTTGATTTCGATTGACTGCTGCATGATAAAACTACCATTGGTCTCATTTAGAATATAGTACAATTCCAATGGATTGGCATTATTTGAAATTTGCAGTTTAGACTCAAAATGGCTTATGTCATCATATTCCCATGATTTCAACTCGTCCATACTGTCGTTCATACCAAATGCCGCAATCAACAGGCCCACACATCCCATAACTCCAATTATTACCATGAACGCCCTGAACTTATTCATCCTTGCATCCCTTATGTTCCAGCGAATGTTGAAACTCAAACGATTCCAAAGAGCAGACCTTTCAATGAAGCTTTTTGAAGATAGATTAGGAGCTTTCGGCCTCATTGTATTGGCGGGATTTTCCTTTGAAATTCTTCTGCAAGACATATAAGTTACAAAAACAGATAGAATGACCATCAAAGATGCAAGATATACAAAACTCATGTCAAACCCAGGGTTCCAGACGGGCAGACTGTAAGTTTTTGTCATTGTCGGATAAAACATTCTCGGTATAATCATTGGTCCGGTAATTAAACCTAAAACCGCTCCGGCCAGAACCGGCCAAAATCCATATGACAAATAATGCAGGATAATTGTCCTATCCTTAAAACCGACTGCCTTCAAGATTCCGATTTGGGTTCTTTGATGTGAAACTATTCTTGTCATTGTTGTAAGGAGAGTCAGAAATGTTACAATAATAAAAACAATTGGAAACACATCACCCATCATCTTGTGCTGTCCCATTTCATCGGAAAATTTGGACACACTTATTTGGTCTTCCTGTTTTGTAAAAGACAAATAATCAATTGAATCATCTAGTTTATCTTTAAAGTCATTATCTGAACTATTGTATTTTACAAGTAGAGTGTTATATTCTAAATCACTAGGATATGCCTTATATGAAAGATATGCGAAACCCATCTGGGAAAAATCTGGGGTTAATGTGCTGGTGGAAGCTTCATAGATATACTCCGGAGAATAACCAATTCCCTTAATTTCCTTTTTGATTTTATAATCATCAAATTCAAAAGTAATCTTATCTCCTACATCCAAATTCCGCTCTTCAGCAAAACGCTCATCCAGCCAGACCCCCGAATCATCATCAGGATTAAAATCTTCGCCCTTAGTTGTATAAAACTTGGAAATTGTTCCTTTTTCTGTAAAATGCAGCGTTATATCGGGTTTTCCTTCCATGCTGGCTACGGATCGGACAACATTTTGTCTGTCGGTTTGTGTGGTAAATTCGCCGATTTTCTCAACAGAGGAGTCATCGAAATCCGTATTGTAAACCCATCCATCAGCAAGGTTAGTTTGAGCGTAAAAATCTGCAGAAGTTTGCTCTAACCCATAATACTCTCCGTATATTCCACAATATGCAAAAATACCTAAAAATGCCATCATAAATATTGCAAGAAACTGCGTTTTATTGATTTTTATATCTCTCAGCATTTTTTTAGATAATGACATGATATAATATTAGAAAAATGAAATATAAAAAACCTCTTTTAAATTACAAAAATGATTGATTAAACTGAGATATTAACGACTAAATTAGAAAAATATTAATAGCCATTTACATTAACAGCGAGCTTTGAAGTATTGTAACTAAATTAAAAATTGTGATATATATCAATTACAAAAAAAATAGAATTAATATGAGTTAATCAACTCATTAAATAATTCAACTGTTTCTTCAACAGACAATTCTGCCTTTTCGCTTACCTCCGCAAGGTTAGCTTCCCACAGTGAAATTTTACCCATCGGAGTCACTAAAAATTCAAATTTCCAGTTTTTCCTGGCCAGGTCTCTCTTTAGTAAAGGATAAGTATTCAGTAAATCCATATATTTTGACTCTGCAGTCACTTCAACCATAATATCACCTTTAAATAATAATTAAAAATAATGGCTTTTAAAGGTTTTGTCACTAAATGAGTGTGAATAGTAATCTATTCAACACCTTTTAGAGACTCGACCATATCCAGATTCTTAATTTTACGTGAAAACATTAAGTTTACAAGTACGGATAATGTAAATGTTATCACAGCAGTTATTATCAGGTTTGCAAGGGATATTGAAGGCAGGACATAAAATGAATCTCCTGAAGATTCCCACATTATTTTTAATATATAATAACCGACTGGAACTCCCAATATGAAACCGATAGTTGTAAACCACAGGTTCTGTGTTAGAAGCAGCTTTCGAAGAGCTCTTGTTTTAAAACCTAAAACTTTTAAAGTAGCTATTTCGCGCTCAATTTCAGTAAAGGACAGCAATCCTAGGTTATACAATACCACAACCGCTAAAAGTGATGCAAAGAATATTAAAATATAAATCAATAGCCACATTGCTTCTGTTAGCTCATCCCAGCTTCCAGTCATGTCTTTCATTGAGTTGGCTGTTTTAATTGCAGAATAATTCTTATCAACATGTTCTGTTGTTACGATACTGGTTGGAGTGTAGTTTAAATCCAAGTCTTCAAGTTTATCTGCAGACATTATAAATCCCTGAGATGTCGGGTCTGCATGGATTTTATCGATTTTTGTTTTAATCCATTTGTCTGAACCCATGATATGCCATTTTACGGTATCTCCTACATCTACTCCCAACATGTCTGCCATTTTCTGTGAAATTGAAACCTCATCATCGGCTATGTCTATCCTATTCCAGTTGTAATCAGTCGGTGTTACCAAATCTGTGTGATTTAAAACCAGAAGCGAACCTGATTTTTTCACCGAACCTGCTTCGATTTCAATGGCTCCTTCCATTATCTTATCTCCATTTACATCTTCTGCCACATCATCGATATCAGACAGGCTTGCTTCATCATCAATGACCAGTTTTGAATCATAGTGGTTAATCTGGTTAAATTCCCATTCCTTTAAGTCATTCATTCCATCATACATTCCAAATGCTGAGACCAAAAGTGCAGTACAGCCGATTACTCCTATTATTGTCATCAAACCTCTGAACTTATTTCTTTTGGCATCACGATAATTCCAACGAGCGTTGAATGACAAATGTTTCCAGAAACCTAGTTTTTCAATAAATCCTGATGTTGAAACTTTAGGAACTTTTGGCCTTATTGTATCTGCAGGATTTTCATTGAAAATACTTTTAACCGCATAATATGATACCAATACAGACATCAAAACCATTGCTAATGCAACATAGACAAAATCCATACTCCATGCAGGTTCCCATGAAGGCAGGATATAGGTAGCGCTCATTGTTGGATAGAATAGCTTAGGCAGTGTCAACGGACCGATAATCAAACCTAAAATGGAACCTATCAAAACCAGCCAGAACCCATATGAAACATAATGAAACATTATTGATTTGTCTTTAAAACCGGAAGCCTTTAAGATACCAATTTGAGTTCTCTGATGTGCAATTATCCTTGTCATTGTTGTTAATAAGATCAACATTGCAATCAGGATGAATACAACCGGAAAAATTCCTGACATCATCTTGTGCTGATCCATTTCCTCTGAAAACTGGCTTACGCTAGTGTGCTCTGACCTTTCAACAAATGAGTTATAATAACCATCCAAATGATAGGACAATAATTCATTATAATTTTCTGCAGTTCCGTCAAATTTGACATTCAAAACATTATATGGAACCATATCCCCTGGAAATGCCTTATAAGACATGTATGCAAATCCCAACTTAGAAAAATCGGGAATTACGGATGACTTTGAAGCATGATAAACATATTCCGGAGAATAACCTAAACCTTTAATCTCCTTTTCTATTTTATAGCCTTCAAACTCGAAGGTGATGTTGTCGCCGACCTTTAAGTTTTTGGCATCCGCAAAGC
Organism: Methanobrevibacter sp.; assembly: GCF_045586545.1. Classification (GTDB taxonomy): domain Archaea; phylum Methanobacteriota; class Methanobacteria; order Methanobacteriales; family Methanobacteriaceae; genus Methanocatella. The sequence goes on from NZ_JAZNAN010000121.1 coordinate 9,749, forward strand.
TCTTGTCAAGCCATACACCATCACTGTCATTGATGTTTAATGGTTTGCCTTCTACCAGATAGAATTTTGAAATAGTGTTGTTTTCCACAAAATGCAGTGTGATTTCGGGGTCATTTGAAAAGTCCGCAACCGAGTCCACCACTAGCTGCCTTTCCATTTGAGTGGTTGCTCCTAAACAGTCTACCTGATAGAGGAACATGTCATTAATATAGTTTGAATAAATCCAACCATCAGCCAGGTTGGTATCTTCATAATATTGATTACTATTGACTTCAAGGCCTACTGATTCTCCGCCGACACCTGCAAAAACAAAAACGCCTAAAAATGCCATTAAAAAAATAGATATGAATTGGGTCTTATGCTTGCGGATGTCTCTCAACATCTTTCTGAAAAGCATACGCTCACCATTCCAAATCAGTGACCTTTTTTGGATTATCATTAAGGACAATACTTTCAATTTGACCGTTTTTAATCCTGATTACCTTATCCGCCGCTTCAGCCAAAATAGCGTTGTGTGTAACAATAACAACGGTAGTTCCCTTGCTATTGCTCATATCCTGAAGCAAATTAAGAATTAAAACACCGGTCTTAGAATCGAGTGCTCCTGTTGGCTCATCACATAAAAGCATTGTAGGCTGTTTGGCAACTGCTCTTGCAATTGATACCCTTTGCTGTTCTCCACCGGACAACTGTGCGGGAAACTGACTGGCATGGTCTTTAAGTCCGACTGAGTCCAAAACATCCAAGCCGTTTATATTTACATCTACAATGTCTTTCATTAGCTCAACATTCTCTAGAGCTGTCAAGTTTGGAATCAGATTATAAAACTGGAAAATGAACCCCACATTTTTGGCTCTGTAAGTGGTTAACTGATTATCATTAAATGATTCTACATGATTACCTTTGACAATAATCTCACCAGAGGTAACGGAATCAAGGCCACCTAAAAGGTTCAGGAGTGTTGATTTGCCTGCTCCTGACGGACCTAGAATTACAACGAATTCTCCTTCATCAATTGTGAAGTTGACGCTATCCATAGCTTTTAAAATGTGATCTCCAGATTTATAAATCTTATCAACATTTTTAAATTCAATTATTGTACTCATTAATATTGCCTTCTTAAATTTAATTTATCTATTTTATGATATATTAATTAAAGTATTTAAAATTTAGGTATGCCTAAAAAAATTTAATCAATAGATATAAAACATTTCAAAACAAAAAGTATACTATAATAAAAGTTTACAGGAAAAAATCCAAATGTCATTTAAAAAAGATGAAATGTTAATAATGCCTGCAGTTGACATTAAGAATGGAAAATGTGTTCAGCTTGTTCAAGGCGAACCTGGAAGTGAAATGGTTGAAATAGAAAATCCTGAAAAAGTTGCAAAACATTGGGAGGATTTAGGAGCAAAAAACATCCATGTAATTGATTTGGATGGAACAATAAATGGCGTTGCCAGCTTTGACATTATAAAAAAAATCCTAAATGAAGTTAGTGTCCCAATTCAGCTTGGCGGAGGAATCAGAAGTGTCGAATATGCCCAAGAACTATTAGATTTAGACATTGAAAGAGTAATAATCGGGACAATGGGAATTCAACACCCGGAAACCATTACACAACTATCAGACGAATACGGTTCTGACAGAATAATGATTTCACTTGACAGCAAAGACAATAAAGTTGTAATCAAGGGATGGCAGGAAAAGATTGATAAAAGCCCTGTGGAACTCTCAGCCGAGTTTAAAGAGCATGGCGCTGGAAGCATATTATTTACAAATGTTGATGTTGAAGGACTTTTAGGTGGATTTTACACAGAACCTGTAGAAGAGTTGAAGAAATCCGTAGATATTCCAATAGTATACTCAGGAGGAATAACTACAATAGAGGACATTAAAAAATTAAATGAAAGCGGTGTGGAAGGAGTTGTAATCGGTTCTGCACTATACAAAGATAAAATTGATTTAACTGAAGCTTTAAAATACCAAAAGAGGTAATTAGATGAAAAAAGTAATGGCAAGTGGAACATTCGATTTGCTCCATCCGGGACATGGAGTATACTTAGAAGAAGCAAAAAATCTTGGAGGATACAATTCCAAATTATACGTTGTTGTAGCACGTGACTCAACTGTTGAGAAAAGAAAAAGAGTCCCGATTGTTGGTGAAAACCAACGTCTAGAATTGATTAAAATGTTAAAACCCGTTGATGAAGCTTATCTTGGTAATGAAGAAGGGGACATCTTTAAGATTGTTAAAGAAATTGACCCAGACATAATAGCTATCGGACCTGACCAGACCCATAATGTTGAAAAACTACAGAAGGCTGTGGATGAAAGAGGTCTTAAAGCAAAAGTACAGCGCGTAAAGGTTTATCACAAAGATGAACTAGACAGCAGCTGTAAAATTATTAAAAAAATCAAAAATACTGACTTTGAAGGAAAAATATTAGACAACTGTGAAGATTAAGGAGATTATGAAATGTTTAAAGTAGCAATTATAGGAGCAAGCGGATATACTGGCGGAGAGCTTTTAAGAATGCTTTTAAACCATCCTGAAGTGGAAATTACAGACATTACTTCAAGACAATATGATGGAACACCAGCACATGAAATTCATCCGCACATTAGAGATTCAGGGCTTGTATTCAAAAATAAAAGTCCCTCAGAGCTAGATGCAGATGTCGTATTTACTGCAACCCCTCATGGGGCATCAATGAAAATCGTCCCTGAAATCCTGGATACTGGTGCAAAGGTAGTTGATTTAAGTGGAGACTACAGATACAGAGACACTGCAGTATATGAAAAATGGTATGGCATGGAACACACCGACAAAGAAAATAAAGGTGCTTTTGGACTTCCTGAGTTATATAGAGACGAAATCAAAAAATCCAAATTGGTGGCTAACCCAGGATGTTTCCCAACCGGTGCAATCCTATCCTCCTATCCATTAGTCAAAAACGATTTGGTTGATAGAATCATTATCGATTCCAAAACAGGTGTTAGCGGAGCAGGCGTTAATCCATCCGCAACTACACATTACCCGAATATTGCAGATAATGTAAATCCATATAAAATTTCTTCACACAGACACATGTCTGAAATTCAACAGGAATTGCATGGATTTGAAGATGTTAAAGTATCATTTACCCCACACTTAGTGCCAGTAAACAGAGGAATACAAACTACCAGCCATAGCTTTTTAAAAGAAGAACACCTGGACATTACACCTGATGAAATCAGAGAATTATATGAAAAGGAATATGGCGACGAATACTTTATCAAACTTATGGATGAAGGAGAAATACCTCACTTAAGTTCAGTAAGAGGATCAAACTTTGTTCACATTGGAGGATTTGAAATAGATGAAACTGGAAGACTTGTAATGTTATCTGCTATTGACAACCTTGTTAAAGGCGCATCCGGTCAAGCAATCCAAAACATGAACATTTTACTCGGAATTGATGAACGTTTAGGTTTAACACACTTCGGTCTTCATCCTTAAAACAATTAGGAGATTATAAAATGAAAAGAATAATAGTTTATTATTCTCAAGGGGGAAAAACTGATTTGGTTGCTAAAACATTAGCTAAAAATTTAAATGCAGACCTTGTCAGAATTCATGATTTAAAGAATCGTGAAGGATTGAAAAATAGATTATTATCTTCAATAAATGCATACAGAGAACAGAAAACAGACATTGTTCCTGCAAGAGTGGATTTGAGAGCATATGATACAATTTACTTTGGAACTCCAACATGGTCTGGAAATCCTACCCCTGCTATTTTAACTATTATTGACAGATGCGATTTAAGGGCAAAAGATGTTATCCTATTTGCCACAATGGATTCCAATCGTGGTGAAAGCAACATTGAAAGACTTGAAGAGAAAGTTAAAATGCGTGGGGCAAGAGTAATCGAAAGCTTTGCTATTGCAACCAAAGATAAAAGCCCTGAAACTTTAGTTCGTGACACAGAAGCGATTATTGAAATGAAAGATTTGAAAATGTATTAACGGTGAAATGATGGCAAAAAACAAAAAAGGTGAACTTAAGATTAAAGCTATTGAAAACGGTACTGTAATTGACCACATTACAGCCAATAAGGCATTGCATATCCTTAAAATTTTAGGCCTTCCCGATGATGAAACTACCAACGTCACTGTAGCTATGAATGTTTCTTCAGCCGAAATCGGAAGAAAAGACATAGTTAAAATTGAAAACCGGGAACTTGATCACAGTGAATTGAATCAAATAGCTTTAATTGCTCCAAAAGCTACAATCAATATTATCAGGAACTTTGAACCAATCAAAAAAGATAAAATACAATTGCCGGATAAAATTACATCAATTATCAAGTGCACAAATCCAAAATGCATTACAAACAACAAGAATGAACCTATTACACCAATATTTAATGTAATTAATAAGTATCCTCCTGTTGTCAGATGCCATTATTGTGAAAAATTAATCAAAACAGAAGATATCGACAAACAGTTCGAATAACTTCTATTTCAGATAATCTGCTAATCTTTTAGACAATGCAAGTATTGTTAATATCGGAGGCTTACCGGGAGATATTGGCAATACGCTTGCATCACAAACAAACAAATTGGAAATTTCTGTTTCCAGGTTGCTGTCCACTATTTTTCCGATTGGAGCTGTTCCTCCAGGATGTGCTCCCCTATACACTGTTGAGCCTATTGTGTTTGGGTCAACTCCCGCTTCTTTTAGGATAAATCCTGCTGTAGCTACACCTTCAGCCAAGTATCTTATATCGGTTATCGTATTGATTTTAACGACATCACCATCATCGGTTACATAACCCTTACATTCATCTGCTGTTTTAACCATAATTGAGAGAATATCGTTATCTGTAACATTATCATCCGGGATGTTTGCACGGATGAATGATGAGAAATGAGGTGAAAGAACAAAGTTCTCACCAATTACAAGCCCAGCCATCTGGACTTCTGTGTTAAAGTTAATGTCTTTGATGTATCCTCCAACTGTTACGAACGGATCAAAGAATATTTCCCTGCCAGCTTCTGTGATTCCGGATTTTCTTAAAATCAAAGCTGAACCTATTGCTCCGGCAGATAAAATGACTTTATCTGCTTCGATAATCTCTTCAGCATCATTTTTTATATATTTTACACCAGTTACAATATCATTTTCATGAATTATTTCTGTAACTTCAGCTTCAGTAATTAATGTTGCGCCGGCTTCAACCGCTTCATCAACAAAGTCCTTTCCGGACCATTTTGCATCGGCAAAACATCCAAATGCACATTTGCCGCATTGAATGCAATCCTCTTCCCTGATAGCTTTTGGCATCTTTAGAGTTTTGAGTCCCAATTTGTAGCCAGCATCCAAAAATGCCTGAGTGCCTTTTCCTATGTGCGAATCATCAAGCTGGTGAACTCCAACCAAATCTTCTACATATTCATATGCATCGGTCAAATCAACATCAAAGTCCAGCAATTCTTCATCAAGCGCCCTTACCATATTTGCCATAGCCACTATTGTAGCACCTCCAATGCATGTGGTTGTAAGCAAATCAACATCACTGGAGTATTTATCATAATAGTTAAATGCATCCTTTGATTTTATATAAGGTCCTTTCTCTAAAACTGTAACTTCCCTGCCTTCTTTTGCAAGTTCACGAGCCAATAGTCCTCCGCCAGCACCGGTTCCAATAACGACAAACATCTTACAATCACCAAAAAATAATTATTAACAATTGTTATATTATATCTCTTCCTATAAAAAACTTTTATTTAATATGTAATATAAAATTAATAATAGATTAATCTTATTGAGTGATATAATGGAAGAATACATTGATTTATTCGAAAAAGTTATAGCAAAAACAAGCCCCCAAGTAGATTACATAGATATCAGAAGTGAAAAAGGCGAAAATACCTCCATATTAATGAAAGATGGGGATGTAGATGAGATTAATACTGGAATGAGCTTATCTGCAAGAGTAAGAGTATTGAACAATGGAGCATGGGGTTTTGCATACACTACAGACTTATCCAAAATTAATGAAGTTACCGAAACCGCTATCAAATTTTCAAACTCACTTAAAGGCGACGTGACATTAAGCGAAAGTGAAGTGATTAAAGATAAAATCGCAGTTGATGTTAAAATACCTTTTAAAGACATATCTATTGAAGAGAAGAAAGATATGATGGGTGAGGCCAATGATGCGGCTGCAATTGAAAAGGTAAACAGTACCACAGTAAGCTATGTTGACAGTGAAGTTAACGAACTATTCATGAGCAGCGAAGGAAGTGAAATTCAAGTCAATACAAGCAGATGCAGAATGGCATTGAACGCTTCTGCAACCGATGGAGAAATAATCCAATTTGGCCACGGCAGTTTAGGTGGAGTAAGAGGCTATGAACTAATTGAAGAAGCAGACCTTGAAGAATTCGGAAGAAACATCGGTGAAAAGGCAGTGAGGCTTCTTGATGCAGAGCCTGCACCTTCCGGAAGATTTCCAGTAATAGCTGACCCTGAACTAACTGGAGTGCTGATACACGAAGCACTGGGCCATGCCGTAGAAGCTGATTTAATCCTTCAAAACGATTCAATCCTTAAGGATAAAATGGGAGCTCAAATTGCATCAGACATCGTGAACATCTTTGATGATGCAAGCCTTCGTGAAGGATTTGGATATTACCCGTATGATGTGGAAGGAGTAAAAACAAAACCTAACCAACTGGTTAAAGACGGAAAATTAATATCTCTTTTAAATTCAAGAGAAACCTCATCAAAATTGAATATGAAATCATCCGGAAATGCAAGATCAGCAATAGCTGACCAACCGATTGTAAGAATGAGCAACACCTTCTTGCAGCCAGGTGAAAATACATTTGAAGAACTGATTGAAGATATTCCTGATGGAATCTATCTTAAAGGTTCAAGAGGAGGTCAAGTCGATACCGGAAAAGGCATATTCCAATTCAATGCCGCTGAAGGATACTTGATTAAAGATGGAGCTATTGAAACACCTCTAAGGGATGTTTCACTATCAGGAAACATACTTGAAACCTTGAAAAACATTGATGCCATAGGTAATGATTTTAAATTAAGTGTTGGATTCTGTGGAAAAGATGGTCAGACCACCCCTGTAGGTGATGGAGGACCACACACAAGAATTGTAAATGCGTTAGTAGGAGGAATGGGATAATGGTAAGTGAAGAATCTGGAAAATACTTATTAAATTTGGCAAAAGAATCAATTAAATATTATTTGGAAAACGGAGAAAAAATGGAAAAACCTAATGATTATCCGCTTGAACTTGATGAAAAATTAGGCGTTTTTGTAACATTGAACAAAAACAATTACTTGAGAGGATGCATTGGATATCCCGAGCCTATTTTGCCTGCAATAGACGCAACAATGGAAGTTGCAATAGCTGCAGCAGTAAATGACCCAAGATTTCCTCAAGTAACTCTTGATGAATTTGAAAGCCTTGATTTTGAAGTGACCGTTTTGACCAAACCTGAAGTGATTTATGTAGCTCATCCGGATCAGTACTTTGAAGAGATTGAAATTGGCCGTGACGGATTGATTGTGCAGAAAGGCTATTCAAGAGGATTATTGCTCCCTCAAGTTGCAGTAGAAAACAAATTCAGTGTGGAAGACTTTTTAGAGCACACATGTATGAAAGCAGGAATCAGTGCAGACAGCTGGATGGATGAAAGCTGTGACGTATCTAAATTCCAAGGACAAATTTTTAAATAGTGATTACAATGATGATACCGACAATACCTACTCCTGAAGAATTACTGGACAAAGGATTCAGCAGAGGTAAAAAACAGGCGGACTTAATTAGAAGTCAAAAAATACCAAAACACCTCAAAGGTAAAAGAATCGAGGAAAGAAGAGTTGTTACATCCTGTCAAGTTATTAAAGATAAATTAAAATCTATTATTGATGCAGTTCCTGAAATCGAAAGCCTGCATCCATTTTATCAGGACTACATTGACATTACAGTTGGTGTAGACGATATGAAGCAAGCTCTTGGAGCACTTAACTGGGCGTATGGAATTATAACTCAACTTGAAAAGGAATATGGTGCTAAAATCAGGAAAAATCCTTCTGAAAAAGCCAGTGTAATTCAAAAACAGGCCTACGGTAGAATAGCTTCAGTTGTGGGTAAGATTAAAAAGGATCTTGACTTTTTAGATTTTGCAAAGCAAAACCTAAGAAACATGCCGACAATTGACTTTGATGCAACAACAATCGTTATTGCAGGTTTTCCGAATGTGGGCAAATCAACCCTTTTAAGGCAGCTCAGCAGTGCAGATCCTCAGGTTGCAAATTACCCATTCACAACCAAAGGTATTCAAATCGGCCATACTGAAAGGCACTGGAAGCATATCCAAATTATCGATACACCAGGTCTGCTTGACAGACCAGTTCTAGAGATGAACGACATTGAAATGAATGCGATTGTTGCACTGGAACACCTGGCGGATGCAATATTGTTTATTTTTGATGCCTCCGAAACCTGCGGATTCCACCTGGACAATCAATACAATCTATTAAAGCAGATTGAAAAAATCTTCTCTGAAATACCTATCATATATCTGTTTAACAAAATGGATCTTGTTGAGGATAGGGAATACCTCAGCGAATATATAGATGATGAAGAGAATTCCATATTCATCTCAGCCATTGAAGGCGAAGGAATTGAGGAAATCAACAAAAAAATTGATAGGATAAAGAAAATTGAAAGATTTGTTGAAGAAGAAGACGATGATGATGAGTATTATTAATAATACTTTTCATTAACTTTTTTTTGGAAATTACATTTTAATCATGTTTCAATAATTTATAGCAAACTTTTTTCTAATAGTGATGCACTTTCAAGTTGTAATTTCAATGTTATTATTGAAAAATTCAAGTGAATCATCATGAAATTCCTCATTTTCATTATAATAATCTAAAACCAAATAATAATTATTGTATTTTATTCATAAATCCTGACATTATATATGAATTGTTAAAAAATATATAACTATGAATATTTCAAATTTATTTTCAGATGAAAAAGTTAATGTAGGCAGGCAAGTCGAATTGGATATTGCCAAAGCCCTAGCTATCATATTCATGATTTTTCTGCATACCGTTATGGTAGTTCAAGGATATAATGATGGTTTAAGCTCAACTTATACTTTTATAATTGGTAATGTGTTAGGAAGGCCTTATGCTGCGATTATCTTCATGTTTTGTATGGGTGTTGGTGTGGTATACTCAAGGCACAGCCAATGGGACCTGATGATAAAAAGAGGTATAACATTATTCCTTTTAGGCATTCTGGTAAATGTGTTCGAGTTCTTTATACCTCATTTTCTTGCTGTAGCTCTTGGTATTGATGCAAGTCCTTTCCCACTAGAAGGTGGACTCCTGCTCTTTTGCATTGATATCTTGGAATTCGCCGGTCTGGCGTTTGTTACAATGGGAATCCTAAAGAAATTCAAAGTTTCAAACAAGAAGTTGATTGTTATTGCTGTTGTATTGTCCATACTCGGTACTTTGTTAAGATTCACTGATTTTGGCATTCCTGTTGTAAACTTATTCTTCGGTTACTTCTTCGGAACCAAATACACAGCTTTTCCTTTATTCAATTGGTTTATTTTCCCAATTGCGGGATATGTCTGGGGACAATACATCATCCGAGCTAAGGATAAGGGCGAATTCTTTAAATTTTGGCCAATTTTGTTAATTGTTGCTTTTATTTACTTCTTTGTATCTTCAAAGTTATGGAGAGGCGTCTTTTCAGATGATGTTCACTTTTACTACTTCTTAAATACTTTGGATGCAATATTCGGCATAATCAATGCTCATGCAGTAATAGGACTGTGCTATTGGGCAGCAAAATTCCTGCCTGATGCAATCATCAAAGCATTTACAATATTGAGCAGCAACATCAACAGAATTTATATTGCCCAGTGGTTCTTTATACCTGTGACAATAGTCCTAATCACTTACTTCGCCAAAGACCTGGTATTGACTGACCTTGTAACTACAATAATTTCAATATGCATGCTGATTATATCTACAGCAGCCGCATTGGCTTATAAAAAATTAAGAACATAATAGTGGAGGATTAAAATGAAGTTTAAATCAAAATATTTGTATTAATCCTTATCATATGCATTTTATTCAGTATTACTGCTGTTTCGGCAAATGATAATCAAACTGATGTATTAAATCAGGATTTAATTTCAAATGATGATATGAGCATTGATGACAATGCAAAACTGATGGAGACAAGCAATCGCTCATATGATGATTTCTATGAGGATATGAAAAATTCCATCTTGAACGTAAAAGGGGTTATAATCTATATGCATATGGATGCATTAAAGAACTCAGTGTTCCAAAAGATTTAATCGCAAAATCCTCTCCACTGGAATCCATAGGGGTTAATTTAAAAAGTTACTATAAAACAAACGTCAATCCAATTGAAACTCCTCAAAAGTTTTTCTAAAACTCAAGACCTAGAAACCAGTGCAGGAACTGTATATCTTGTTAATGAAGACCCCAACCAGCTTCAAAAGGATGTTGAATTTTTAAGAAGCATTGAAAAACGCGCTTTTCAACTTGTCCTTAGTGAGGAGCTTCATGATGAGGTAAATATTGAAGAAGATAAAATTTCAAGTGAAATCGAGTCTTTAATAAATGACATCAAGGCTTATGGCAATTGTCTTTTGGTTAGTGAAAGCATAATTGATAATTTGGAGACATCCCAGGTTTTGCTTGAAGATCTGGATGGCATCAAAGGGAAATTCGATTGCATAGTGGTGAATTTAAATAGGAGCATTTCAAATAAAAAGGATGATGAAACCGTCAGAATATTTTTAAATATATTCAATAAAGTAAAAGTGGGAGGATTAATTTTCATTCCACAAACAACCTATGACTTCATGCCTAACTCAAGATTAGGTGCTGAAGCATTACTGACTTTATTGGATTTCAAAATCGAATTGCCGATACATAAATTGAATAGAATGGTTATTGCATCTAAGGAATAGTGTTCGGATATCATGACATATGAGCGAAACTTTAATTTATTAAACAGAAAGTTCAGGGAATTGTTTTTCCCAACATTAATGGCTTCAATAGCAGGCAATTTTGCCATTCTTGTAGATGCATTCTTCATCAGCATGTTCTTGGGTTCCACATTTTTGTCTGTAGTTCAAAGCATTGAACCTTTAGTTGCCTTTATCAATGCTGTCTACTGGCTGATAGGCTTGGGCGAAAGTATCTTATGCAAAATGGCCCGGGCGGATTTCGATAATGAAAAAGGAAACGCATATTTCACGATTTCAATAATCGCAACCATAATTGTCGGACTAATCATCACTCTTTCAGCCATAATCTTTCAGGACTCATATGTTCAATTGCTATGTAATTCCACTCAACTGAAACCGTTTGTTGGCCAATATTTCTTTTTCTATGCTCTTGGCATAGTTTTTGAATGTTATATGGTTTGTTTGGCATATTTCATAAAAACCGATGGTTTCATCAATATGCAGTTCAGGGCATTCTTGCTTTGCAACGTCGTCAACATTGTTTTTGATGTTATCCTAATGAAATTTTTCAATATGGGGATTTCCGGTGCTGCAATCGCAACAACCATTGGCCATATTGTATCTGCAATTTACATAACCATATATTTAGTAAAATCGGACAGAACATTAAGATTCATAAAGATTAAAACTTCAAAAATAATCGGCTATTTAGCAGATATCTGCAAGGCCGGATTTTCCGGTTCTTCAATTCCATTGTATACTACAATCAGACTTATACTGTTAAATGCTTTAATTGCGGGAATTTTAGGGGAAATGGGATTATCTGCATATAATATGTGTTATAATGCATTATATTTGGTGGATATCTTTATTTTAGGCGCTGTTCAATCAATCCTGCCGATTTCTGCAGTATATTATAAGGAGGAAGATTTCAATGGTGTGGATTATGTAACCAAAAGATCCCTCAAAATTGTAGTTGCTTTTGCTTTGTTCTTTTCCGCTTTGTTTATTCTGTTCCCACAGGTAGTATTGTTCTTATTTAATGTTAATAACCCTTCAGATATTCCTGTAATTATGAACATCATAAGAATATTCTCCATCAGTTTCATTGCATTTGCAGTCAACAGCCTATATATGTTTTATGCCGAATCAGTGCAGTATAATAAATTGGCAAATATGATTACTCTTCTTCAGGGGCTGATTTTCCCAGTATTGTTCGCATATCTATTAACTGCATTATGGGGCGCTGACGGATTTTGGATTTCACTTGTAGTCTCTGAATTTGCAACAGTGCTGTTCATTTTCATATATTCCAAAATCATTGCCCACAGAAGCAATGGCGAATATTCAGGATTTTTCCTAAACAGAAGACATAAGGGAATATTAGTATTTGAATATACGATTACCGGCAATATTGATGATGCCGTTAATCTGTCTGAAAATATTCAGAAGCTATTCAATGACAAAAGGATATCCCTACTGGTCCGCATGGCAATTGAGGATATGGTTGTTCAAATTATCAATATTAATGACGAGATAGTAGATTTGATTGATGTAATCATTAAGGACAATGATGATTACATTCTCATTTCAATTAAATATTCCGGAATCTGCATAGATATAACGGAAGATGAGAATATGGAATCAAATATTGCTATTTTAAGAAACATTTCAGAAAAGATCGACTATTCGCAAATATTGGGTTTAAACAATATCATAATTACAATCAAATGACGTTTTTTAATGCAAATTCTTGGATTATTTCATTTTAAATTGATATTATGTTTGAACCTCAATTTTCATAATATTCGCAAAACTTTCCATGGAATGCAGAATGCCCTAAACTGCAATAATAATCAACCATTCCTCCAGAATCAAAATCACCAACTATCCCCCCATGTTCATCAAGAAATTCTTCGTAGAAATGTCTGCATCCAAAACCGCAATATCCTGCTTCTCCATTCGCTATCATTTTTTCACGGACAATTTCCTGTTCTTTTCTGATTCTAGCTTCTTCCTCTAATTTCCTCGCTCTTTCCTGTTCTTCCCTCATCCTTTTTTCCTGTGCTTCTCTCTCTTTTTTCAATTCAGTTTTTATGAAATATTTGATTTCATCTTCATCCATGTTTTCTTTTCTATCAATTAACTTATTTTTCAGATTGTCTTTAATGGAAGTTACGTATTTTTGGCCAATATTGTTTTTTCTTATTTCTGATTTGATTTCTTCTGATTCAAGTAGTTCATCAATCATTTTCAATTTTTTCCGTTTTTCTTCTTTTTCCTTATCCATTTTATTTTTGCATTCAAGTATCAGCTGGTTCACCCTATATTCGACACCCCCGCTTGTAATCTGACCCGAATCGATTTCTTTTTCCACCTGTCGCCTGATGGCTTTTTTGGTTTTACCATAATCCAAACCGTAATAATCCAATGTTTTTTTAAAAGCATTGTCGAATGACAATGCTCTTCCAAGAATTGTATTAAGTTTTTGTTTGGCTTTTCTTTTTTCAATATTGTCTGGGTTCTGATTTGGTGAAGGAATATTCTTCTCCATATAGGATTTGTCTATTCTGGTTCCGCAATTGCTGCAGAAATTGTCGTCCTTTCTTAATTTAGATCCACAGTTAGTACAAAAATTGGCCATGTCCTACCTCTTTAATCATCTTCTTAAATAAGTTTAAGTCAAAAAAATTATAAATATATGCCGAAAATTGTTGAAGCGAATCTTTTCAACCCAAATATTCAAAACTGAATAAATTACATACTTACCATTCTTCAAAAGCATTTCAATAATTATTGAAA
>NZ_JAZNAN010000122.1:0-3992 GCF_045586545.1 Methanobrevibacter sp.
CTTCTTCGTTATAAAGTATTTGTTTTCACAAATAAGTTATTAGTTAACACTTGCAAGTTATTAGTTATAAGTTATAACTAAAAAAAATAATAAGTTATAAGTTATAAGTAAATAAAATATTTAAAAAAATCAAAAAAAATAACTATGGAAAAAAAAGATATAAAATACTGAAAGTCGCAGAAAAATTAAAAGAATAAAATTTAATAAGAAATTCATAAATTTTGATGAATTTTTTCAACCAATTCAATAAAAGCCATAATTACACCTCCAAACAATTTATCTATAATATTTAACTAAAAATCCTAATGAGTCAAGTCTCTTGTCCCATTGTCAACCATAAAATCACACCTATAATCATTTGTTCGAAGAAACAAACACTTCAAACCTAGTTAATAATATATACAACCCCATATAAATAGTTTTTCGAATGTAAGTACTCACTTGCATCTTAAAATTATAAAATAATAAATATTAATTAAATAAATATAAAATTAAGATTAATTAAAGATTTAAAAAAAATAAAGAGAGAAAATTTAAAAAAAAGAAAAAAAGAGAGTTAAAGAAAGCTCAATAGTTATTTAGCATTTTGCATGGTTCCAGCAAAATAGCTTGCATATCCTTTCAAGTCCAACATTCCATGACCTGAGAAGTTCATGACAATTGTCTTTTCCTCACCAGTCTCTTTGCATTTTAATGCTTCATCAATTGCAACTTTAATTGCATGAGTGGTTTCAGGTGCTGGAACAATGCCCTGATTGCGAGCAAAAGTGATTCCTGCATTGAAACAGTCAACTTGATGAGCAGATCTTGGTTCAATAAATCCTTCCTTAGTTAAAAGGGAAACGATAGGAGACATTCCATGATACCTTAATCCGCCTGCATGAACGGTAGGGGCAACGAAATCATGACCTAATGTAAACATCTTGAGCATAGGAGTGAATTCATTGGTATCGCCGAAGTCATATTCATAAGAACCTTCAGTTAATGTAGGACATGCGCTTGGTTCAACAGCAATGAATTGGGTATCTGAATTTCCATCAATTTTGTCCTTGATGAATGGGAATAAAGATCCGGCCAAATTACTTCCTCCACCAGCACATGCAATCATCACATCAGGGGTTTCTTCTGCAATTTCAAGTTGGGTTTTAAGTTCCTGACCTATGATGGTCTGATGCAACATAACATGGTTTAAAACACTTCCCAGTGAATATTTAACTTCATCATTCTCCAAAGCCTCTTCCATAGCTTCGGAAATAGCTACACCTAATGAACCAGGGTGTTCTGGATTATTGGCTAAAATCTCACGTCCGACCTTGGTGTTTTCACTTGGGGAAGCATATACATTACTATCATAAATGTTCATGATGTTTTTTCTGTCTGGCTTCTGGTTGAAAGATACCTTAACCATGTAAACTGTACATTCTATTCCAAGCAAATTACATGCTAAAGATAATGCAGTACCCCATTGGCCAGCGCCGGTTTCAGTAGTTAATCTTTCAACACCTTCCTTTTTAGCAAAATAGGCTTGAGGAATAGCAGAATTTAATTTATGTGAACCTGTTGGAGAAGAATCTTCCCTTTTGAAATAGATTTTAGCAGGAGTATTCAAATACTCTTCAAGCTTATTGGCCCTGACCAAAGGAGATGGTCTGCCCATTTCCATATAAAGTTCCCTAACCTCATTAGGAATATTAATATATCGGTCCGTAGCAAATTCCTGTTCTAAAGCGGCTTTTGTAAAAGCAATCTGTAAAGAAGAAATCTGATCTTTTCCTTCACTGTTTTTTGGTGCAGGAAGTTCTACAGGTAAGTCGGCAAGCATATTGTACCATTGTTTAGGCACTTCATCTGATGATAATTCAATTTTGTAAGTCATAATAATACTTACATTAATGTACTATATAAAACTTTGTTGTACAAAAATGTACATTTAATTATTATATATTATAAAAAACAATCTAAAATCATGAGAATTTTAGCTATTGATGTCGGAACCGGAACACAAGATATAATGATTTATGATACTGAAAAGGAACTGGAAAACTCGATTAAAATAGTTCTGCCTTCACCGCACTTATACATTTCCCAGCAAATAAGAGAAATTGAGAACGACATTTATTTCGATGGAGAAATAATGGGTGGAGGAAAGATTAAAAGAAGTATCCTGGAACACATGGAAAAAGGATATAACGTGGTAATGGAGCCAACATGTGCAAAAACAATACGTGATAACCTGGAACAGGTAAAAGCTATAGGAATCGAAATAGCCGATGAGGAAAAAGAATATAAAGGCTATACTAAAATCACAATGGGAGACATCAATATCACAAAATTGTCTGAATTTTTACTGGCATATGATTTGGAATTCGACTTTGATAAAATTGCAATTGCCGTGCAGGACCATGGATATAACGAAAACATGGGGGATAGGGACTTCAGATTTGAAAAGATAAGAGAAAAGGTTTGTGAACCGATTTCCCCATTGGAATTCGGATTCAAAGATGATTTGCCAGATTACTTCACTAGAATGCAGGCTGTAAGAAGGCAGGTTAAAAATGAAGGAATAGAAGAGGTGCCCCTTGTAATGGATACTAAATTCGCATCAATTGCCGGAATGTGTTATGATGAGGTTGCAGAAAAACTAAACAGTTTTATTGTAATTGACATTGGAAACGGCCATACTACAGCTGCTTCAATCGAAGATGGAAAAATACAAGGTGTGTTTGAACACCATACCTCAAGTTTGACTGGTGAATCACTTGAAAGATATATGAAAAGATTGGCGTCAGGCGAAATCACACACGAAGAGGTTCATGAAGACCACGGCCATGGAGCCCATGTTCTAAATCCTATTTCAAAGATAGAAAAGGTTATTGTCAGCGGACCGAAAAGGGAACTGATTGAAAAGACAAACCTCGACTGGCATCATGCAGCCCCAGGCGGAGACGTTATGATGACCGGGACAATCGGCTTAATCAAAACAATTCTAGGATAGATTTTATGTTGAAAATGGATTCACATATTCACAGTGAATATTCCCCAGACTCATCTTCAAAAATTGATGACATCTTAAAAGTTGCAAAAAGGAAAAATATTGATGTAATATCTATCAGCGATCACAATACTGTAGATGGAACCAAGGAAGTTTTACAAAAAACAAGAAGTACAGATATACTTGCAATTCCATCCATAGAGATTTCTTCAACACAAGGCCATATTCTTGGTTTTGGGTGTGAGGAAAATGTACCTAGAGACCTATCACCTGAAGATACTATAGACAGAATTCATGATTTAGGCGGTCTTGCAATTATACCTCATCCATACTGCTTTTACCGTCACGGACTGTTATGTAAAAGTGACTATAAGAATTTGAAAATTGATGCAATTGAGACAAAAAACGCAAGATTCATAGTTGGATACTGTAACAATAAGGCAAAAAAATTATCGAAAAATGAACAGTTGCCTGGATTGGGTGCCAGTGATGCACATTACTACAAATTTGTCGGTGACTGTTACAGTCTCATAAAAGCAAATCAGGATATCGACAGTATCTTAAAAGCTATAAAAAAAGGACATGTAGAATCTCGAGGAAAAGGTACTTCGAACATATTGCTTTCAAAGTATCTTTTCGAGAGAAATGTTCTAAAGAAATTTGATTAAAAAGAGTTATTCAGTCTTTTCAATTAAAATTTCTATTATAGAAACGTTTGTTTTTTCATGGTTATAGTTTTCAATTTCTTCAGTAGAAATTTGAATATCTACAACATCTGAATCAGGTACGAACCTGTTTCTGACTATTTCTGCAGCATCGACAGCACGACTAATAGCTTTGCCTCTAGCTCTGAGAAGAACACTGTTTGAGCCTTCATTAAACTGTGTAACAACTGCTAAAACATAATTCATTACAGGTTTACTACCTACAAAAATTGTATTATTCTCCATATATAGTCACCATATTAATATTTGTGATTGATGTATATAAAATTTTACAT
>NZ_JAZNAN010000123.1:0-17538 GCF_045586545.1 Methanobrevibacter sp.
ATATTCTATATTTATTTATTACAAATAATTTAGGAGATTTGAAATTGATTATTATTGATGAAAATTTATGTAAAGGATGTCATCTTTGCTTATTCATGTGTTATAAGAATGTATATGCAATAACTTCCGAAATTAACAAAAAAGGAGTACAATTGCCTTATGTTAAGTTTGAAGAAAGATGTACTAAATGCGGTACTTGTGAAGTTGCATGTCCAGATCAAGCAATAACTGTTGATTTACCTGAAAACTGGTGGATGGAAGAAGATACTAACTTCAATCCTAAATTCACAAATTGGAAAAAGTAGGTGTAAAAATGGCTGAAGAATTTTTTATTCAAGGAAATGAAGCATGTGCTAAAGGAGCAATAGCTGCAGGTTGTAGATTCTTTGCAGGTTATCCAATTACTCCATCTACTGAAGTTGCAGAAACTTTAGCTCGTGAGTTACCAAAAGTTGGAGGTTCATTTGTTCAAATGGAAGATGAAATTGCTTCTGCTGGTGCTATTATTGGTGGTTCATGGGGAGGAGCTAAGTCAATGACAGCAACATCAGGTCCAGGTATTTCATTAATGCAGGAAAATATCGGTTATGCATTCATGAGCGAAACTCCAATCGTTATTGTCGATGTTCAAAGAGGTTCTCCTTCAACTGCTCAGCCAACCATGGCTTCACAATCAGATATGATGCAGGCACGTTGGGGATCACACGGGGACTATGAGCCTATTGCATTGTCTCCATCTAGTGTTCAGGAATTCTTTGATTTCACTATTAAGGCATTCAATTTAGCAGAAGAGTACAGATGTCCTGTATTTGTTATGGCTGATGAAGTTATAGGGCACATGAGAGAAAAAATCGTTGTTGATGAAGATAATATTGAAATTGTTGCTCGTAAAAGGCCTGAAAAAACTGACGAGTATCTACCGTTTGAAAATATTGAAAATGGAACAACTCCAATGCCGGCATTTGGTGACGGATTTAATATTCATGTAACCGGACTTACTCACGATGAAAGGGGTTATCCTGATACAAATACTCCTGAAACTCATCATAAATTAATTCAAAGAATTTGTGATAAAGTCTTAAATAATAGGGATAAGATTTGCTCTGTAAGAAGTGAAAACTGTGAAGATGCAGATATTGTAATAGTTTCATATGGAGCGCCGGTCAGGTCTGTTGTTGAAGCGGTCAATAAGACTGATAAAAAGGTAGGCTATGTTAAAATAGATACTCCATGGCCGTTCCCAGTAGAACAAATTAAAGAACTGACAGCAAATGCAAAAGATATTTTGGTTGTTGAAATGAATTTAGGTCAAATGTATTATGAAGTTGACCGTGTCGTCAAAGATAAGAATGTTCATTTGTTGGGTGTCATTGGAGGATTATTGCCAACCCCTGATGAGATATTAGAAAAAATTGATGAAATGGGAGGTAACTAAATGACTAAACAAAACAGATTTCTTCCATACATGAGAGAAGATAGATTACCTCATATTTTCTGCCCGGGCTGTGGAAATGGTGCAATTATAAATGCATTTTTGGCAGCTATGGAAAAGGCGGAAATGGATTTTGACAATATTGCAATGGTTTCTGGAATTGGTTGTTCTTCAAGAATTCCGGGTTATTTGAAATGCGATTCCCTGCACACTACTCATGGAAGAGCATTGAGTTTTGCAACTGGATTGAAAACAGCTAATAAAGACTTGGACGTTGTTGTTTTCACTGGTGATGGTGATGCCGCTTCCATTGGAGGCAATCATTTAATTCACGCAGCTAGAAGAAACATTAATCTAACTGTAATTTGTATCAATAATAATATTTACGGAATGACTGGTGGTCAAATAAGCCCTACATCTCCTAAAGGCAGTTTCGGAACAACAGCACCATATGGTAATCTAGATGCACCGTTTAATTTGGCAGAGCTTGTTGCAGCAGCAGGTGCAACCTATTCTGCAAGATGGACTACTGTTCAGATGGAAAACTTGGTATTGTCTATTAAAGACGGATTGAAAAATGATGGATTTTCATTTATTGAAGTTGCAACTCAATGTCCGACTTATTTTGGTCGTAAAAACAAACTTAAAACTCCTACTGCAATGGCAGCAGTCATGAAAGCGAATACAGTATTCAAATCTGCTGCGGATAGAATGAGGCCAAAAGAATTGGAAGGTAAAATTGTTGTTGGAGAGTTTGCAAACACTCAAAAGGATGAATTTACTAAAAACATTGATAAAATAAGTGTAGAAAAATTCGGTAAGAAAACTCTTATCAATTCTGCATTTGAAACAGAGTTATAGGTGGAAATATGAGAACTGAAATTAGAATTTGTGGATTCGGAGGTCAAGGAATAATTCTTGCAGGTATTATTTTAGGTAAATCTGCAAGTCTTTTTGACGGTAAAGAAGCAGTTCAAACTCAATCTTATGGTCCAGAGGCTCGTGGAGGAGCTTCAAAATGTGAAGTTGTCATCAGTGACACTAAAGTTGATTATCCGAAAGTTCAAAATCCGGATATTTTAGTTGCAATGTCTAATGAGGCTTTGATTAAGTATATTGTGGATTTGAAGGATAATGGAACTTTGATTGTTGATCCGGGCACAACTGATGTGGAAGATGTAAGAGAATTTATTGATGAGCATAACATTAAGGTTTATGAAGCTCCAGCAACAAAGACTGCTACAGATGAAATTGGTCTTAAAATTGTAGCAAATATTGTTATGGTTGGAGCTATTACAAAAATTACTGAAGTTATATCTAAAGAGGCAGCAATGAAAGCTATTGAGGCTAGCGTTCCTAAAGGAACCGAAGAGAAAAATATTGCTGCTTTTGAAGCGGGATATGCTTTAGCAGAATAGGTGTTAGAATGAGATTTTTTGAAAGTGTAGCAAAACAAATTTTTCATAAAGAAGGCATTCCAATTTTAGAAGGGCATGTTGCAAATTATCCTGAAGAGGCTATGGCTATTTCTTCAGAAATGAATGTTCCTGTTGTTGTTAAGGCACAAGTTTTAACCGGAGGCAGAGGTAAAGCAGGTGGTGTAAAATTTGCAGACAACCCTGGTGAAGCATTAAAAGTTGCTAGTGAAATTTTGGGAATGGAAATTAAAGGTGAAAAGGTAAACCATTTATTAATTGAAGAAAAAGCTGAGATTTTAAATGAATTCTTCGTAACTGTATCTGTAGATAGGGGTGCTAGAAGACCTGTAATTCTTGCAAGTAAAGAAGGTGGGGTCGAAATTGAAAACTTGGCAAAAACAAACCCTGAAAAAATTATTAAGTATTACCCAAATCCTTTGCTTGAATTCTTGCCATATGAAGCACGTGAAGTTGCTCGTAAAATGGAAGTTCCATCTGAGCTGATTTCACCTATGGGAGATATCATTTGGAAGTTGTACCATGTATTTGATAAATATGATGCAGATACTGCCGAAATTAACCCATTGGTTTTAACACCAGACGGATTAATTGCTGCTGATGCCAAATTGGTTGTTGAAAATGATTCATTGTACAGACATCAAGATTTAGTTGAAAGAATGAATTATAAGAAAAAAGCTGTTGATTTTGTCCAATTGGATGGGGATATTGCTGTAATCGGTAACGGTGCAGGTTTAACTTTAACTGCAATGGACATGATTAAACTCAATGGAGGAGAGCCTGCAACATTTTTAGATATTGGTGGTGGAGCTTCCGAACAGATCATTAATCAGGCTTTAAGCATTGTTTTAAACTATGATCCTGTTAAAGTAGTGTTCTTGAATGTTTTAGGTGGAATTACCAAAGCGGATGATGTTGCCCGTGGAGTAATCAAAGCATTAGAACAGGCTGACCGTAAAGTACACATTGTTATCAGATTGACAGGTACCAATGAAAAAGAAGGTCAAAGGCTTTTAGAAGAAGCAGGAATTCCATATGAAACTTCAATGGAAAAGGCCGCTAAAAAGGCTGTTGAGCTTTGCGAAGAGCTAAAAGCAGAAGGTAACTAGAATGAAATTTTTTGCTATTAATGGTTCTCCAAGACCAAATTGCAATACCGCACAACTCTTGGATAAAGCCTTGGATGGGGTTAGAGATGTTTATCCCGATGCGGAAGTTAGAAGGATTAATCTATATGATTTTCCGTTTCATGGTTGCAAGAGCTGTTTCGTATGTAAAATTAAAGATGGGAAACATTATGGCAAATGCGTTCAAAAAGATGATTTAAAACCTATTCTTGAAGAAATTGCTGAAGCTGACGGTATTATATTGGGCTCACCAATCTATTTCAGTGATGTAACTGGAAATATGAGATGCTTTCTAGAGCGATTCATGTTTCCATCTCTCGCTTACAGTAAAACAGAAACTGTTGACCATAAAAAAATGCCATTAGCTTATATTTACACTATGAATGCATCTGAAGAAGTTTCACATCAAATTGGATATCATGACCTTCACAACCACTTTGAAATGGGTTTAAGTATGGTATTTACCAAACCCGAACATTTATATGTTTATGAAACTTACCAATTTAAGGACTATTCAAAATATGTTTCAGATGCTTTCGATGAAAAGGAAAGAAGGGAAATTCGCAAAAACAGATTCCCTAAAGATTTAGAATCTGCATTTGAAATTGGTAAAAAAATAGCTATTCAAGCAGAACAACACGACTGATTTCAGATTCATTTACTATTTCTTTTCCACACTCATCACCTATTTTTTTTGCAAAACTTTTAACCTCATCAAATAACGGCATATTATCCAGTGTTAATCTTTCACGTGATGAGCCAACACACATATATGCTTTGACTTCTACGAAGTCAGGGTCTGCTTTTCTTATTAATTTTGCATATTCCTCAGGCTGTTCCATGTTTCTTCCACGAACACAGGTATTTCTTATACATGTACGGGAGTTAAAACTGGCAAGTGTTTCAAGTGATTCGTTTAAATTGCTCCAGGCATCATTTATTCTTGGCCTGCACACTTGATTAAATATTTTCTCGCAAGGTGCATCCAAGGAAAGGTATAGTTGGTAAGGATCGTTTTCCAGATTTCTCAATCGTTCAACACATTGGCCATTGCTTACTACAAATGTTGTAAAGTCACGGCTGTTGAACTCGCCTATCAGCTCGTCGATTTTAGGATAGAGTGTGGGTTCTCCAGCAAGCGAAATTGCTGCATTGTTCGGGCTTTTCAATTCCTCGAGCTTTTTCTTGTTTGCCTTGTCATTTCCATAATAACCGCATAATAAATTATTTTGTGCTTTTATAGCTTCATCGACTATTGTTTTTGGGTCATCGTACTCTTCATCTTCCCATTTTGTCTGTGTATAGGTCAAATCTCTCCAGCAGAATTCACATTCCTGCTGGCAGTTCGGAACTGCAGGAGACATCTGAAGGCATCTGTGGGATTCAATTCCATAAAACTTTTCTTTATAGCATACTCCCTTATCGACTATGCTTTGACGAGTCCAATGGCATGTCTTAACGGCGGCATGGCCATGTGTGCCGACAAATCTATATCCGCTTTTTTCTAATTTTTCAATTTGGCTTTCATTAAATGACATAAAATCAAACTTATTTTTAGTCGTGATAGTATATACATTTTTACAAGTCAAAAGCAATTCAATATGTATTGAACAATATTATATTTTATTCATTAAAACTATTTATATGTTTAATAATTATAGATTATCTTATGAGATTATGGAACAAAAATATAGAAAAATTATTTTTTATAAAATCGCAGAAAGTTGCATTTCCATCGCAGTTGTTTTATAAGACAAAGGATGGCAGATATGTGGCATATTGGCCGAAGGGATATCGTGGTAAAAAATCAACATTGCAGTCCCGAAATTCCCTGATTGGAAATTTCACTGAAGATTGGGTTTGTAATTTGGTTAATGCTTTGATTGATGATGACGAACTTTTCGTTGTAAAGCAAGCCAGAATCCCTTCACTTGGAATCACTTCAAGTTCCCCGGCTGATGTGGTAATTGCAACAGAAGATAAAAAAATTTTAAAGGCAAGTGAAGTAAAAGTAATATTTGAAGTAAAAATGTCTATTGTGTGGAATTGGCAGTATGATGAGGATTCCGGTGAAATCACTGAAATTGGAGATTTTAGAACCCATCAGGGAAAGCCGAGTTTCACACGTTCAGACTCTATTCTCAAAGCTATTGGTAAATGTATTGATATTAGAGTTTCAAATTTGAATTCATCAAAAATACCATTGATTGTTTTAGGAAATGCGCCTTTATCTAATGGTTTCTGTAAAAAGGCAGATTATTTAAAAAGTGCAGGTATTATTCAAGGATTCTGGTCTTTAAATCCATTTCCGCTAAATCATGGAAATACTAGAAAAACCACTCCAAAAGGGGGATTTCATAGGTTTGACAATACTGATGAGTTCAAGTCCCATCTTGATAATCTGTTCAACCATGATTTGAATTTTTTCTCAGGAATGGAGGATATAAATCAGTTAGGAAAATACATTGAAATAGCTAATGAGGAAGATTCCTATGAAGATAAAGGATTAAAATTTTTAAATCTTTTGAAGAGGTCATAATGGTTAGAAAAACTAAAACTGCTTCGTTTGGTTCGGTCGTTCGTGAATCCCATAGTTCAAAGAAGTTTTACAGTTCAAAATTATTCCAGGATTTTGAAATTCCTAGAAATATCGAATTTAGGGAAAATAAAATTGAAGAAAAGGATTTGAATAGATTATACTGCAAATCAAGTGAAAACATGGATGAGATTCCAGACAGCAGTATTCACTTGATGATAACATCTCCGCCTTATAATGTGGGAAAGGAATATGATGAAGACTTAACGCTGGAGGAGTATGCCGATTTGTTAACTTCCGTTTTTAGCCAAACCTATAATAAATTAGTCACTGGAGGTAGGGCCTGCGTTAACATAGCTAATATAGGAAGAAAACCATATATTCCACTTCACATGATTATAACCGAGATAATGTTGGGCATTGGTTTTTTAATGCGTGGTGAAATTATTTGGGATAAATCAGCTAGTGGAGGGGGATCCTGTGCCTGGGGAAGTTGGATGTCAGCATCCAATCCGGTTTTAAGGGATTATCATGAATATATTCTGGTTTTTTCCAAGGAATCCTACTCCAAAAATAAGGCTCAGGCGAAAAAGGACACAATTGAACATGATGATTTCATCGATTGGACAAAAAGCATATGGACATTTCCTGCCGTAAATGCCAAAAAGGTAGGTCATCCAGCGCCGTTTCCAGTCGAACTTCCTCATAGGCTAATCAACATGTACTCTTATGAAGGGGATGTAGTTTTGGACCCATTTTGCGGCAGTGGAACAACATGTCTTGCTGCAATTAAAAATAATAGATATTACATTGCCTATGATAATAAAGAGGAGTACATCGAATTAGCCAAGAAAAGGATTTCTAATCAAAAATTTATTTAATAATGTTTACCAAATAGTAATAATATAGAAGTTATTTTGGGGATTATTATGGACACACCAATTGTGATATTAAACTATAAGACATACTTGGAATCTAGTGGAATAAAGGCTTTGGAACTTGCACATGACTTGGAAAGTGCTGCTAGCGAATCTGGAATTACAATGGTTGCAGCTCCTCAAGCAGCAGACATTTACAGAATAAGTGAAGAAACTTCACTTCCTATTTTTGCTCAACACATTGACCCAATTGCTCCTGGAGGACATACCGGCTCTAATTTAATTGATACATTAATTGAAGCAGGAATTAGCGGTTCTTTAATTAACCATTCCGAGCAAAGGATGAAACTTGCAGATATTGATGAAGTCATAAAACAATGCAAAGCCAATAACATCGAATCATGTGTATGTACCAACAATATTGAAACTTCAAAAGCGGTTGCTGCACTTGACCCTGTTGCTGTTGCTGTGGAACCGCCGGAACTCATTGGTACTGGAATTCCAGTTTCCCAGGCACAGCCTGAAGTCGTTGAAGATTCAGTCAAAGGTGTTAAGGCCATTAACAAAAAAGTTAAGGTTTTATGTGGTGCCGGAATCACAACTGGTGATGATATGAAAGCAGCTATGGATTTGGGTGCAGATGGAGTATTGCTTGCATCTGGAATTATTAAGGCTGAAAGTCCAAAAGAAGCCTTACTGGACTTGGTAAGTAAATTATAGAGTGAGAAAATGGCTAAAGATTTTAATACAATTGATGATTTCGATGTTGAAGGCAAAACTGTGCTTGTAAGGGTTGACATTAACTCTCCAGTAGACCCGGGAACAGGAATTATTTTAGATGATACCAGATTAAAATTGCATGCTCAAACCATTAAAGAATTATCCACAAAAGGAGCAAAAGTTGTTCTTCTTGCTCATCAGAGTCGTCCAGGAAAAAACGATTTCACAACATTGTCCCAACATGCTGATGCATTGTCCGATCTTTTAAATTTAAGAGTAAAATATGTGGATTCTTTATTTTCAAGCGCTGCAATAAAAGCTATTGAAAATCTTGAAAATCATGATATTTTATTGCTTGAGAATGCACGTTTCTTTTCGGAAGAATCTCTTAAGAGGTCTCCAGAAGAACAATCAAAAACATTGCTTGTAAAAAATTTGTCCCCATTAATCGATTACTTTGTAAATGATGCATTTGCAGCGGCACATCGTTCTCAAGCATCATTAGTTGGTTTTACAGTTAACACTCCTTCTGCTGCAGGCAGAGTAATGGAAAAGGAATTAACAGTAATTCAGGATGCCTTAGATAATGTGGAACATCCATGTGTATTCTTGCTTGGTGGAATGAAACCAGAAGATTCTATTGAAGTTATGGAAAATGTTTTAAGTAATGGAACTGCCGATTCAATTTTAACAACAGGTATTGTTGGAAACATTGTTTTATGGGCATCTGGTGCAGATATTGGTCAAGTTAACCGTGATTTTATCGTAAGTAAAGGCTATGAAGACATGGTTGAAAGATCAAAAGAATTAATCGAAAGATTTGGCGATAAAGTTAAATATCCTATCGATGCAGCTTGTGAAATCGATGGGGAAAGAGTCGATGTTGATGTTGGAGAAATTCCAAATGAAGCTATTTTTGACATTGGTGTAAAAACAATTGATTTTTATGCAAAAGAAATAAGAGACGCCAAATACATATTTGCTAATGGTCCTGCAGGTGTATTTGAAGATCCTAAATTTTCAATGGGTACTGAAGACTTAATTAATGCTATGGCAACCTCTGAAGGTTTCACATTAATTGGTGGAGGACACATTGCAGCCGCTACTGCCGGTCTTGGTTTGGAAGACCAAATGAGCCACTTAAGCAGTGGTGGTGGAGCTTGCATTAGCATGCTTGCCGGTAAAAAATTGGCTGCGGTAGAAGCTTTAAAGAATAGTAAAAAATAAAATTAGCTATTAAATATTTTTAATAGCTCTTCAGATGATTTTTTAGGATCATCTGAACTCATAATTGCACTTACTACAGATAATCCTGCAATTCCTGTATCAATCAATTCGGAAGCATTGTCATGATTGATGCCTCCAATTGCCACAACAGGAATGTCAATCGAATCCACAACTTCTTTTAAATCTTTTTTTGTTATTTTTGGCGCATCATCTTTGGTCGCTGTTGGAAATACTGCTCCAGCTCCAATATAATCCGCACCATCCTTTTGAGCCTTTTGAGCTTCTTCAATAGTCGCTGCGGAGACTCCTAAAATTTTGTCTTCACCAATCAATCTTCTTGTAACGTCACAGGGTATATCTGATTGGCCAACGTGAACGCCATCAGCATCAATCGCCAGTGCAACATCCACTCTATCGTTAATGATTAAAGGCACATTATATTTTGTTGTTATCTCTTTAACTTTTAGGGCTAAATTATAAAAATCCAGTGTTTCAGCTGTTTTTTCCCTAATTTGAACAACTGTTACTCCGCCTTTAATTGCTTCTTCAATTGTATTTAAGAATTTTTCCACATCATCACTTTTATCAGTGACGAGGTAAAGTGATAAATCTATATTTTTCATAGTATCCTGATATTTGATTCATTCATTAAACTTTCAGCATTAGTTTTGTAAAGATAATCTATTAAATATGTTCTAAATGATCCGGTTCCTTCATCTTTCTCATCAACTTTTGCTCTTGCTTTTTCACCTGCGATGTTCATTGCCAAAATTGCTACAAGACTTCCTTCCAGCGGTGTTGAACCTCCAATGCAACTTCCGACAATAGAGGATAACATGCATCCGCTACCTGTTATCAGAGGCATCATATCGTCGCCGTTGTCGATTGCAATTGTGGTTTTTCCATCAGTTAAAATGTCAATAGGGCCACTGGCCAATATTACTGTATCCAATTTAGATGCAAGTTCTTTAATTAAATCTCCATTTGCTTTTAAGTTGTTTTCGGTGATGATATCATCAACATTAACA
Organism: Methanobrevibacter sp.; assembly: GCF_045586545.1. Classification (GTDB taxonomy): domain Archaea; phylum Methanobacteriota; class Methanobacteria; order Methanobacteriales; family Methanobacteriaceae; genus Methanocatella. The sequence continues at coordinate 10,385 of NZ_JAZNAN010000123.1, forward strand.
TCAACACCTTTTGCAGTGTTACTTTCATCTAAAACGCCAACAAGTTTTGCAATAGCTTTTATTTCACTAATATTGCCTCGTATTGCAGTTATGTCATAATTTTCAATTAAATCTAGTGTGGTTTGGTTTCTAAGTTCTGTTACTCCAACTCCTACGGGGTCTAAAATAATTGGAGTGTTAGTTTCATTTGCTTTTTTGGAGCTTATTTTCATTGATTTAATTTGAAATTTGCTTAATTTTCCAATATTTATTACTAAAACATCAGCAATTGCAACGACTTCTTCTAATTCTTCAGCATCTTCTGCCATAAATGGTGACCCGCCAATTGCAAGAACGGCATTTGCACAGTCGTTGATTGTTACAGAATTTGTAATGCAATGTGTCAATGCATTTTTTTCTCTTATATTTTTTAAAGTTTGATCAATGTTTTTCAATAATTCTTCTTTATTTGTCATGATTATTAATTATAAATTTTATGATATTTATAATTATTTTTAAAATTTCACTTTTTATAGTAAAGTATTTAAATGATACATAATATATTTTATATTGTTCTACAATATTGCCTCGGTGGCTCAGTCTGGTAGAGCGCGAGACTTGTAATCTCGTGGTCGCGGGTTCAATTCCCGTCCGGGGCTTTAATATTATTATAATTTCATGTTTTTTTCATGATTTTTTAAAAATACCATAAGATTTATATACTACATGATAAATATTATTATTAGTATGTTATCTACATGCATTTTTGTGTGTGGGTCCGTAGGGTAGCTTGGTCGATCCTTTGGGCTTTGGGAGCCTGAGACTCCGGTTCAAATCCGGGCGGACCCATCTATCCCGCCTTAGCTCAATTTGGCAGAGCGTTGGACTGTAGATCCAAATGTTGCTGGTTCAAGTCCGGCAGGCGGGATTTCGAATTTATTTATTTGAAACTTATAGAAATTTTTTGGAAATGATATGATTTTCCGAAACATTTATATATGATTATAATTAAAGTATTTGATAGTGTATATTTGTTTAAGTGTTCCTTGCCCTGGTGGTGTAGGGGCTATCATGTGGGCCTGTCGAGCCCGCGACTCGGGTTCAAATCCCGGCCAGGGCGCTTCAAATTACTTAAATATTATATGTCTCATAGGCCTGTAGCTCAGTCTGGCAGAGCGCTTGGCTTTTAACCAAGCGGCCGCGGGTTCAATTCCCGTCAGGCCTGTTTCTAATTTTATATTTTAACTTTTCTATTTGGAGGAAAAAATTTGAAAATTGATATTCAAGACCATATGCTTGTACCAAAGCATGAAATCATGACTGATGAAGAAATTTCAGATGAATTTAGTAATGTTGATTATGAAATTAAAGATCTTCCTAAGATAAGGGCTAATGATCCTGTTGTCAAAGCAATAGGTGCTGAGCCAGGTAATGTTTTAAGAATCACTCGTGAAAGTCAAACTGCGGGTGTTTTTGTGACTTATAGAATTGTAGAAGATTAAATATCCAAGTTAATATAAATTTAGAGTAGTGAAATTTAATTATATAATTTCTGTGTTTTTTTGTTTTTTAGAAATTCATTATAATAAATTTGAACTTAGTTTGAGAGGAATTATCTTAAAGGAGATAGTTAGGAGTAAATTAAGAATAATGATTAAATGAATTAGTTATTAGGTTTTATCCTATTTTATTATTTATTGTTATTTTTATTGCGTACGTAATTGGAGGATGTCCATGACAGAGAATAACTGGAAATTAGTTGATGCATTTTTTGATAAATATGATTTAGTGGATCACCATATTAAATCATACAATGATTTTGTAAATAATAGGATTCAAAATATCATTGATATTACTGAACCTATTACTTTAGATGATGGTAAATACACTTTAAAGACTGGTAAAGTCCGTATTGAAAAACCATCAAACAAAGAAGCAGATGGTTCTAGTAGTGAAATTGATCCAACTGAAGCTAGACTTAGAAACTTAAATTATTCTGCGGACATGTACCTTGAAATGGCATTAAATGAAGAAGGAGAAGATAATCCTTTAGAAGAAGTATATATTGGTGAATTACCGGTAATGCTCAAATCCGACATATGCCACCTCAATGGTTTAAGTCCTAAGGAATTAATTGAAAAACATGAAGATCCTCAAGATTTAGGAGGTTATTTCATTGTAAACGGTTCTGAAAGAGCTGTTGTTACTATGGAAGAAATTGCTCCAAACAAAATTATTCTTGAGCGTATTGATAATATTGAAGATAGACATGCTAAAGCAGTTGTTACTTCAATTAAAAGTGGTTTCAGAGCTAGAATCACATTAGAATATAAAAAACCACGTAAAAATGGTGTATTTTTAAGAATTTCTTTCCCTTACCTTCCAGGAGAAATTCCATTAGTTATTTTATTAAGAGCTCTTGGTTTATGTACAGATGAAGAAATCATTACTGCAATTTCAGACGACAATAACTTCCAAATGATGATTGCAGACGATTTACAGGTTTCATCTGAATCATTAAAATTAGACCAAAAAGAAATGGATGGAATGACCTTTGACGAAAGAAGGGAATACATGCAATTAGCTGCTATTAAATACATTGGTAATAGGGTAGCTAAAAACATGCCTAAAGATTATCGTATTAAACGTGCTCATGATGTCGTTAACCGTTATTTATTACCACACATGGGTACTGATGAAGACAGATGTTATGATAAAGCTATTTACTTAGCTGAAATGACTGAAATGTTATTAGAGGTTATTGAAGGTAAAAGAGAACCTCACGATAAGGACCACTATACAAATAAAAGACTCAGAGTTTCTGGAGATTTAATGGAAGATTTGTTCAGAGTAGCTTTCACTAATTTAACTAGAGATATGAGCTATCAACTTGAAAGAAGTCTTTCTCGTGGTAAAGAACTTTCCATTAAACAAGCTGTTCGTAGTGATGTTTTAACCGAAAACATTAAACATGCTATTGCAACAGGTAACTGGGTTGGTGGAAGAGCTGGTGTAAGCCAATTATTAGATAGGACTAGTTACATGGGAACTCTTTCTCACTTAAGACGTGTTGTATCTCCATTGACTAGAAGTCAACCTCACTTTGAAGCAAGAGATTTGCACCCAACTCAATTTGGTAAAATATGTCCAAACGAAACCCCTGAGGGACCTAACTGTGGTTTGGTAAAGAACTTAGCTTTATTGTGTAATATTTCTGAAGGTTCTGATGAACAAGAGATTATTGATGTAATTGAACAAATGGATGTTGAGTTGATTTAAGGAGGTGAAAGGTTGGCTAAAAAGATTAATGCAAAAATAAAAAGAGCTTATCATTATTTTAATGTTGATGAAGTAGTTCCTTTTGAAGATGTTGAATCTAATATTAATGTATTAAAGGAAGCTGCTGGTGATAATGAAGAGTTAATTAAAAAAGTCAATGATTTTGAAACAAGAATTATTGAATATACAGACTCTTTTGATGATAAAGATGAGATATATCAAAGTTTCACTAAAGATGAACCTAGACCAAGTTGGGATTCCTATACAGATGACTTCCCTGAAATCAATTTAGATGAATTAGTTGAAGATGATGAAGGTGACCTTGAAGTAGCTGGCGATGATGTTTCTGATGAAATCGATGTCGTTGATGATGAAGGTGACCTTGAAGCGGTTGAAGAGGAAGACCTTGATGTTATTGATGATGAAGACGGCCTTGATGTTGTTGAACAAGAAGCTCCTGCTCCACAATCACGCCACATAGATTATCCTAAAGACCACACTAAAATTTATCTTAATGGGGAACTTAAAGGATACTGTGCTGATCCGGTTAACTTCACTCAAGAAATGAGAGAAAAAAGAAGAAACGGCGAAGTATCTCATGAAATGAATATTACTTATTATGAAGATAATAATGAAATTTACATTTTTAATGACCCTGGTAGGGCAAGAAGACCTTTGATTATTGTAAAAGAAGGAGAACCTCTTTTAAAAGAAGAACATTTAAACAAAGTAGCTAACGGCAAATTAAGATGGGATGATTTAATCAATAATGGCCTTATTGAATATTTGGATGCTGAAGAAGAAGAAAACTCATACATTGCAATGTCTTTAGCAGAAATCAATGAAGACCACACTCACTTAGAAATCGACCCTGCTACAATGCTTGGTATCTGCGCAGGAATTATTCCATTCTCTGACCACAACTCCTCTCCAAGGAACACAATGGAAGCGGGTATGACAAAACAGGCTTTAGGTTTATATGTTTCCAATTACGCATTACGTACCGATACAAGGGCTCACTTGTTGCACCACCCTCAAACCCCTATTGTTAAAACACGTATTATCGATTCAACCAATTATGATTTAAGACCATCCGGTCAAAACTTTGTTGTGGCTTTAATGTCCTATGAAGGATATAACATGGAAGACGCAATGGTTATTAACAAAGGGGCTTTAGAAAGAGGATTAGCAAGATCATCTTTCTTCAGAGCTTACGATACCTCTGAGAAAAGGTATGCTGGTGGTCAAGTAGACAGATTTGAAGTGCCTGACAAGAACATTAAAGGTTACAGATCCGAAGAAGCTTACAGAAACTTGGATGATGATGGTGTTGTAAACCCAGAATCTGTTGTAGAGTCTGGGGATGTATTGATTGGTAAAACTTCACCGCCAAGATTCCTAGAAGAAGACTTCGGAACTGTTGCCGACAGAAGAAGAGAAACTTCTGTTACTGTAAGACATGGTGAAAAAGGTATTGTTGATGCAGTTCTTTTATCAGAAACCGTTGAAGGTTCAAGATTAGCTAAAATCAGAGTAAGAGATACAAGACAACCTGAATTTGGTGATAAATTCGCATCAAGACACGGTCAGAAAGGGGTTGTCGGTTTAATTTTATCTCCTGAAGATATTCCATTTACAGAATTTGGTGTTGTGCCTGATTTGATAGTCAATCCTCACGCGATTCCATCCAGGATGTCTATCGGTCAAGTGCTTGAGATGGTTGCCGGTAAGGCAGGTTGTCTAGAAGGTAAACGTATTGATGCAACTCCATTCAACCAGACACTTGAAGATGAAATCAAAGAAGAATTGATTAACAATGGATTTGAATCTGCAGGATGTGAATCTTTATACAGCGGTGTAACTGGTGAAAGACTCGATGCAGAAATTTTCATTGGTGTTGCTTATTATCAAAAATTACACCACATGACAACTGATAAAGTTTATGCTCGTTCAAGAGGTCCTGTACAAGTGCTTACTCGTCAGCCTACTGAAGGTAGAGCACGTGAAGGTGGTTTAAGGTTTGGAGAAATGGAAAGAGATTGTCTCATTGCACACGGTGCAGCTTTAACCTTAAAAGAAAGACTTCTTGATGAGTCTGACAAGTATGAAGCAATTGTTTGTGAAAATTGTGGTATGTTAGCTGTATATGATAAACATAAAAATAAGAAATACTGTCCAATCTGTGGAGATGTAGAAACTTATCCGGTAGAAATATCATATGCATTCAAATTATTATTAGATGAACTTAAGAGTTTATGTATTTTCCCTAAATTAGTTTTAGGAGACAAAGCATAATTACAGTTATGAAGGAGCCAATACATTGAAAGGATTTATTAAAAAAATTGAGCAAATAAACTTTGGACTAATGTCTCCTGAGGATATTCGTGCAATGTCTGTTGTGACTGTTGAAACTCCAGATACTTACGAGGATGATGGTTTCCCTATTGAAAAAGGTTTAATGGATCCTCGTTTAGGAGTTATTGACCCTAGTTTAGTTTGTAGAACTTGTGGTTTTAGAGGCGGGGACTGTCAAGGACACTTCGGTAGTATCGAACTCGCAAGACCAGTTATTCACATAGGTTTTGGTGATGTTATTCACAAGATTTTACGTTCTACATGTAATGAATGTGGTCGTGTTCTTTTAAATGATGATCAAATTGAGGATTTCACTGATAGAATCCGCGAAGCAATGGACAATAAGGAAAGTCTCAATGCAATTTTAAAGGAAGTTTATAAAGTTGCTAAAAGGGAATTGAAAGCATTGCCTGAAGACCCTGATGAGGAAATCGACATGAAATATTGTTGCCCTCATTGTGGTGCGCCTCAGGAAGCTATCAGTTTAGACAAGCCTGTAACTATTCGTCAAGGGGATTATAAATTAACCGCTTCTGAAGTAAGAGAAAGACTTGAAAGAATCACTGATGAAGATTCATTTGTTTTAGGAGTTAATCCTGAAGTTGCAAGGCCTGAATGGTTAGTTTTAACAGTATTACCTGTCCCTCCTGTAACTGTAAGACCATCCATTACATTGGATACCGGTGAGAGATCAGAGGATGACTTGACTCACAAACTTGTAGATATTTTAAGAATTAATCAAAGATTACTTGAGAATATGGAAGCTGGTGCTCCTCAATTAATCGTTGAAGACTTATGGGAACTATTACAATATCACGTTACAACTTACTTTGATAACGAAGCTAGTGGTGTTCCACCTGCAAGACACAGGTCCGGAAGACCGCTCAAGACATTAACCCAAAGGTTAAAAGGAAAAGAAGGAAGATTCAGATCCAACCTTTCCGGTAAAAGGGTTAACTTCTCCGCTCGTACTGTAATCTCTCCAGACCCTAACATCAGTATTAATGAGGTCGGAGTTCCTGAAATGATTGCTAAGGAGGTAACCGTGCCTGTTTATGTGAATGAATGGAACATTGAAGAAATGAAGCAATATGTTAAAAATGGTCCTGAAGTTCACCCTGGTGCCAACTACGTAATCAGAACCGATGGAAGAAAAATCAGGGTACGTGGTGAAGAAACTAAAGAGTTAATCTTAGAACAACTGGAACCAGGTTTCATCATTGAAAGACACCTGAAAGATGGAGACATGGTTTTATTCAATCGTCAACCTTCTCTTCACAGAATGAGTATGATGGCACACGAAGTAAGAGTTTTACCTTACAAAACTTTCAGATTAAACTTATGTGTATGTCCGCCATACAATGCAGATTTCGACGGAGACGAAATGAATATGCACGTATTCCAAACTGATGAGTCTCGTGCTGAGGCTAAATCATTGATGCGTGTACAAGAACACATTTTATCTCCAAGGTTTGGTGGACCTATTATCGGTGCAATTCACGACCACATTTCTGGAGCATACCTTTTAACTAGAGATGGTG
>NZ_JAZNAN010000124.1:0-45520 GCF_045586545.1 Methanobrevibacter sp.
TCATAACTGCATGTTATTTACCATAAATTGATCATTATTTTTTCATACTAGGGGAAAGCAAAACACGTAGCTTTCCTCCCTCCTTTGATTTTTTTAAATTATTATATACTTCTTTTAACTAATTATTAATCATGATTAAGAAAATACCTGTAATCGATTTAAAACAACACCAGGCGGTAAGCGGCAAATCTGGCATGAGAGACACTTATCTGCCATTAAAAACAGTTTTCGCATCATCTGCCAATCCGGTTGAAATAGCTCAGGGATTAAAATTGAATGGTGCAGATGAAATGTATATAGCAGACCTTGATTTGATCGAATCCGTAGGTCATAACATAAACGACGTGAAGATGGCAAATACAATTCTTCCGATAATGTTTGACGGAGGGGTCAAAAACTTAGAAAACTTTGAATTTTTCCTGGATTATGCATTTAAAATCATCATTCCGACCGAAACGCTCGAAAGCATTGAAGAGATGGAAAAGATATTTGCAAAATATCCAAAGGAAAGGATTGTAGTAAGCGTTGATGTCAAAAACAATGAGCTTTTGTCCAAAAATTTTGACATGACTCTGTCTGAGTTTAAGGAAGTTCTGAAAAGGCTTGATCCAAATGAGATTATTCTTCTGGATATCACAGGTGTCGGGACTGAAAAAGGATATAACAAGGAACTCTTGGCTGAATTTGAAGAGCTAAAGGATAAGTTGATTATTGCAGGTGGTTTGAATAAGGACTCTCTTGGTGAATTGGAGTCCATAGGTATAAAAAAAGTATTGATAGGAACTAGCTTACATTCCGGTGAGGTAAAGCTTCTAGACTAGAATGCTTAAAATTACATAAGGTAGTATACAAGCCATTACAAAGAATGCTACGCCTAGTATAAGCTTGCCTTTATCTTCTTCTAGAGATCCAGAAATAATATTAATGATTCCAAAGAATCCGCAGATTACAGGAAGAATATGAGAAAATATTGTTGTTCCAATTATCGCCATTTTTAATCACTACTATAATTTACTTTTTTTAATTATTTAAATATAACTTAATTCTACTTTAATTTTTCTAGATTTGATATTAAATAACTTTTTTATTGGTGATTTTTCAAATTATAAATCATGAGAATTGATACGCATCACCACCATAAAAAGGCAGGCGAAAACCTGGCATTTGTGTTCTTCATGAATTTGACATTCAATGTAATTGTTATTATTGGTGGTTTGGCAACAAACAGTATGGCCATTCTTGCCGATTGCATCCATGATATGGCAGATACCCTATCAATAGCTATAGCCTGGATTTTGGAGCGTGTAGCCCAAAAGGACTCAACCGAGAAATATTCATATGGATATCAGAGGTTTTCAATTCTCGGCGCAATAATAATATCTGTTTTTGTCATTATAATGGCAATCATCATTCTTCAGGAGGCAATTCCCAGATTGTTCTCTCCTGAAAAGGTTGATGCCGGAGGAATGCTCGCAGTTGCCGTTATTGGAATAGTATTCAAGTCACTTTCTGTTTACAGGCTTCATCATGGCGAAACTTTCAATGAAAAAGCGATTTTCTTCCATCAGCTTGGAGATGTTTTCGAATGGGTAGCCATATTGATATTGAGCCTTGTGCTGATGGTTTGGGACGGTGCACCATACCTGGATGCCTTCGTTTCAATTGGAATTGCCTTGTGGCTGATATTCAACCTTGGAAGAAATCTGTACAAATCAATTGAGGTCATTCTTCAAAAGACACCTGATAACTTTGATGTTGAAGAATTCAGGACTTCGATAACTTCAATAGAGGGCGTAGACCAGATTGACGATTTTCATGTATGGTCCCTTGATGGAATCGATTCTGTTTTAACATTGAAGGTAGCTATTGAAAATTCGGACAGGCAAGAGGAAATAAAAAAAGAGATTTATGCAATAGCTTCCAAATATCATATTGTAGACATTACAATTGAATTCGATTGAAAATTTGAAAAGGTAAATATCATGACATTAGTGGTTATTGGGCCGGTAACAGATGATTTGATTGTCATAGGTGATGTTGAATCCCATAAAATCGGTGGGGCAACTTACTTTCAGTCTTTTGTTTTTGAAGAGTTTTACGAAGACTACTTGGCCATTGTTAACTGTTCCAGCAAGGATTTGGTTGAGGATTTTCCAAATATCGATAAAGTCAAAGTCATCTTAAAAGAAGACACTCATTTTTTCATTAACAGATATCCTGATAAAGATGATTTGGATGTTAGGGAGCAATTGAGCAATTTTCCAAATATTCCCATCCTTGAAAGCGATTTGGAAGGAATTCTTCCTGAAAATATCGATGCTTTTGTTTTGAATCCGTTGAATCGTTATGATTTTCCAAAGCAAACTGTTGAATATCTCAAGACTTTTGAGGTTCCTATCTTCATGTCAATTCAGGGTTTTTTGAGAGTTCCGGGTGTTGAAGTTAATGGAAACTATGCAATTAAATTGGATAACTTCGATGAGCTAACAGGCATTTTATCAGGTGCTGATGCAATATTTTTAGATGAGGGAGAAGAAAGCATCATTGGCATGGGTTATGATGTAGATGAAGTCATCATAACTAATGGAAGTCATGGATCTAGAATTGTCGGTGATGATGAAATCAGGATTGAAGCCGTAAAATGTGATAATGTTGTTGATACGACCGGCTGTGGGGACACTTATATGGCAGCATACATTAGTCAAAAATTATCCCACAAATCATCTGTAATTGCAGGAAATTTTGCTTCTTCAATTGCCAGTAAAAAAATAGAAAATATTGGCCCTTATAATTTCAAAAGTTAATTAAATGTAATATTTTACGAGTATTACTTTTTTTAAATATTCATTTTCAATTTTTAATAGATTTTCATTAAATTTACCTTATTTAGAAAACTTTATTAATTAATATAATTATAATTAATTATGTATTTCTAAACTTTTTTAACACTACAAAGGGTCATCATGTTGAATAAATCATCAAATATAATCGAAAAGGAATTTAAGAATTTACGTAGGGAGCTATTAGATTTAACTTTAAGAAACCAGCTTCTTAACTTCAAATCAAGAGCCAAAACCATTACTATAGTAAATCAATCCCCTGTAAATCTTTTCCAGACATTGGTATTGCAGAATGCTAAAATGTATTTTGTAGCCAACAAGAAGGATAAGAAGGAAGACAAGTCCTCAGTCTGGGATCATATTCCATTTGATTTTTCAAAGTTTTCAGAAGGAGACAGAAAGCTTGCTACTGATTTGACCCCTAAAGAGCTTCAAAAAAGATTATATTACATCAATAACCAAGCCAAAACAATGCTTCAGGAGCAAGGTTACAATATCCTGTACTTGGCGGTTGGATTTTTGGAGTGGAAGGACAAATCCAAGCCAAGGCAAAAGAACAAGGCTCCATTGGTTTTGATTCCAGTTGCAATGGAAAGGAAAAAGGTCGGTGAATCATTTAACCTTCAATGGACTGGAGAGGATATTCAAACCAACATTTCACTTAAGGCCAAACTATTGGAAGCAGGCATTGAACTTCCGGATTTCGAATTTAAAAGATACGGTGAAGTCATCGACCATTATCTTGCAAGCGTCAGACGTTCAGTATCACGCATGGACGGATGGAACGTAAACACTGATGTTGCATTAGGATTCTTTAGTTTCACCAAATTCGTAATGTATAATGACTTAAACCCTGAAGCTTGGGCTGATAATGTTGATTTAACTAAAAATGAATTGATTCAAGCTATTTTCAATCCTGCTAAAAACGATCAGGAATCCTTCAATGAGGAGGATATTGATTCCGAACTCGAATACAGAACCATGTATCAGGTATTGGATGCCGATTCATCACAGATTGCAGCGATTCAGGATGTTAAGGCTGGACGCAACCTTGTTGTGGAAGGACCGCCTGGAACAGGTAAGTCACAGACTATCGTAAACCTGATAGCTGAGCTTTTGGCAGAAGGAAAGTCAGTCCTGTTTGTATCAGAAAAGATGGCGGCATTGGATGTCGTAAAAGACAGATTGACCGCTGTTGGATTGGGCAAATTCGTCCTGGAACTGCATTCCCATAAGACCCGAAGGAAAAAGTTCCTTAAGGATTTGCAGAAGGCAACAAATGTAAGGGCTCAGGAGCCTTTGAATATTGATCAGACCATTCGTAAATTGGAAACCTTGCGCCGTCAACTTGATGATTATTCTCAAATTATTCACAAACCTGCCTTTGCAGTTAACCTCTCACCATTCCAGTTGTATGGAATGAAGGAGTCCGCAGATGACCACTTTGCCCGCAAAGACACACTGATGCCACTGGTCAGGTTTGAAAGTCCTGAAAACGTCACTTTAAAAGACTTGGATGACATGAAAATAGCCTTGGAAAACCTGGCTGAACTTTATCAGACAATTTCCAAGGAAAATCCTTGGAGCAAATGTGCTCCAAAAAGCTTACTTCCAGCCGATTTAAGGGAAATTGAAATATTGATTAATGATACCCTGCTTGCTTTGGACAATTTTCTAGTTGAACGTGGAAGGGTCTATGACATTTATGGAATCAAAAAGCCGGACACATTAAATGAGTTTCAAAATTCATTGTCAGCATTTGAAATCATCAAATCCCAAAACGCTGAACTCATTGACGGCTCCATTATAAAGTCCGGAGCATGGAACAACAATAACGACGATGCATTCAGATTGATTAAAGAGCTTGAAAAGTATCAGAAATATGCACCGGCCCTAAACAAATTCAACCAAAGCATTTACCAGGCCGATATTGACAGACTGATATATGAACTGCATCAGCTTTCAAACAAGAAGTTCCGCTTCTTCAACAACAAGCAGCACATTGAACTTGTTGAGATGTATTATGCAGTCCCTGTAACCGGAAGCGCTGAGGATATCATCCGTGAACTGAAACAGGCAAAGGCAATTATCAAAATCAGGAAAAACCTTGAAGCCAATGAGGAGCTTGGACGCAAGTATTATGGAGGATATTGGCATCTGAATGCTGATCCGAATGATTTGAAGGCCATTGCAAAATGGATGCATGAATTCACTGCACTTGTCCGTGATGGAACATTTTCTGAAAGCACAATTGACCTTTTAAGCAAGGATTTATTCGAAATCAACCCTGAAAGAGACCTTGCAGAGTATATTGATTCCGGAGAGGAATTTGTAAAAGTCCTGACAAGGCTTAAGGACAAGTTAAATCCAAGAAGCAAACTAATCTTTAAAAGGGAAACAGGTGATGTGCCATTTGAAGCATGGAAAGAACAGCTGTACAATTGGAGAGGACAACTGTCAAGCCTTCACTTATGGTCCCAATATCTTAATACTAAAAATTCACTCAAAACTTCCAATGCTAAGATGTTTGTAGATTCAATCGAAAAGAGAAACATCAAAAAGGATGATATCGAGGCATTGGTTGAAGGAAACTTTGCAGATTCACTTTTAAATATATTATTCGTTGAAAACCAGGAATTGGCAAGATTCGTTGGTGAGCTTCACGAAAACAGAATTCGTGAATTCAAGGATCTTGACAAAAAGATTCTGGTCTTGAACCGTAAAAGAATTTTCCAAATACTGAACAGCAATATTCCAAAGATATTCGGAGGAACCGAAAACCCGCAGGCAAAAATACTTGCAGGGGAGTTTACAAGAAAAAGCGGGCACATGCCGGTTAGAAAGCTTTTGGAAAAGGCCGGTGGAATGATAAAGCAAATCAAACCTTGCTTTATGATGTCTCCGTTATCCATTGCGCAATATTTGGATCCGACTAATGAGGAACTGCAATTTGACGTGGTCATCTTTGACGAAGCAAGTCAGGTAAAGCCTGAAGATGCATTAGGCGCATTCATGAGAGGTAAGACTGCAGTCGTTATGGGAGATACCCAGCAATTGCCTCCGACTTCATTTTTCGACCAGATGTCAGATGCAGACAGCGATGAGGAAGAGGCAACTTCCCTTGATATGGAAAGTATCCTTCATTTATGCAAGCTGTCATTCCCTGTCAAAATGCTTAAATGGCACTATCGTTCACGACATGAATCATTGATTACAGTATCCAACCGTGAATTTTATGATGATGATTTACTGGTTTATCCGTCCCCATCACATTCGGACCCTGAACTTGGATTGAAATTCCATTACAATCCGAATACTGCATATCACAGGGGAGCTTCATCTGCAAACCCTCTTGAAGCGGAAGATGTTGTGGAAGAGATATTCAATCACTTTGAAAAGTATGGCGATACAAAAAGTTTGGGTGTGGGAACATTCTCCGTTGCTCAAAAGAATGCAATTCTGGAAGCTCTTGAGGTTAAACGTAAGGAACATCCTGAATATGAACCGTTGTTTTCAGACAATAAGGAGGAACGCTTCTTTGTCAAAAACCTTGAAACAATCCAAGGGGATGAAAGGGATGTTATCCTAATTAGTGTTGGTTACGGCTATGACCAGGACAGAAAGATGTCACTCAACTTCGGTCCTCTAAACCAGGATGGTGGTGAAAGAAGGCTCAACGTATTGATTACACGTGCAAGGGAAAAATGTGTAGTATTTTCAAACTTCAAGGCTTATGACATGCATCTGACAGCCAATCCGCCTTATGGTGTAAAGGCGCTTAAGGAATTTTTGGCCTATGCTGAAAACTTGACATTGGGAACTCATGTATCAGAAGCATATTCAAAGGAACCTTTCGAAGATGCAATAGCCAGTTTCCTGGAAGAAAATGGCTATACTGTTGACAGGCAAATCGGATGTGCCGGATTTAGGGTAGATTTGGCTATTGTTGATGATGAAAATCCTGGAAAATACATTTTGGGAATTACTACTGACGGTAAAATGTACGCATCAAGCAAAGTTGCAAGGGACAGGGACAGGCTGCGTGAACAGGTATTGACAGGTCTTGGATGGAAACTTTATCATTTATGGTCTACAGACTGGTATAGAAACAGGGATTTGGGACGTAAAAAACTCTTGGATGCTGTTCAAAAATCAATTAAGCAAACCCGCGCAGAAGAAAAACGCAAATCCGAAGAAGAGAAAAAGTTAGCTGAGAAAAGAAGAGAAGAAGCTGAGAAAAAAGCTGAAGAATTGCGTATTGCCCGTGAAAGGGAAGAAGCCGAAAGAAAAGCTAAAGAGGGAGAAATTGATGCTGAAGCTATTGGCTCTGCAGATTTTGTTGAAGTTGAAAAGGTAGATGATGGAGACATATTGGAAAAGCCGATTGATGTTTCTGAAATCGACCCATCAGAATTTTTTGAAGATGAAATTCCTAAAAACAAATCTAGCACAATAAAAGAGGATTCATCCGAATTTGTTGTTGCGAAACCTGCAGAAGAGGAAATCAAGTTTGAAGAGACTCCTTCCGAGTTTGTAGAACTGGAAGATGAAGACGTTAAGATTGAGGAGACTCCGTCTGAATTTGTTGAGGCTTCAAAAGATGAAGATTCACAGTTCACAGAACCAATTGTTGAAACCTATAATGATGATGAAGAAATAATAATTGAATCACCAGAATCAGAAGATGCCTCTCAAGAGAAGGATGATTCAGATTATGAAGATTCAGAAGTTTGGGAATCAGATGAAGGCGTTTCACCTGAAGATAATGCTGAAGTTTGGGAAAACGAAAAGGATTATTCCGATGAAGAGATTGAAGAAGGAAATTCCATTTCCAAAATGATATCAGATAAGTTCAAATCAGTTTTAAAATCTGATGAAGAAGACATGGAAAATGAAGAGAAAACTTCATTTTTCTCAAATCTCAAGTTTGATAAAGGTTTAGGTAAAAATTCAGATTTGGAAGAAGAATTGGATGACCTTGAAACCCCGTCTGTTGATGGTTTTGACGATGAAGTAGTTTCTAGCGATGAAGCTATTGAAGTAGAGGTTGCAGAGCCTGTTGAGGACATTAACGAGGAAGTGGTTTCAAGTGAAGAAGCTATTGAAGAGGATGTTGAAGAAATAAAACAGACTGCTAAACCTAAAAAAGAACCTAAAGCTCCAAAATTTGCAGATAAAGTTGATTTAGGTTCAGATTATGATTATATTTATGTCGACCACTCACATGATGAAGAGGAATCTGAAAGCGTTAATGAGGATTTCAATGTTGATGATTATGTAACTAAAGAAAGTGTTGAGGATACAAAAGAAGAAGAGTTGACTGAAGAAAACGATGAAGAGGTTTCTCAAGAGATTCCAGAAGAGGAAAAGGTCGATTTGGGATCTGATGAGGATTATATTTATGTTGACCATTCACATGATGATGAACGTGTATTGGATGATGAACCTGTAGAAGAAAGGGAAGATTTCGCCACTCAAGCTGAAGAGGATAATCAAATTAAACAAAAACCTAAAAGAGCCGGTTTTGTAAAATCATTCATTTCCGATGTTCTTGATGGAGAATCCAGGCTTGAAAAAGAAGAAGTCGAAACTCTTAGAGGCGAAATAATTGATGAGGACGAAGTTCCTTTATACAAGCCTGCTCCTAAGGATGATATGGTTGTGGAAGCAGAGATTGTTGATGAGGATGAGGAATTGAATATTTTCACAGATAATTTAGGGGATGATGATATTAGACTTAAAAGGCCAACTCCTAAAATGGATTACACAGAAGGAGAAGAGTTGAATATTTTCACAGATCATTTCAGCAGTGATGAAATTGATGACGATACAATGAATATTGTAGATAATGCCAAAAAAGGCTTCCTTGATGAAATGTTTGAAAATGAAGAGTTAATAAAAGAAATCAATAAGGATAGGGTAGTGGAAAATGAGGTTCCAAATGTTGATAATGTTGTTGTAAATGAATCTCCTGAAGCTGATGAAGTCTTTTCTGGTGATGAAAGGGTTGTCGTAAATGATGTTCCGGAAGTCGATGAAGCATTTGGTGTTGATGATTTAGGAAATGAAATCATGGAGGATATTCGCCAGGATAATGAAGTCGGCATTGAAGAAAATGAAGTTGTTGAAGAAACTCCTGAAAAATTTGATGATATATCTACATCCAAGGATGGAATTACCTATTTCCAAGGTGCAAACGATGTTACAAATCCTTTAAGAAAAAACAACGTATACTATAAGAACGAGCATAGGAACAAATCCTTGAGGGATTCACTTAAGGGAATCAAAAAGGACATGGAGTACATTAACAAATCATTGAATGAAATTGAAAATCCAACCCAGATTGATTATGTCTCCGTAGTTGACAGGACTGAAGAATATGACCCTGCCGATTACCTAAACATGCCTAGCGATGATGATTCTGACAAAATTATAGAAATGGAAGAGGGCTTGACCTTTGCCGAAAGGGAAGAGCGAAGGATTGAAAGAGAACTGCAAGGAGAAACCCTTCAAAAAGAAATGACTGGGGATGAAGAGGTCATTATTCCGGTTCATGAACAGTTCAGAAGGGAAGACCTTAAAGACAAAGCATTGGAAGACATAATATTAAGCGCTAATGAAGATTATAAGGAAATTGAAAAGGCAAGATATCAAAAAGACAATACACTAAAAGCATTTGATGACCAAAAGCTTCCAGGCAAAAGGAAAATTGAAGATGAAATCATTGATTATGTGGAAATTGATGACATTGGAATCCATTCATCAGATGAGCTATACAAACAGCCTATTTCTACTGTAGCCAAATCCGTTAAAGACATTGTTGATATTGAAGGGCCGATTCATGTAAAAGAAGTGAACAATAGAGTTAAGGATGCTTGCCATATTCAAAGGGCAGGTTCCAAATTGAAAAAACGTGTCAATGAAGCAATTGGTGAAGCGGAAAAATCAGGAGATATCATCAGAATTGGAGATTTCCTATATGATGCTTCAAACAATAATGTGGTTATCAGAAGAAGGAATAAACCAAATATCGAGCTGATTTCCGATGAGGAGATAGCCAAAAACATCGAAACAGTATTGCTTCTTAAAAGCAATGTAACAACTTCTCAGGTTGCAAAAGAAGCATCACGCAACTTTGGATTCAAATCAACTTCCAAAAAGACAGCTACAAGAATCAATAGTGTTTTAGATTTAATGATTGCCAATAATCAGGTTAAAATTGAAAATGATATTGTTGAACTTAAATAGGTTTTTCCATGTCAACTAAAGTCAAATCTCCGGATAATCTGCCAAATAAGCCCGGCGTTTACATCATGCGTGATGAAAACGACACCATAATCTATATTGGCAAAGCAAAAAACCTAATTAAAAGGGTTAAATCTTATTTTCGTGAAAAGCTTGACAGGCCAAAAACCCAAATATTGATGAGCCATTTTGACAGCTTGGAGTATATCGTAACCAATTCCGAAAAGGAAGCCTTGATTTTGGAAGCTACATTAATTAAAAAGCATCGTCCAAGATATAATGTTCAGCTTAAGGATGACAAGAGATATCCTTATGTAAAAATCACCGATGAGGAGTTTCCAAGGCTTGTCATAACAAGGAATGTCACAAAAAATGGAGTATATTTTGGTCCCTTTACCGATGTCGGTTCAGTTAAGCAAACCGTCAAGTTCCTAAAATCACTATTCAAAATAAGGACTTGCCGCAATATGAACGGGCCTTGTTTGAATTCGCAGATTGACTTGTGCTATGCCCCTTGTGATGGCAAAATCTCTAAAGAGGACTATAATGAAATCATCAATAAGATTGATCTTTTTTTCCAGGGCAAATATTCGGACATCGTTAAGAATCTGAAAGCTGAAATGATGCAGGCTGCTGAAGCTGAGGAATTTGAAAAGGCAGCTGTTTTAAGAGATCAGATTTCATCAATCGAAGAGATTATGGAAAAGCAGTTTGTCGATTTGGTCGATGACGATTTGGACCAGGACGTAATAGCTCTTGCTTCGGGGGAAAATGAGGTTGTCGTTATTATAATGCCTATAAGAAACGGCAAGATTGTCGGACGTGACGATTTTTTAATGAGCGCATCACAATATGATTCACCATCTGAAGTCATGTTTGCGTTTATCCAACAGTATTATGGCTATAACAGGCATGTTCCAAAGCAAATTCTTTTGGATGAAGATATTGATGAGAAGGAATTGCTTGAGGATTGGCTAAGTGATTTGAGGGGAAATAAGGTTAAGATTAAGGTTCCTCAAAAAGGCGTTAAGTTAAGGTTGGTTAAAATGGCAAAGAAAAATGCCGAAATCATCAAGCATCAAAAGAAATCTATGGAAGATGCTTTAGTGGAGCTTAAGAAATACCTTAAACTTGAAAGGTTGCCTCATGTGATTGAAGGATATGACATCAGTAACATTTCTGGCAAGTTTGCTGTCGGCTCAAAGGTATCCTTTAAAGATGGAAAACCAAATAAGAGAAAATATAAGCATTTCAGGATGGAAACCCCTGGACCAAACGATTTTGCAATGATGGAGGAATTACTGACTCGGAGATTGAAATTAATAGAATCCGACCCCGAACCAGACCTGATAGTCATTGATGGGGGAAAAGGGCAGCTCGGAATGGCATGCGGAGTTTTAGAAAAATTAAATCTCACACATATTCCAATCATTGGCCTTGCAAAGGAATTTGAAGAGATTTTTATTCCTAATTCTTCTCGTCCAATTATTATTCCTAAAAACAATAAGGCATTGCACTTGCTTCAGCAAGTTAGGGATGAATCACATCGCTTTGCAATAACCTATCATAGAAAACTCCGCAGTAAGGATATTTCAGCCTCTTCGCTTGATGATATTGTTGGAATTGGTAAAAAAAGGAAGATTGCTCTTTTAAAAGAATTTGGAAGTATAGATAACATTAAAAAGGCATCTGTTGAGCAATTATCAAAAATAGACGGCATGAATCAAAAAACGGCTGAAAATGTTTATAATTATTATCACTAATGTTATATCTTTTTTTAGAAAAAATAACTAATTTTCCATTAACTTTAAATATAAGTATATTTATAAATGATTTTATATAGTAAAATCGAAGGGTTGTATTTATGGTAAAATGTCCGCGGTGTGGATATGAAAATCCGTCCACGGCCGTATATTGTAATAATTGTGCTTACCGTCTTTCCGACTCTGATGGGAAGCGAATAAGCTATACTAGGCGAAAAACTTCTTGGAATATGGGCTTAGGTAAAAAAATTGTAATAGTGCTTGGAATTATTGTTATAGCCTTTTTATTATTTTCTTTTGTATATAACAGTACTCAACCGGCAAATAATGATACATTAAATGTTATTACTGATGATGGAAGCATTCATCAAACTTCTTCTTATCCTTACACAGCAGTCATCCAATACAATGGCAGTTGGTATGCTCAAATGGGCGATCCTAATTATTTAGTAACAGAATCAGGATACATGCCAGATTCTTTTGTTTTAGATTGTGCAGCTTGGGATAGGGTAGCTATTGATGCTCATAAAGATGATTATGGTGAAGGTGAACTCAAAGTTCAACTTTTAAGAAATGGTGAAGTTGTAGCTGAAAATTCAACTAACGAGTCATATGGCAGGGTCGTAATCAACTATAATTATTGAAGTTATCCTAGCTGATTAATCTTTGCCTGCAACAATTCAATCAGTTCATCAGTCTTATATAGTCTGATTTCCTTTTCATCATCTTCAAAGATTTGGATAAATTTAATGAGGTCATTGCATAGCTGGTCATATTGGATATTCAAGGTGTTATAGTTATTCATGAGTGCAACTAATTTGTCCTGTTCTAATTTGGCGTTGTCTCTCAATATTCTTTCAATGTTAACGAAATGAGTTTCAATCATTAGTTTTTCTTCTTCTAAGCTATTTCTATATTCTTTAATTTTATCTTCGCTGGCCATGATAATCACTTGATTTTAATTATAACTATTAACATATAAATAGTTTCAAAAATATAAATGTCTATGAATAAAAGGGGCATAGATAATGATAAAAGTTGATAATGTAAGTAAAGATTATGAATTAGATGACGGAACTAAGGTAACTGCTCTTAAGGATGTTAGTTTTGAAGTTGAAGAAGGCGAAATTTTAGGAATCATGGGTAAAAGTGGTTCTGGTAAGACTACATTGCTGAGAGCCCTTAGAGGTGTTGAACACATTGATGAAGGAAGCATCACTGTAGGGGATGTTACAGTCACTTCCAAATCTTCCCAATTCTATTATAATGAACTCAAAAAGGAAACTGCAATTCACCTTCAAAGGTCATTCGGTATCTGGCCGGATACAGTGCGCGAAAATGTCTTAAGAAAGCTATATGCACGTGAATACTTTGATGAAGGAGATACCAATTTTGAACTTGCCGACAGTGAATTCGGTGATGAGGCCGATGAGCTTTTGGAGCTTGTTTCTTTAACCCATAAGAAAGACCACTACGCATCCGTATTGAGTGGTGGTGAAAAACAAAGACTCATCATGGCAAGGCAACTTGCAAAACGACCTAAAGCTTTACTTCTTGATGAACCTGCAACCATGGCATGCCCTAAAACAAAACAAGAAATATTGGATGCAGTTAAAAAAATCAATAAAGAATTGAATATTACTGTTATCATTGTATCTCACTTGCCGGATATCCAAAAATACCTGGCCGATAGAGTAATTTTACTGGAAGACGGTGAAATTGCCGATGAAGGTTCAGCTGAGGAAATCTGCGATAAGTTTATGGAAGGCATGGATGATATTGTCGATATCAAAAACGTTGCAACCGATGAAGACCTCATTCAGGTAAATGATATTTATAAGAGATTCTATTTATTGACCGGTGGAGAAGTACTTCAAATCGAAGATGTAAACTTCACTGTTCAAAAAGAGAATATATTGAGTATAATAGGTCCTAGTGGTGCTGGTAAAACTGTTCTTTTAAGGATGCTTGGCGGACTGGAAGACCCTGACAAGGGAGAGGTATTATACAAGGTTGATGATGAATGGAACGACATCGATATTCCTGGAATTGGACGTATGAAAATCAGATCCAAATTGGGTTTCATGCACCAGGAATTTGCATTGAGCCATTATGCAACCGTATTGAATCAGTTAGCTACCAGATTAGGTTATAAGAATCAGGACATTATTAAGGAAGCACAGGAAAGGGCTAAAAGGATTGGTCTCAGTGAAGAATTGTTGGATTCATTTTACTTGCTTACCGATTTGCCTGAAATGGAAGCCAGAGACCGTCTTAAAAGAGTCGGTCTGGATGCAGATATTTTAGATGACCTCTTCCCGCATTTCCCTGAAACCGCAACCAAGGAAGCGGTAGCCGATATCTTTGAAAGCCTTGATTTGGACATGGACATCCTGCATAGGAAATCCTATGAATTGTCTGGAGGTCAAAAGGTACGTGTAATGCTTGCATTGATTTTAGTCTCAAGACCTAAATTCCTGCTTTTGGATGAACCGTTTGGAGATTTGGACCCTGTTACTTTAAGGGATGTTACCAATGCATTAAAAACAATTTCCAAAGAATATGGAATTACCATTGTAATGATTTCACATAACACTGACTTCATTAAGGAACTGTCAAATAGGGCAGTATTTATGGATGATGGTAAAATTATCGACGATAGTGAAGACATTGACCAGATTGTAGATAATTTCATTGACTTCTGTCATGCAGATTACCTAAAAGGAGATTAGGAAATGTTTGATGTAATTGCCGTTCCTGTTGACGGATCTGATTATAGCTATCAAGCAGCCGATGTAGCGATTGAAATCGCTCAAAAGTTCGGCTCTAAAATTGCAGCAGTCCATGTTTTGGAGGAATTCTCTTTCAGCAGCTATGATGAGG
This sequence comes from Methanobrevibacter sp., assembly GCF_045586545.1. Classification (GTDB taxonomy): domain Archaea; phylum Methanobacteriota; class Methanobacteria; order Methanobacteriales; family Methanobacteriaceae; genus Methanocatella. The sequence continues at coordinate 14,732 of NZ_JAZNAN010000124.1, forward strand.
AAGAAGATTCAGGAGATGCAATTTTAGCAAAGATTACTAAGAAAGCTGGTGAAGTGGGTGTGGATGTTACCGAGCATTTGCTCACTGCTGACCCGTTAAGGGACATGAAGTTCATTGTTGACCAGACTGGCGCTGATTTGGTTGTTATTCATGCACATGGAGCAAATAACAATAGATTTGTATCTTTCGATGAGAATAGTGTCTCAGACACTCAGGTGGGTTCAGTTGCCGAAAGGCTTTTGAGAACTTGTGAAGTCCCAGTATTATTGGTTAAATAATACTTTAAATATTTATTTTTTCTTATTTCATTGATTTAATAACTATTTTTTACTATACTTTTAAATATAATAAAAAACTTAGTATTTATAACATAAACTGTTTAATATTAAAGGAGATATTTTATGATTGTTAAAGATTGGTGCTCATATTGTGGTGAGTGCGCTGGAGTTTGTCCAAGAAACTTAATTCAAGTAAGAGAGTATTCATTAGTGTTTAATGAAGATGACTGTAAAGATTGTGATACATGCATTAAAGCATGTCCTATTGATGCATTAGAAAGAGAGGAATGATTATATGATTGAAACTGATGTTATTGTAGTAGGTTCTGGACCTGCAGGATCCAGTGCAGCAAAACACGCCGCTTTAGGTGGAGCAAAAGTAATTTTAATGGATAAAAAATCTGAAATTGGTTCTCCAAAAAGATGTGCAGAAGGAGTTTCAATTCAAGGTCTTGAAAAATTAGGCATCGAACCATCTCCTCGTTGGGTTACTCAAGAGGTTCAAGGTGTCAGAATACAGACCCCTGACGGAACCGACGTATGGTTAACAAAGGATGAAGTAAAAATCCCTGAAGCAGGTTACATCTTAGAAAGAAAAGTGTTTGATAAGCACATGGCAATGGATGCCGCAAGAGCTGGTGCTGAAATCAGAATCAAAACTTTAGTTACCGGAATTGACAAGATTGATGACGGTTATATTGTCTACACTGAATCCATGGGAGAAAAAATAGATTATAAATGTAAAATTTTAATCGCTGCCGATGGTCCTGAAGGCCACGTTGCAAGATGGGCGGGATTAAGACCGGCTGCAAAACCTAAAGAAATGGAATCAGGTGTACAGTATGAAATGTGCAATGTCAAATTGGAAAGACCTGGCGTAATTGAATTCTACTTAGGTTCATGCGCTCCTGGAGGATACGTATGGATCTTCCCTAAAGGAGACGACATTGCAAACGTTGGTTTGGCAGTTCTTCCTCACAAAGCTGAAAAAACAGCCAAAGAATATTTGGATGATTTTGTTGCAACTTGCCCTTACTTAAAAGATGCTCAAGCTGTTGAATTAAATGTTGGAGGAGACCCTGTTGGTGGAATGACCAAAAAACTTTATGATGACAATATCTTAGTCTGTGGAGATGCAGCAGGTCAGGTAAACCCATTGACCGGTGGAGGAATCATCTCCGGTATGACCGGTGGAATGTGCGCAGGTCAAGTGGCAGCTCAAGCTATTAAAGAGGACTGCTCTAAAAAATTCTTGAAATTATATGATGAAATGGCACATGAAGCATTAGACCATGAAATTAAAAGGTATAAAAAAGTACAGGAATACTTACTCACTTTATCCGATGATGAATTAGACAGTATCGGCCATGCATTCCAAGATGAAAGCTTTGAAAAAATTTCTACAACAGAAATCGTACAAAAATTAATTAAAATCTCTCCAAAAGCTTTACTCAAATTAGGCAAATTTATTTAGGTGTTTAGATTGATTTTAGTAACAGGGGGAGCAGGATATATTGGTTCTCATACCAATAAGGCATTGCATAAATCAGGTTATGATACTGTTGTAGTGGATAATCTATGTAAGGGTTATGAGAACTTTGTAAAATGGGGAAATTTTGAAAATTACGATATCGGAAGCAACGATTTGCGTGAAGTTTTCGAAAAGTATGACATTGACGGTGTTATTCATTTTGCAGGATTTATTTCAGTAGCCGAATCAGTTGAAATGCCTCAAATGTATTTCAAGAACAATTATAAAAATACCTTAAATCTTCTAAAACTCATGAGGGAATTTGGAGTGGATAAGTTTATCTTCTCTTCAACTGCGGCAGTTTACGGAAATCCTGAAAAGATTCCGATTACTGAAGACCAAACCCTAAAACCGATCAATCCTTATGGACATTCCAAATGGATTGTTGAAAAGGCTCTTGAAAGGGAAGCCGAGAAGGGCGATTTCAATTATGTTGCCTTGAGATATTTCAATGCATCAGGCTGTGACTTTGATGGTGAGATTGGGGAATTGCATGACCCTGAAACTCACTTGATTCCTTTAATATTAGACGCTGCAATCGGAAAACGTGATTGCATATATATCTACGGTGATGATTACGACACCCCTGACGGAACTTGTATTCGTGATTATATACACGTAAATGATTTGGCTGATGCACACATTAAGGCATATGAATATTTATGCAGTGAAAATGAATCCAATGTCTTCAACCTCGGAAATGGCGAAGGATATTCTGTTCGCGAAGTTATTGACATGTGTAAAAATGTCACCGGCCGTGATTTTGAAGTAAAAGTTGATGAACGCCGTGAAGGGGATCCTGCAAGATTGGTTGCCGATTCAACCAAGATTAGGCAAATGCTTAATTGGAATCCTCAATACAATCTGGAAGAAATCGTTCAGTCTGCATGGAATTGGCATCAAAAAATTAACAAAATTTAGGTAATTTTCATGGAAGCCGAAAATCATGAATCAAAAATAGATGTACGTATAATTGTATCTGGTCTGGATATTGCACAGCTTGTTTCAAAAGCTGTGAATAATATTCACCTTGAAAGGGATTATAATATCATTGTTTCATCCATAATACCGACTGTTGAATTGAGCATTGTTAAAAAGGTAGCTGGCGGTGCGGACATTTTGCTGATTGGCGGATATGGCCATGATGAAACATATAACGTTCTTTTCAATGAATTAAAAACTGATTTTAACAATATCGGATTGTTTGATTATAACAATATTATTATTGAAGATGAATCCATTGATTTTCAATTGGCTGAAAAGGAAATTCTCAATTCTATAATAAAATCCACATTATCCTATTCTTTAAATCTAATCAATATTCACACATTGGAAAACAAATTGATGAAGGTAACTCGCAACTACAATAATCTTTTGGACGATTATAATCAACTTATCAAAGAGCAGGAAGTTCTAACACAACAGAATAAGGAATTGGTTGAAGACCTTGATGAGATTAAATCTGATTTTTCCGCATTTAAATTAAGATATGAGGACATCTATTCACGTGAAATTCTAGAGATTTTTGATTTGGAAGAGTTGTGGCAGGAGACTTTCAGACAGGATTTGGTCGATGAAGAGCGTATCGTAATTGCCACAAACAAGTTCAAACCAGATAACATTATTGTTGGTCAGGGATATATTGCAGCTGAATCAAAAGACAAGGCCATAGAATGGTTAAAGATTATTAGAACTGCTTTAATATTTGTGGATGATAATTCTGATGACTTAAAAAAGGAATTGGATGATACTAAAGAAACCAAAATCCCTGAAGTAAGGGAAGAATATGATATTCCAAATACTTTTGAAAACTTTTGGGACTGAAACAATTATAATTTTATACTAGTTTTAAGATAATTATAACTATACTATTTATTAGGGAGTTAGCAAATGCAAGGTGAAATGGAAGATAAGTGTGGTATTGTTGGAATTCATTGTAATGATGATTCTAAAAATGTCGCATCCTTTGTTTATTATTGTTTGTATGCTTTACAGCACAGAGGTCAGGAATCAGCAGGTATAGCTAGTTTTAATCCAAAAAATGGTTTACATCATTCATGCGGCATGGGTTTGATAACTGATGTATTTAGGGATACTGATATCCATAATCTGACTGGAAATAGGGCAATCGGTCATGTAAGATATTCCACTACTGGCCAGTCAAAATTAGAAAATTCACAACCTTTCGTATTGGATTTTGGTGACGGATTTATTGCCATGGCTCATAATGGAGATATCGTCAACTCTGGAGAGTTAAAAAATGAGCTTATTGAAGAGGGTTTCTACTTTAAATCCGATTCTGATTCTGAAGTAATTTGTTATATGCTTAAAAAAGAACATTATGATAATGATAAAGATGTTCTAGAGTCTATTGAAGCTGTTTGTAAAAGACTCGTAGGTTCATATGCATTGACAATCTTAATCGACGGTGAATTGTATGGTGTAAGGGATCCTATGGGAATTAAACCTCTTGTCATTGCAAAAAGAGATGATGAATATATTTTAGCTTCTGAAACTGTTGCTTTTGATGTTATTAATGCAGAATATATCAGGGATATTGTACCTGGTGAAGTCGTTTACTTTGAAAACAATGAAATTAGCTCCCACATGCTGGAAAGCGCAGGAAAATGCAAGCTTTCACATTGTATGTTTGAATATGTTTACTTTGCAAGACCTGACAGTACCATAGATGGAATAAATGTTTATGAAACCAGAATGAATATAGGTCGCCAATTGCATAAGTTATATCCTATTGATGCCGACTTGGTTATTCCAGTACCGGACTCTTCAATTCCTGCAGCTATCGGTTATTCCAGAGCTTCCGGAATTCCATACGGTGAAGGTTTAATCAAAAATAGGTATGTTGGAAGAACATTCATCATGCCTACCCAGGAAGAAAGGGAGCTTGCAGTCAGAGTTAAGCTAAACCCAATTAAGAATGCGATTAAAGGCAAAAAGATTATTCTGATTGATGACAGTATTGTAAGAGGTACTACTTCCAAACAATTATTGGATCTTGTTAAGGAAGCAGAACCTGCAGAAATTCACTTTTTAGTAGGTTGCGCTCCAGTTGTCTCCCCATGTTATTATGGTGTGGCTATGGCAACCAAACAGGAATTGATTGCTGCAAACTATTCCACTGAAGAAATCCGTCAGCAGCTTGACATTGATTCTCTAGGCTACATTACCTTGCATGCTTTAGTGGAAGCTATCGGAATGCCTAAAGAGGATTTATGTTTAGGTTGTCTAAACGAGGAGTATCCAACAGAAATTCCTGAAGGGCTTGAAGCTGAAACTTACTACAAACCTTAGATATTATGGTTGAATTATTAGCTCCAGCGGGAAACTTCATATCACTGCGTGCAGTTTTGGAAAACGGTGCAGATGCAGTTTACTTTGGCCTTGATAATTTTAATATGAGGGCCAATGCTAAAAACTTTTCTTTAGATGAATTAAGTGAAGTTTCAAAGATTGCCAAGGAATATGGGGCTAAAACATATCTAGGCACAAATATTATTTTAAATGAACGCCTTGCCTGTGAGTTGGAATCCAATTTGGAGACAATTTCAGCATCTGAAATTGACGGACTTATTTTATCAGACATCGGATTAATCGAAGATACAGTCTCACATGGACTTGAAGCCCACATAAGCGTTCAGGAAAATGTAGCTAATTCTTATACTTTAAAGACTCTTGAAAAACTGGGAGCAAAAAGGGCAATCCTATCAAGGGAATTGTCTTTAAGAGAAATTATAGAAATTACTGAAAAATCCCCTATTGAAACTGAAATTTTCATTCATGGTGCAATTTGCATGGCAATATCAGGAAGGTGCTTTTTAAGCTATGGATTATATGGAAGGAGCGCCAATTGCGGGGACTGCTTGCAGCCTTGCCGCAAAAACTGGACATTGACATATGAAGAAGGGGAAGACAATGTCATTAACTTCTCGGAAGTGGAAGACGAATCATTTGTCATAACTGGAAGTGATGATTCAAGTTATAGAACTAATTTCTTCTCTCCAAAGGACATGTGCATGATTGAATACATTCCACAGTTAATGGAGAGTGGCGTAGCATCATTTAAAATAGAAGGAAGGGCGCGCAGTCCGGATTATGGTGCCATGGTAACCGGAGTTTATCGTGAAGCAATCGACAGTTACGAAAACGATCCAACTGGATATGCAGTTAAAGATGAATGGATGGATGAGCTGACAAGCGTATTCAATCGTGGATTTGACACCAATTTTTACTTCAACACTCCTTTTGAGAAAAGTGAAGATAATCAATCAAAATATATAAAAAAAGACATTGGTCAGGTTGTAAATTACTACAGCAAGGTCAATGCAGCAGAACTTAGAATATGGGATGATTTAAAGCTTGGAGATAAGATAATAATCCAAGGCCAAACAACTGGCTCCATTACCCATACAATAGACTCTATGCAGATTGAAGGCGTAGCAGTTGATGATGTTGAAAGGGGTTCTAATGTAGCAATAGCCATTCCTAAAAAGGTAAGAAAAAATGACTTCGTGTACAAATTAGTTGAGAGGAATGTAGATGATTAAAAAGATAGCTATTTATGGAAAAGGCGGAATTGGAAAAAGTACTACAGTAGCTAATTTGTCTGCTGTGTGGGGTAGCGATGGATTAAATTGCCTTGTTATTGGATGCGATCCTAAAGCAGATACTACAAGGACTTTATATGGTTCTAGAATCCCAACTGTCGTTCATACCTTAAAGGAAAACAGAAAACCCGAAAAGGAAGACCTTGTCTTCACTGGATTTAAGGGAATTCAGTGTGTGGAAAGCGGAGGGCCTGAACCGGGTGTTGGCTGTGCTGGAAGGGGTGTTATTGTAGCAATGAAGCGCCTTGAACAATTGGGAATTTTTGATGATGATTTAGATGTTGTAGTTTATGATGTATTGGGTGATGTTGTTTGTGGTGGTTTTTCAGTGCCGTTGCGTGAAAAATATGCTGATGAGGTTTTAATTGTAACCTCTGGTGAATACATGTCACTTTATGCAGCGAACAATATCGTTCGTGGCGTCAAAAAACTTAAGGGTAATTTAAGCGGTATTGTCTGCAACTGCAGAAATGTTGATAATGAGGAACAAATTGTTGGAGACTTTGCAGAAAAGATAGGCACACATGTTATTGGTACAATCCATAGAAGCAATTTGATTCAGGAAGCTGAATTAGATGCAAAAACAGTTGTAGAAAAATACCCTGAAAGTCAAGAAGCACAAGAATACAAGGGTCTTGCTTCAAGCATTATGAGTAATGAAAACATATCAACTCCAGAGCCTATGAGCGATGAGGAATTTGAAGAATTCTTCAAGTCATATATGTGAAATATGTACTCGACAGATTATTCCTCACCAATTGGTGAAATGTTGATAGTAAGTGACGGCGAAGCCATTTGTGGTGTTTGGTTTTATGGACAGAAGCATTTCCCAAAATTTAAAGAAATTATTAAAGATGATAATTTAGCTATTTTTAAAGATGTTAAACAATGGTTTGACGAGTATTTTAAGGGATTAAATCCCAAAATTAATTTTAAATTGAAACCTCAAGGAACTGACTTCAGATTGAAAGTCTGGAAGATATTAACGGAGATTCCCTATGGCGAAACAAGAACCTATGGCCAAATTGCTCGCATGATTTCACCTAAAATGTCCGCCCAGGCAGTTGGAGGGGCAGTAGGCCATAATCCGATAGCCATTATAATTCCGTGCCACAGGGTTTTAGGATCAGATGGAAAGCTAACTGGCTATGCCGGCGGAATCGACAAAAAAATCGAACTTTTAAAAGTTGAGGATATTCGAATATAGTAATCTATTTATTATTTTATTAATAGATTATTAATTAGTTTAGAAAAATCTTATTAACTGTTTAGTTTAGACAGTTTTCTCTAAGATTGATAAACAAATTATGAGGGATATCATGAAAAGATTGGGGATTTTAGTTATATTTATGCTTGTTGCAGCATCCAGCATGGCCTTTGTCAGCGCTAGCGAGGAGGTTTCTATTGGGGGAATGGATTTCAACATTCCTGACGGATTTGATGAAAACACTATCTACCGTCTTATAGATGACATGGATGAAAATGGAGTTATAAATAACATTAAAGCTTTTGAAAAGGGTGATGATGTCATATATATCTGTGTTGCGGATTTCGGTGATAAGGAAATGGATACTGATTCAGTTTCCGAATTGGGAAATGAATTCAAAACAATCAATGGTGTTGACGGCTACACATATGATGACGGATGGGTAGAAGGCTATGAGGATGTGCCTCTCTATGGATTCATATATGCTAAAAACGGCGATATAGCCATGATTATAACAACCGATGAAAGCTTATTTGAGGAGGTTATTGTCAAATAATCTTTCTCTTTTTTTTATCTATAGAAAATATTTTAAGTCTATTTAACTAATTTTAATATAATGAATAGTTCTGAAGACAAAATATTTACAAAAGATTTTTTTCTGGTTTTTGGAGCACTGCTCTTTACTGCTCTTGTAATGTATGTGCTGCTCTCAACTGTCACTGAGTATGCAACATCAATGGGCTCCTCTGCAATGATTGCAGGATTGGTCTCCGGAATATATATCTTTGGAGGGCTATGCTCAAGGGTTTATTCAGGAAATGCCCTGGAGAGAGTGGGTTGGAAGAAAACCGCACTTGTTTTCATGAGTATTCATTTTCTTGCCTGTTTGTTATATTTCATAGTGAATGATGTTACTTTATTAATCATTGTCAGATTTATTCATGGAATCGGTTTTGGAGCGTCAGCCAATGCAATAGTAACAATAGCTTCAGACGTACTTCCGAAAAAACGCTTTGGTGAAGCATTCGGTTACTTTATGATGGGAGCGACATTGGCTGTTGGACTGGGACCGTTCATCGGAGGATTTTTATATGACAATGCAGGTTCTGTAGGTTGTTTTTTAGCGGCAGGCATTTTCTCAGCACTTGCATTGATATCAATCTATTTTGTCGATGTTTCAGCGCATGATCCCGGAAACAATAAGAATGATATTAAGGTTGATAACAGCTATAAGGGCATTGAAAAGGTATTTGAAATATCAGCAATACCGGTTTCTGTGTTTACTGCAATAACAAGTCTTGGATATATAGCCATATTGTCATTCAACAGACTTTATGCGGCGGAAGTTAATCTGACAGGCATATTTTCATGGTTCTTTATAATCTATTCAATCGTCTTAATCCTGTCAAGACCAATTGCAGGCAAAATCCAGGACAGGGGCGGGGACATGATAGTCTGCATTACCAGCATTGTCGCACAGGCAATTGGTCTGTTCCTGATAGCGGTTGTGCCATCAACATTGACAGTAGTAATCTGTGCTGTTTGCGCTGCACTGGGATTCGGAACACTGAATTCTGCATGTACAACAATAGTTACAAGAAATACCTCTGAAGCTCGTCGTTCCTATGCGGTATCAACATTTTTCATATTCTGTGACGGAACAATGGGTTTTGGTCCGGCACTGCTTGGAATATTTGCAGCTAATGGTTATGCGCCGGTTTTCCTGATTTCATCAGTCATAACCCTGTTTGCGCTTCCTATTTGCATCTATTCATTGAGGAAGTGATTGCTTGGATTTGCCATGGAACATTATCATAGGAAACGTAATATCACTAATTGCGGGAATTTTCATCATCTTAAGCATGTGGGTCAATGATGAAAAGCAGGCTTACAAATACCAGTTCTGGAATGCATTTATTCTGATAATCTCATCTGTGTTTTTCCTCTCATGGACAGGCGTAACCACTATGGCCATTGCGGCTTCAAGAAATGCGATGGTTTATTATGATAAGCTGACTGGTTACTGGACAGTATTTTTCATTGTAATTTCAATTGTTGTTGGTTTGGCGGTAAATACCATGGGCTTTGTTGGAATTTTACCGATTATAGCTATTGTCCAGATTACATTATGTAATTATTATCTAAAATCAATCAAAACAATTAAGACAAGCTTTATAGTGAATAGTGCTATTTATATTGTTTATTTCCTCGCAATCTTAGATTTTTCATCTGCAACAATCGAAACGGTTACTGCAATGATAGGATTAATTTCATTAGTCAGGTTAATTAAAAGTGAAAATTAGGCAATGTTTTAGTTGAAAAAATATTCAAAAGCTATTTGAATAATTTTTCGAGCAGTTCTTCTTCGGTTTTATAAAAATCAAATTTTACCAAATTCAAAATTCTTTGAGGAGCTCCTACCAGCTGCGCTGATGAATACAGTGGAATATATAATTTTTTAGCGTTTTGTTCTACACAGATTCTTAAGGTTTCAGGCAAGTTCTGGCATTGTTGGCTGCTTAGAACTACACTATTGTCCGCTAAACTCACATTATTTTTAACGCTTTCATTTGCCACAAGTTCCTGCAGGCTAAATTCACTAGCTTCGCCATCGCCGGTTAAATTATCAATCACGGTTTCATTATTCTTAATGGATAATTTGTAGATGTCAACGCCTTCAAGGAAATACACTTCACCTACATCAATGGAGTTTTCCAGCATGTCTCCAATTTTATAGGGGTTTTCGATTTCTGTTTTTTCAATCTCTTTTTCTTTCCTTTCACCGGAAATGTGCAGGTCTCCAAAGTCGGGGGTGTAGCTTAGCAGTTCTTTATATCTTCTTGATTTTTCATCTTCTTCATCTTCGCCGGCTATTTTTTTCAAAAGACGCATGATTTCGGCATTTTGCTTTTCGATGTTTTTGGTTGTTTTCAGTAATTCGGATAAGTCTGACATGGTAATTAGTATTGATTTTGTAATTATTATAATTTTAGATTATAATTTTTACGAGTATTCCGGTTAAAATTCAGTTTTTGACATATCTTATTCTTTAAATCGATTATAAAAATTTATTTAAGCGTGTAAACTTGTTTTAAGGATATAATCAATAATTATTTAAATAATGAAAATAATACTGTTGTCTAAGTAAGAAATAATGTTATTATATCCATTATAAAAACAATTTTGCGATGTAACACAATTTTTCGATATGAAAACAATGAGGTAAAATATGTTATCCAAGTTAAATGGGGAGTTTGAAATAATTTCGCCAATTGAGGTTAAAAAATTTTTAAATGAAAATGATATGGCTATTGATTTATAAATGCTGTTGAGCCTCACTTAAACGATTATTTTCCAAATGCAGAGTTTTCCCTTGAAATATCAAATGAATTAAAATGGACAAACGAAACAAAACTATTATTGAATGTCTGTGTAACTGAAGATATATTTTTTAATGGAATGTTAGATCATTTTAATGAGATTTATGCCCGAATTGAACCTATAATTCAAGATATTCTATGTCCAATTGTCCTATTTCCTCAAGTGAAAGACAAGCAGTTCGATAGAATGAACAATAACAGCGCAATAAATCTAATTGCAAGAACCGCATACTTCAACAATGATTATGAGGATGGAAGTGTTGAATGTGAAATTAGATTAAGGGACATTCCTAAAGAGCAACAGAAACAGGAAATAATTGAATATTGCAATACTCATGAGGATATTTTTGCATTGGACATAGAAGAGGAACTATAAATAGATTTCATGGACATATGTGAAATTCTTGAAGAGCTGGAAAATGAAGGAATAATCAAGGAAATTAAGTGATATCATGGGAGTTTACATTAAAAAATGGGATAAATTAAGAGCCAACAAAAATTGAATGTAATGCACGAAAGATTAGTAGAAAGAAAAAACAAACAAATCAGGACGACATAAATCCCAGACCATTACATTGACTGATAATGCAGAATGCGAGATTAAAAAAGAATTAAAACATTACAAAAAGGATTAAATAAATTTTAATCATAGTTGTATGGAAGAATAGCAATAGTAGACTTAGAAATATTATTAATTTTTCTAAAAAAACTAAATAGGATAATCAATAAATTCAATTTCATGAAGAAACTTGCAATTTTTGATTTTGATGGGACTCTCTTCAATTCGGTTGATGATGTTGTGATTTGCTTCAACAAAGCCTTGGCAATACATAATTTTCCAACATTGACATTTGAAGAATATATTGAAAGGTTAGGCGGAAACATTGATGAAATCATATCCCTAATCTTGAAAGATCAAAATACTGCAGAAAATATTGAGCTTATTAAAGAAACATATAATGGAATATATTCCGAATCATCTAAAGAAAACACGCTGCCGTTCCCGGAAGTTAAAGAAGTCCTTGAATCCCTGCAGGAAAAGGGAACCTTATTGGCCATCAATTCAAATCGCACAACCCCTTCGATTGAACATTTCGTTGGCCAGTATTTCAGCGATATCCGCTTTGAATCCATTGAAGGCCACAATCCTGCTTATCCGTCCAAACCTAATCCCTGTGGTGTCGAAAGGATTAGAAGGAATTTGAAGGTTTCAAAAGAGGATTCAATATATATCGGTGACTCTTCAAAAGATATCGAAACGGCCAAAAATGCAGAAATAGATTGTATAATAGTTAATTGGGGCTATGGAAATCAGGATGACTATGAAAGTGACTATCCTTTGCAAATAATTGAAAGGCCATCTCAAATACTTAAGTATTTTTAACTCAAAGTCAAAGTATTAAATATGTTATTCGTTAATTATCCTAAATGCTCAACTTGCAGAAAAGCTAAGAACTGGTTAGATGAACACGGCATTGAATATGAGTCAAGGCATATCATTGAAGACAATCCTGCTGCTGATGAGTTGCGTGAATGGTGGGAAATATCAGGCCTACCCCTTAAAAGATTTTTCAACACAAGCGGCATGAAATACAGGGAACTTAAATTGAAGGATAAGCTGCCTGACATGTCTGAAGATGAACAGTTGGATTTATTGGCAACTGACGGCATGCTTGTCAAAAGGCCAATTTTAGTAAATGATGATGTTGTTCTGGTAGGCTTTAAAATAAAAGAATGGGAAGAAAAATTGTTATAATTTTTCTTTTAAATTTTCAGTAATTCTGGAATGTATTTGATTACCCTTTCAAATTTGACTCCATAGGTATGGGTAGGGTCATCTATTGTTTCTTCCAGCGCTTTTTTGGTGAATTCTCCGGCAATCTTTGCTGCTTCTGCAGGGGTTTTGCCATTCAAAGTTGATCCTACAAAGGATGAAGCAAAGACGTCACCGGTTCCATGGGACACATGGTCTATTCTGTCATTGTATACAAATTCGGTTGAGGATTCATCCTTATCCAAAACAATCATTCCCAGTTTGCCTTCCTTATGGGTGTCTCCTTTCAGGATGATATGTTTTTTTGTAAAGTTGGAAAGTTCATTTGCCATTTCTAGCATTTCTTCTTTTGTGAATTCCTCTTTCCAAGGTTTGTGCAATAGATAACATGCTTCTGTTGTGTTTGGAAGGACATAATCGCCTATTTTACAGAGTTCGCCCATTTTATCTGCGAAGTCCTGGTCGAATCCATTGTAGAATTCGCCGTGGTCTGCCATAGCAGGATCAACGAAAACGAGTCCGTCCGGTTTTAGTCTTGATTCTATAATATCAATTATGTAGTCGAATTGTTCGATTGAACCTATGAATCCGGTATATATTGCATCAAAAAATATTTCTTCCTTTTCCCAATGCTTCAGGATGCCCGGAAGGTCTTCTGTTAAATCTCTAACTGTATAATCGGTAAATCCTGCAGTATGTGTTGATAGGATAGCAGAAGGAATTACTGCTGTTTCAATTCCGAAAGCTGAAATTATAGGCAGTGCAACGGTTATTGAGCACTGGCCGTAACAGGATATGTCTTGAATAGTTAAAATTTTTATAGTTTCGATCATTTTTTTCATTCCCTATTTTCTTTTACTAACTATAATATTACTTGTATGTTTTTATTATAGTTATTGAATGAAATGGATATTTTGTATTAATTTTATCCATTAAATCTAAATATAGTAAAAAAATTTACCATATAACAATAGTTATTTTTATCGTATATAAATTTTTTCTTAAGGAGGATTAATAATCAAAAAATAAAAAGTAGAGATGGGATTGAATTTTTTGATTCAACTTGTTTAAGGGAATTTGGCTAATTTGGAGGTTGTAATCGCAATGATTTATCAAAAAATTCATTTGAAATTCCATGATTATAATATTTTCGATTTGGGTGTGTTATATTTGGAGGAAAACGGTAAATCATGTTCATTCATTAATTTTTTGATTTCGCCATCTCTTAGAAAGTGCAATTATTGCGCTTTCACTAAAAGTATAGGTTATTGGTATTTAAAAGCTTTTGGTAACCATTTGTTCACCAAAATCCGATAACTTTATATACTTATAAACTAACTATTAATTTGGAATTTATTGATATTGGAGGGATTTTTATGAACGTGAACACACAATTAAAAAATTTTCCAATAGAAAGTGTAGTCGTACTAATTAGAAAAAAAATGGGCAGTGCCGATTATAAACGATCTGTTTTTCGGCAAAACACGTTTCCATGAATTCAAGGAAAACAGACCTCAATTATCCAACAAGGCCTTAAGCAATTGCCTTAAAGACCTTGAGAAAAATGGGGTCATTAAACGTATCGTGGATAAATACGACAAAAAGAATGTCAGATATTATCTGACAGAAAAAGGAAAGTCATTGAATAAGATAATATATGAAATGGCTATTTTCAGTGTTGATAGTGAAAGCTACACTGACCAGACCAAAAAAGAGTTGAAAACAGTTTTCAGGAAAAAACTGCTGTAAACTTAAAATATTTTAGGATTTTTTTAAATCCTAAAAACTATTTTTTTTAACATTAAATTTAAAAAACAAAAGAAACTAAATTATTATTGTATAAAATATTTTAGGGGACAAAATATTGTTAGATATAAGATTGTTCAGAGAAAATCCAGAAATTATCCTTGACTCTGAAAAGAAGAGATTTAGAGATACTGAAAATGTTGAAAAGGTAATTGAATATGACACCTTATGGAGAGAAGGTGAAAGAAAACTCAATGTTTTAAGATCTGAGAAAAACAAATTATCCAAATCATTTAAAAAAGCAAAAGAAGAAGGCAATTTGGAAAAGGTAATTGCAAGATCCAAAGAGGTGGCAGCTGAAATCAAGGAGCTGACCGCTAAAAACGCAGATTACCTGAAACTCAGAGATGATTACAGATACAAAGTGGGAAACGTCATTGACGAAAAGGTTCCGATTTCAGACACTGAAGATGACAATGTGGTTGTAAGGACTTATGGAGATAAACCGGACTTTGATTTCGAGCCTTTAAATCATGTCGATTTGATAGAATCAATCGACGGAGCAGACCTTGAAACTGCAGCAAGCATTGCCGGAGCACGCTTCTACTACCTGAAAAGGGATATCCTGCACTTGAACTTGGCATTGATTCAGTTTGCCTTATCAGAGCTTGAAGCGGAAGGCTACATTCCAATGCAAACACCGTTCTTTGTGAAAGGTGAAGTTGCAGCCGAAACCTCTGAGCTGGGTGAGTTTGAAGAAACCTTATACAAGGTTGAAAACGAAGACTTATTTTTAATTGCCACTGCCGAGCAGACCCTGGCGGCACTTCACAGGGATGAAATCATAAATCCCGACGAATTGCCTTTAAGATACTGTGCACTTTCAACATGCTTTAGAAAAGAGGCAGGCTCTCACGGTAAAGATACTTTAGGTATTTTCAGGGTTCACCAATTCGAAAAGATTGAACAGTTCATTTTCTCAGAGCCTGAAGACTCTAAAAACCAGCATGAAAAACTGATGGAAGTGACTGAAGGAATCTATCAGAAATTAGGCCTTCCATATCAGATAATAGCTATCGTATCATCAGCTCTAAATGATAATGCTGCAATAAAATACGATCTGGAGGCATGGTTCCCAGGCTCAGGCACCTATCGTGAGCTGGTATCATGTACCAACTGTAAGGATTATCAGGCACGCAAAACCAAAACACGTGTCGGAAGAGCAGGTTCTGGAGATGCTCAAACCTTGCACACTCTAAACAGTACAGCCATTGCAACTGAAAGGACCATGTGCTGTATTCTGGAAAACTATCAACAGGCTGACGGCAGCGTTAAAGTTCCTGAAGTGTTAGTCCCTTACATGAATGGAAAAACCGTTATTGAAGCTAAAAAATAGCTTCTTTCTTTTTTTATTATTTTTTAATTAAACTAGAATGTTTTATATTTGAGTTTTTAATAATCTATTATTATGAAAACAATTGTCATTAATGCAAGTCCAAGAAAAACATGGAACACTGCAGAAATCATGCAGGCCGCTCAGAAAGGTGCGGAATCTGTAGATGCTGAAACTGAATTTTTCAATTTGTATGATTTGGTTTTTACAGGCTGCAGGAGTTGTCTTGCCTGCAAACTCAAAACCAACACCAAGGGGAAATGTTACTGGAAAGATGACTTGACTGAAGTAATCGATAAAATCCTGGATGCAGACTGTCTTTTGATAGGCTCACCAATATACTTCGGCCAGCCTACAAGCGAATTCAGGGCACTTCTTGAAAGACTGATTTTTTGCGTGATGTCTTATGATGACGGTTCAAGCTATTTTACAGGAAAAGTCAATGTCGGAATATTCTACACCATGAATGCGCCGAAGGAGTTTTATGAAAACTCCATGAAGGATAGTCTGGCAACTACAGAATACCTGTTTTCATTTCTGAATGGTGAGATTGTAAGCTATCCTGTTTGCGATACAATTCAGGTCAGCGATTATTCAAAATTCAACATGGCAGGCTTTTCACAGGAACATAAAGAAAAGCAATGGATTTTGCAGTTCCCTAATGACTTGGAAAAGGCTTTTGAGATTGGTGCGGAGCTGTCCAAATGAAAGCGGTTGTAATAAATGCCGACCCAAGGAGGAAGGCATTCAATGCACAGCTTATGAAATCGGCCGCCAAAGGCGCAGAATCTGCAGGTGCGGAAGTGGAATATGTTGATTTGTATAAGCTTGATTTGTCAGGATGCAGAATCTGCCTAATCTGTAAAAAGGAGGGCAGGGGCTGCAAATGCTATTGGAGGGATGAGCTTTCACCATTAATAGAGAGGATTTTGGATGCTGACGTCTTATTGATTGGTGCGGGAATTTTCTTTTCAGAACCAACCAGCCACTACAGGGCTTTGATTGAAAGGCTGATATTCTGCATTGTGTCATTTGAGGTTGGAAATCTTTTCAAGGGAAAGATCAATGTCGGCCTCTTTTATACGATTGAATATTCTAAAGATTATTTCAATGAATCCATTCGCCCTCACCTTAAGCAGTCTGAGGACTTGTTTGGGATGTTGAACGGAGAAGTTGTTATCGATTCCTTTTCATATACTCCCAAAAACGTACGTTTGGGATTGTCACAATCCGAAATTGATTCATTAAATGAAGAACAAGATGAGAATTTCGAAAAAGCCTTTGAAATTGCAGCAGGCTTGTGCAAATGAGCCTTTATTTTTTTTAAATTTTTCACGTATACATTTTTTAAAAATGCATACATTTATATACTACTTCAGCACAATATTTAATTGTATACAAAAAACATTTTTTTAATACAAAAATGGGAGTGATACAATGACAAACCAAAAAAGAACTAAAAGATTTGAATTTGGAAATCAAAGATTCGGAGGATCCGGTGAATTTGAATTCAATTTCCCGGATGACATGACTCGTGAAGACTTTGAAAAGATGTTTTCCGAAAGAATGGAATTCCTCCACAAAAGATATACAAAAGGTACCGAGGAATACTTTGAACGCAGGGCAAAAAAAGAAAACCTCAAACCATTAAGCATTCGAGTAAAGCCTCACACTAAGGAATTCTTTAAAAAACATTCTCTTCTCTCTCCAAGAGACGTGCTTGAAATGTATGAAAACTTCAACAATGGATCTGAAGCTTTCATCAACTCTCTGATTGAAGATGAAAAACAGCTTGAAAAGGAATTGAGCGATGTTCAGGAAAAACTGCACAATGCCAAACTATTCCGTGAAAAGTTGAATGACATCGAACCTGAAAACGATGTTTTGACTGATGAGGGAAAGCTAGCTAAATTGCAGAACAGATTTGAAAGCACTGAAATCATAGCATTTGGAAACGAAACTCCACTTGAAAAGGTTAAATCCGACATCATCAAATCCATTCAGATATATAATACTCTTGACGTATGTGTCTATGGTAATGAATATATTTTATTGACCGTATACACCAATGTTCAGCCGGTATTGTATTATTTCAAAAACGAATACTCCGATGAGGATATTTTAGAAATATCCGGTCATCTTAAAAAGTATTGTGAAGAAAATGATATTGGATTTAGGGAGTTTGAAAATTCCACCCTTCAAAAGTTTTCGGAAGTGTGAAAATGTGTTTTTTCGCACTTCATATTCTTTAAATCGGTATTTATTCTTATTTTTTTTTAAAGTTATTACTTTCTCACTGTAATCTAATTTTTACACCTTAAACAAAGGTATTTTAATTTTTCAATTTTTTTTAAAATATTTCCTTAAAATTCTGTTTTTTATTAATTTGTTTAATATTTGTAATATTGATGTAATAATAAATTTTATATAATTATTACTATAAACTTTTCACTAACAATTAGATAAAAAATTGAATTTAATTGTTTAGCTCAATAACAAAAGATGATTAATATGTATAAAAAAATAGTTTTATTATTATTTGTCATTTTCTGTTCATTTTGCTTGATTAGTTCTGTTTCAGCAGCTGAGGCTGATGATGTCTTTGAACTAGACGATTCTTCAATTGAATTAAGTCAAAATGAGGAGATTGACGACAGTATAGCGCAAGATGATGTTGTTGGTGATGATGTATCAGTAACTTCAGGACCTACTTCATCAGAAAAGATTAATCTAACCATCAGTACCTATATAGGCGGTAATGGTAATGATAAAGGAAAAGGAATTTACACTGATAAAGATGGAAATATTTATGTTGCAATGGAAACAAATTCCAACGATTTAGTAACCACTGATAACGCATATCAAAAAAATGTAACTGGTGGTAAAGACTTATTTGTTTCAAAATACTCCCCTGTGGGCGATTTGATTTATTCAACATATATTGGTGGAAAATCTACTGAAATGCAAAAAGACTTAAAAGTTGATTCTTTAGGAAATGTCTATGTAATCGGATTTACTAATTCTCCTGATTTCCCAGTTACTGACAATGCATTCCAAAAAGTTATTAATGGTTCTCAAGATGCATTTTTAACTGTGTTAAACCCAACCGGTACAGATTTGATTTACAGTACTTATCTTGGTGGAGATGTAGTTGATAGGGCTTGGGCATTAGCTATTGATGATAATGGCACTGCTTTTATTCAAGGAATTACCAATTCTATTAATTTCCCGATAACTGAAGATGCATTCCAAAAATCAAAAGATGGGGTAATTTGGGGATTAAACGATTCCGATGATATCAACTATCAAAACAGTTTTGATTTATTCTTATCAAAAATTAATATTAATTCAGGTAAATTAGAATACTCTACTTACTTTGGTGCTAAAGGATCCGACAGTACATATGGTACTTTAGCGGTTGATAAAAATGAAGTTCTTTACTTTGCTGGAACTACAACTTCCCTTGATTTCCCAGTAACTGATAATGCATTTAGAAAAGAACGTGCAGAAGATTCAGATTCCTTCTTAGCAGCATTAGATATTAAAAATAATAAATTATTATTCAGCACATACCTTGGTGGAAACAGTACTGATGACGGTGAAGCAATCGTATTAAGTCAAAACGGATTCTTATATTATGTTGGAGATACCTGGTCTGAAAACTTCCCTACTACCGAAGGAGCATTCCAAACTACTTTCGCTGGTGTAGGTGAAAGTATTTCCGGTGGAGACATGTTCATTATCAAAGTCGACACTTCAAATTGGGAATTAGTTTATTCCACATTATTAGGTGGTAAATATGATGAAGGTGTAAGAGCTTTAGCAGTAGATGAAAATGAAAATGCTTGGGTAGTTGGAATGTCTCAATCAAGCGATTATCCAGTAACTGAAAATGCATATCAAATTACTAAAAATGGACCAGAATACATCAGTTATGCAAACAGTACTGACTATGATTACCCAACTCACGATACAGTAATTTCAAAAATCAGTCCTGATGGTGCTCATTTGTTATACAGTACCTATTTCGGAGGTAACTCCGGTGAATTTGCAATGGGCATAACCTTTGTTGATGGCGGATTTGCTATACAAATCAGAACTTGTTCAGATGATTTATTCGTAACCGATAATACAACCAAAGGATTAGATCAATTTAACGGTTCTTTATTAGGTCACGACCCGGTTTATGACTTTGATTCATACATTGCCGTATTCAAAAACCCTACCATATTAGTTTTAGGTGATGAAGCAACTACTTATGGAAAAACTGTAAAATTAATGGCTTCCGCTGTAGACTCCATGGATTACATTCCTTTAGAAGGCAAAACTGTTGATTTCTATGTTGATGGTAAATTAGTAGGTTCCGCTGCTGTTGATAGTGCAGGTCTTGCAACTTTATCCTATAAAGCTTCTAAAGTAGGCTCTTTCAATTATGAAGCTAAATTCAGTGAAATCATTGGTCATGATGCCGCTAGTCAAACTTCTGTTTTAAAAGTATCTAAAGCAAAAGCTAAAATTACCGCTAAAAATGCTAAATTCAAAGCAAAAGCTAAAACCAAAAAATACACAATTACCTTAAAAGGCAATAATAAAGCAATTAAAAAAGTTAAAGTTACCATTAAAATTAAAGGTAAAACCTATAAGGCAACCACCAATAAAAAAGGTAAAGCAACCTTTAAAATTACAAAATTAACTAAAAAAGGCAAATACACTACAAAAGTTAAATTCAATGGTAATAAAAACTTTAAAAAAGCAGATAAAAAAGTAACTATAACTGTCAAATAATAGAAATAACTTTTTCTATTATTTCTTTTTTTATTTTTAGGTGATGACATGAATAAGAAAGCAATATTATTACTTATCATATGTTTATCCGCTATTTGTTTAATTAATATTGCTTCAGCTCATGAGGTCGAGTATCCGGATGTCAAAATCGATACTCCTAAGATAAATAGTGAAGTTTCAGGAACTGTTGATTTCAATATGAGTATTGAAGATCATCATGAAACATTGTATGTTAATGTTACAGCAAGACATTTAGAAACAGACACTGTTTATTATAGTGGACAAGATAACAATTCCAACGACGGATGGAGTTGTTCATGGGATACTTCGGATTCCCCAAATGGAAAATATCATGTTTCGGCTGTTGCAATCAATAGTAAGAATTTACAAGGATTATATGAAATTTTAATAACATTAAACAACACTAAGCAGAAATCCAATATAGTCTTAGATAGTTCCATAGGTGTTGTGAATAAAGAAAACACTATTGTAGCATATCTTAACGATGTCGCTTCTAAACCGATATCAAATAAAAATCTTGAATTTGACATTGATGGAAAAACTTATTCCACTACAACTATGAGCGATGGGGCTGCAGTGGTTTCTTTTACTCCGAAAGAGATAAAAAATTACACAGTTAACGTTAAATTTGAGGGGGATAGTAATTATCTGGCTTCTCAAAATACAATGGTGTTCAATGTCCTGGCGAATGCCAGCATGATAACCATTAACAATATAACTGCTGATAATAAGGAAAAAATCATATTGAATGCAAATTTGAAAAATCAAAACACTGTTTTAGCTGCAAAAGAAGTTGATTTCTATATCAATGGGAATAAGATAGGCCATGCCGTAAGTGATGAAAACGGTGATGCGAAAATGGAGTATGATGTATCTGAAGTAGGCGGAAAATATTTAATATCAGCCGAATATGATGACAGTGCATCTAATCAATTAATCAAAGGATTTTCCACATTATATGTACCTGAATCATCCCTCTTTACAAGAATTACAGCAACTACATTTTCTAAAGATGGAATCTTTACAGTAGGAAATACTTTTAAAGTAACTTATACTATCTTTAATAATGGTCCGGATATTGCTGAAAATGTCGTATTTACTTATAATGTGCCGGATTCATTAGAATTCATAAGCTATCTGCAATCTCAAGGAAATGCAGCATTCAATGAAAAAACTAATGAGTTTATTTGGGAAATAGGGGATGTTTCTCTAGGAAATCAAAGCTTGGAAATTTTATTTAAAACAACTAAAGCAGCAAAAAATAACCTGGCGCCTGTAATATCTACATCCACATATGATCAATCTGTTAATAACAATATTACCCGCAATATTCTTTCAGTTAAGGAATATAAGTTAGTTGCAGATGACTTAACTAAATATTATACAGGTTCTCAAAAATATAAAGTCTTTGTAAAAGACGAGGACGGCAATGTTATTCAGGGAGCCATCGTTAACTTGTTTTATAAGAATAAAGCTATTGCTTCGGTTAAAACAAATGAAAATGGTTTTGTTCAGTTAGATATTAAAGATGTAGGCAAATATACAATTAAGGCAACATGTGCAGACATGTCAATATCAAATAAGGTTATTGTTAAACCGTTAATTGTTACTAAAGACATCTCTAAAAAGAAATCTAAAAAAATTAAATTCACAGCAAAACTTGTTAACAATAAAGGTAAGGCTGTTGCAAATAAGAAGTTAACTTTTAAATTCAATGGAAAAAAATTCACCGCTAAAACAAATAAAAAAGGTGTAGCTACTTTAACTCTAAAAAATTTAAAAGTCGGAAAATACAAAATCCAAACTTCCTATGGTAAATCCAGTGTTAAAAATAAGATTGTAATTAAAAAATAAAGATTAAAATCTTTATTTTTTTATTTTTTGGTGGTTAAATGAAATTGAATAAATTATCATGTTTATTGTTGATTTTTATATTTATTGTTTCAAGTTCCGGAATGATTTTTGCTCATCCTGGACATGAAGGAGGCCACGGGCCTGAAGAAATCACAACATCCGATGTTGCGGAGTCATCATCTTCATCCGACTCTTCAAGCGCTAGTCTATCAAGTGATGCTTCAAGTTCAAGTGATGATTCATCATCCAGTTCTTCCCAATCATCAAAATCTTCCAGTTCCAATCAGGGTTCTAGTTCAGATTCGTCTAATTCTTATTCTTCCAGTTCTTCATCCAATTCAGGACAAAATTCTAATGGAGAAGTTGAATATGTGTCCGATTCATCCTCAGATGAAGACGTCAATTTAACAAATGAAACTAACAACAGCACTAATGTAACTAATGATACTGGAAATATAACAAGTAATGAAGATGATAATCAAGGTTTCATCTGGATTATTGTTTTGCTGATAATAATAATAATCGCAATTATTGCGGGAATTTACTATAAATTATGAAATAGGTGATAAAATGCATATTCCTGATGGTTTAATACCTTTTGAGCAAAGTGTAATTTATATGATTATTAGCTTAATCATTGTAGCTATTTGCTTTTATTACACTTCGAAAAAAGTTGATATGGAAAAGAGGTTAGTTTTATCAGGCATTTTAACTGCTGTTGCTATTGTCGCTACTTCAATTACCATTCCTTCCCCAATGGGAATTCCAATGCATTTTTTCATCATCCCTTTAGTAGTTCTAATTTTAGGACCCTATAACGCAATACTTGTTTCATTTTTATCTCTTTTAATTCAAGCCTTTGCTTTGGGAATGGGCGGAGTAACTACTTTGGGAATTAATCTTTTAGATATGGGAATAATTTTAAGTTTGGTTGTCTTTTTTGTTTATTCCCTATTGTTATCAATTGATAGGAGGCTTGCAATATTTGCATCGACATTATCAGGCATTCTTGCAGCTACAATATCTCAAATTATAATATTGTCCATAGCAAATACAACCAGTCTGGAAGTATTATTGGCAAGTTTGCTGCCTTATTATTTGATGATTGGCGTAATTGAAGGAATAATTAATATAATGGTTTTAGAGTTCCTTTCACGAACTAATAATTCCATTTTGGAAATAGAAAAAATATGAAGGGGAGATTTTTTTGAAAAAACAGATTTATGGCATGTTATTATTAAGTTTAATGTTATTTTTATGCATTTCTTCGGTGAGTGCTCATGGTGCTGACTTAACTGATGATACAATGATAATTGCCAACGAAACTAATGGGATTTTGGCGAAATCTATTGTAGATGATATGGGATTAAATATTTCTGTCTATAAGTTTACTTCTGAAGGTGATGTTGAGCATCAACTTGAACATGCATCAACCAACCCTAATAAAAGGATATTGGCCATTGCTTACCAAGATACTGTAAACGATTATTTAAAAGATCACAGCGAGTTAGAGGATAGGGTTATTGTAAGTGAAGATGATAACAGTTCAATTAGCAGCAATGCTCAAAAATTAGTTTCAATTAATGTAGGTGAAGAATCTTCTGGAGATTTTACAACTCCATTAGTTGTTGGTTTGGCTATAGGTGCATTAGTGGGTCTAATTGCCGGTGTAGCTTTAATGAAACGTAAAAATTAATTCATATTAAAAGTTTTCGGAAGTGTGAAAATGTGCTTTTTCGCACTTCAACAAATTATATTTTTTTTTAAAATCAGATTATTAACCGGACTTAAGTCCAGGCTTGGTTAATGATTTGAATATATGTTTTTAGTGGTGATGGTTTTTTACAGGTTAGTTTTTTTTAAGATTGTTAGCCAAGCCTTAATCACCCTCTAAAAGATAGGCAATTCCTTCAATGATCAAGACAATACCAATAACGGTTGCAAGGAAAATTGGATTGTTACCTGCGAAAATTGCAAGAGCTATTGCAAGAATACCCATCAATATAACAAGTATTGATGTAAAGGTTGTGATTCTGTTTGATTTGGATATCAATCCGGTTATTCCAAATAAAATCATTATAAATCCTATAATATAGAATTCGAAAGCAACTAAGAATGATATTGCATCAAGGTAGAATATAAATAACAATCCTAATATAATAGTGATTATTCCAATGATGATTGTGGATATTGCGAATACATTAAATCTAGGTTGCATTTGAAAGCCCTTGATTACGGCTGGAATACCGAAGAACAATAGACATAATCCAACAATGATTGAAACTACTCCGCTTGAAAACATTGGGAGTAAAATAAATATTAAACCTATGATGATAAAAATTATCCCTGCAGTTTTTTCAAAAGCCATTACCGTTCACCTCCGTTTGTAATAAACTAAGTATATATATGATAAAAATATTATTTAAAAATATGGTTGATTTTGAGGAAATTATTAACACAAGAAGAAGCATTCGTGAATATCAGGACAAGCAAGTCAGTGATGAAGACATTATCAAAATCCTAAAGGCGGGAATGCAGGCACCGGGATCAAGGCTTGGAGCTGAACCATGGGAATTTGTAGTTGTAAAAGATAAGGAAACGTTAGCCAAACTTGCTGAAATCAAGCCCAGGGTAAAAACAGCACCGGTTGCAATTCTGCTTGTGGCCAATATTGAAAGGGCATTCTATAAGGCTCATTGGCAGCAGGACATGTCTGCAGCGGCCGAAAACATGCTGCTTGAAGCAGTCAATTTAGGTTTGGGAGGTCTTTGGAACGGCGTGGCACCAACTGAAGAGACCATGAAAAATGTAGCTGAACTGTTTGGCTTGGATAACGTCAATCACCTTCCTTTTTGTGTAATAACCTTAGGATATCCTGCCGAAGGATGGGAAAACAAATTCATGGACAAATTTGATGAGACAAGGATTCACTATGAAAAATATTAAATATGATTTTGAAAGTGTTATTGACCGTAAAAGCACTAACTGCCTTAAATGGGACTTTTTTGATGATGACTTGCCGATGTGGGTAGCGGACATGGACTTTAAGGTAGCTCCCGCTATCCAGGATGCCATTCTTGAAAGGGCAAATCATCCTGTCTACGGCTACACCATCGTTCCCGATGAGCTTTTTGAAGCCTACATCGGCTGGTGGGATAGACGGTACGATTTGAAAATGTCAAAGGAGGATATGGCATATTCAATTGGTGTTATGCCCTCAATATCATCAATGATAAGGTGCTTGACTGGTGAGGGTGATGAAATATTGATTCAGTCACCGGTATATCATGTATTCTATTACGTCATTGAGGACAATAATCGTAGGGTCTTGGAAAATGAGCTGATTTATGAAAATGGACAGTACCGTATTGATTTCGATGATTTGGATGAGAAACTGTCAAGGGTCAAGATGATGATACTCTGCAATCCCCACAATCCAATCGGTAAAATCTGGTCAAAAGAGGATTTGGAACGTATTGGGGAGTTATGCAGAAAGCATGATGTAATATTAATTTCTGATGAGATTCATTGTGACCTGACAGATCCCGCAATAAAATACAATCCATTTGAAGCGGATGATAATGTCATCAGATGTCTTTCCCCTTCAAAATCTTTTAACATTGCAGGATTTCAAAGCTCAATAGTTCACACAACCAATAATGAGCTATTGGATAAAATTAAAACTCAGATGCACATTGATAACTCAGATTCATGCAACGTATTTGCAACAACTGCCGTTATTGCTGCATATAACGATTCTGAAGAATGGTTAGATGAACTAAAAGAAGTCATATATGAAAACAAGCAAATAGTAAAGGATTATCTGTCTTGTGAATTGCCGGTTATTAAATTGGTCGAGTGTGATGCAACATACTTGTTGTGGCTTGATTGTTCTGATTTGAAAGTGCCTTCAAAGGTTTTATCTGAATTTTTAAGAACTAATCAAGGGTTATTCTTATCAGCCGGCATTGATTTCGGTAAAAATGGGGACAATTTCTTGAGGATGAATATTGCCTGCCCTCAAAAGCTTTTGAAAGATGGTTTGGGAAGGTTAAAAGCTGGCGTTATGGCATTAAACATTATCAATAAAGGATTGTATTAGCCAGTCTGAAATGCTGATGTCTGAAGCGTATCTTATGATTTCATCTTTTTTAAACCAGTGTGCCCTGACGATTTCATCACCATCTACCTTAATGTCTCCTGATTCATACTCTGCAGTGAAACCTAGCATTAGTGAGTTTGGAAACGGCCAGGATTGGCTTCTTTGATATTTTAAATTTTTTATTTTAATGCCCACTTCCTCTAAAACCTCTCTATGAACGGCTTCTTCAATGCTTTCACCAGGTTCGACAAATCCGGCTATCAAAGCATATCGGATGTTGTCATGGTAGCTATGCTTTGCCATAAGCAATTCGTCGCCTTTTCTGATGGCCACAATAATTGCAGGGGAGATGCGGGGATAATGGTTCTGACCGCAGGAAGGGCATTTTAACATCATGTCCTTTTCATCTAATTGAGTTGGTGTTCCGCATCTTCCGCAGAACCTGTGGGATACATACCAATCGTTTACAAGAACGGCTTTTCCCGCAATATGGTACAGGTCATGATCGAATTCATAAACTTCATGTAGAGGATAGAATGATTCATTAGTGTCTACATTAATGACAAAGGCTTTTTTATCTTTATAGTCTCCAATATACAGGCAAAAATTAACATTAAAATTGTCAAGGGATGTAGGCAATTTTTTATCTTCATCCAAGCATAATTCTCTGTTTTCATTAAAAATAAATAGGTAATCATCAGAATCTGGTGTGAGTTCTTCACTAAAATTGATCTTATAGTTTTCATAGAGGGATTTTTCAATCATGTTTAATGTTCTATCCTAACTTTTTATTATATTATTGCTTTTATAATGAAAAATTGTTCTCAGAAAACCATTTAATAAATGTTTTTTGATTTTAATTAAATAATTGGATTATTTAATAATTAATTGATTTAATTATTTTCAAATTCTGTCTTAGTATAGTCGGATAGTTTTTTGTATTTTTAATTTCTGTCTTAGTATAGTCGGATAGTTTTTTTGTATAATGAGGTTCTATTGGGAGATGAAATTTAAAAATATATATTATAGTATTTCTCTTAAAGTTTTTACCTTTTTTGGGGATTACTTTCCAAATGCTCTCTTGCTATTTTTTTAAGTATATTTGGTGGACATATTTGTTATTATGAATTTTCTTGTAGATTTTTGTTAAGTGAAAAGTTGAAGAAAATATTTATATTAACTAAATTTTGGTGTTTGGTTATGTGCAGTGTGGTAAATAAAGGTTTGAAATTGGAGATTTTGCCTAATGAGGATATGACTACTGTTTTAGAGCAAAACATTGGTAATGCACGATTTCTATGGAATAACATTTTAAGAAGATATAATGACTTGTATAAGCTATTCCGTTTTCATGGCTATCCTTTATCTCCATATATCCGTAATTTAAATGCTATTTTAAAAATGCTAAAACAAGAAAATAGATTTTTATATGAAGGTGAGTCCACAAGTCAACAACAGGTTTTCCGTGATTTAAACAAAGCATTTACTAAATTTTTTAAAGAAGGTACTTGTTATCCGAGGTTTAAATCCAAAAAGAACCCTAAACAATCTTTTAGAATTCAAAAAAATGGAAATAACATACGTATAACCAACAGAAGAATCCGATTAGCCAAACTAGGTTATGCGCACTACCGAACAAGCTCACAATATAAAAAACTACTGAAAAACAGCAAAATCAACAATGTAACCGTGAAAAAGGAAAATGGCAAATATTACGCAATAGTCAATATCAAAACCACTGTTAAAGAATTAGAAAAAACCGGAAAAAATATTGGCATCGATTTAGGATTAAAAAATCTTGCAACACTCTCCAATGGCCAAGAGATAACCAATCTAGACCTAAAAAAAGAAGATAAAATAATCAAAAAATACCAGCAAAAATTATCCCGACAAAAATACAATAGTAAAAATTACCAAAAAACCTTAAAAAAATACCACAAATGGTTAAACCAAAAAAACAACAAAATAAATAACGCATACCACCAACTAAGTCACCATCTCGTCAAAAACTATGATATAATAGCAATGGAAACACTAAATATCCAGGGAATGTTTAAAAATAAGCGATGGGCACCAAAATTACAAAAAATAAGCCTACACAAACTACAGGAAATGATAAAATACAAATCACAATGGTATGGAAAAAAATTCATACAAATACCAAGATTTTACCCATCCAGCCAACTATGCAACATCTGCGGATACCAAAAACACAACCTAACATTAGACATAAGAAAATGGACATGTCCCACCTGTGGAACAACACACCACAGAGACATAAACGCAGCAAAAAACATACTACAAAAAGCAATAAAAAATATATATCATAAAAAAAAGATAAATATTAAAAAATAATATTCCAACCCGTAAGTCAACGGGGGATAGCTTGGTAATTCTTATGACTCACAAGAGCATAACAGCCCAAGAATAATTTTACAAAATGGTAAAAACATTAAGTAAAAGACTAAAATTAATTACAAAAGATAGTATGGTGATATTTAATGGTATCTGAAAATATGGAAAAAGCATTAAACGGACAGTTAAATGCTGAAGTTTACTCAGGATATTTATACTTGTCTATGGCAGCTTACTTTGAAGATGAAGACTTAGCAGGATTTGCTAACTGGATGAGAGTTCAAGCAGCTGAAGAATTGGAACATGGAATGAAATTCTATGACTACATTATCAGAAGAGGAGCTTCTGTAACTTTAACTGCAATCGAAGGACCTCAAACAGAATGGGATTCTCCTGTTGCCGCATTTGAACATGTCTTGGAACATGAACAAAAGGTTACTGGTCTTATCAATGATTTAGTGGACCTAGCTATTGAAGAAAAAGACCACGCAACCAACAACTTCCTGCAATGGTTTGTCGAAGAACAAGTCGAAGAAGAAGAAAACGCAATGGAATTGGTTGCTAAAATAAAACTCGCTGATGGCGATAACAGATTAATTTACGAATTAAACAAAGAATTAGGTGCACGTGCACCATCCGAAGACTAGATTCATTCTAGTCTTAACTTATTTTTTTGGGTGTTAAGATGAATTGTCCCGAAGGTCCCACTAGTGAAGCTCAAATTGACTCAGCAAGATATGAATCAACATTAATTGGGGAAAATGAACTTGGCAGTGTGCATCTGCATGGTCCTTTTGGTGATGAAGAATCTGAAGTCAAAATAGCTTATCTAATTGGAATGCACCCTCTTGAAAGCAAATCTCACAGAGCATTATTTGAAAAGTTAAGATCTAAAAGTGATTTAAAATATTGCTATTATTTGTATAACATTAATGTCCTGGACAAAACTTCCCAAAGCGAAGGAAGAGATGAAGGACAGCTCTTGGCTCGGGAATTTGTTCGTGATGACATCATCAATAAAGAATTTGATCTGTTTTTAGATATCCACTCTAATCGTGGTTCACATGGTCCAGGAGATTATCAGATTACTAATTTTGTTTTTGCACCGGGCTTTGATGATGAATCTTCCAAATTCATGAATGAAATAATCGATTCAATCGATGGAGTTGTTTATTACGCTCCCGAATTCAGATCAAGTCCGCCATTCATTACAGAACCAACTGCAGAAGCTGGAATCCCAACTATCGTTTATGAATGCTACTCATATGAAGAAATGGAGTTAACATTGGATTTGGTGGAAAAATTGGTAAGCACTGTTGATAATTTGGATTTCGATTAAAAAAAGAAGAGAAAAGTATTTTTTCTCAAAAAATATTAAAATGCGTATATTAATGCAACAATTAAAGGTATAATCAATGTGATATATACAGTTGCAATTGTTACATCAATGTCGTCTAAACCTTTTGGAATTAAGCTTTCTAAATCCATAAATCTATTTTGCATTTACTGATATAAAATACTTTTTATTTTTTTTAAAGTTAATTTGAAAAAATATGGTTTCAACAAATATATGTTTTGGAGCCAATCGTTGTTTAATGAGATATTTAGGCTTTCTGTATGGATTATTGTGCAAAATTTGCTGGGATGGGGTGTGTGGCTTTACTTCTTTGTCAAAATCGAGAATCTGGGTGAAGAAGCTTTGGCGATATCTAATATATTGCGTTCACTATCTACATTG
>NZ_JAZNAN010000125.1:0-6554 GCF_045586545.1 Methanobrevibacter sp.
TAATATTAAGAAAATGATATAAATCAACTACTCCATATATATCAAGCTAGTGAAATATACTATTTTCTTTCAATTTTACTCTTTTTTATTAATTTTCATGAAATTTATTAAATTTTATGTCTTATGAATCTCACAAATTTGTAAACTGCATAAGATAATGCAATTATGAAAATTAATACTGCAGCACATATGATAAGTGTAAGTTCTGTTAAGTTATCTACTTCAGTAGAAAAGCCCATTGTACCAATACTTTTGTAAGCAGGGGCAATTGGAATATCTTCGGCATTTATTAATGTATCATTAATGTAAACATTATCTACACAGTCAGTATAATTAACGCCAAGATATGATCCATCTTCATTGGAAACATAGACATCAAGATAGCTGTCATTACCAGGATGATAGTCATAAGTTACAATATCTCTTCTATCAAATCCATATAAATCAGATTGCGCCAATTCGTTCATGGCGCCGATTTTATCTTCTGTATCCAATGATAAATTCCCTGATCGGGATAAATTATAGTTATTAGGAAGGGAAACATATTGTCCTGGTTCCAGTTTGCCGGTTTTAACCTTGTCTACTGTCGCAAAACCATAATTTCCGTTAGGTGCTTTAATAAGGACATGTCCACGTCCATATGGCTTTTTAATGTTTTGGATTTCAGTTAATTTTTCTTCTGATATGCTGTAATCGTCAGAAATGATTTCCGCAGCTATATTTTCACATTTTTCACTGTCACTTCCATCATCAATACCGCCCAGTCCAATCATCCAACCGTCCTTAGTGATGATTACATGGGAGAAATATCCCTCATCTTCTTTGTATTGTTTAATAGCTGGCATTCCGTGCCAGTTAACGTTTTCGATGTGAACATCTGCGGTTATATTTGAATCACGCCTAAAAGACATGATACTGTCTGAACCATTTTCCTGCAAAATAATGGAACAGCAGCCAAATCCATCAGTTTCATCAGCAATTCCATGAGGATTATTAATATTTTGATAATTAAAAGCAGTACATGCTCCAATTATTGAAATAAAAATAACAATAATCCCTACTATCAAAAGTTTATTTTTTAAATCCATATCTATCCCTGATTTCCTATTATATTCTTATATTTGAACAAAATAGTATTTATATTAAGTATTGAATCTTCTGGCATTGACTTTCAATTTCTGTTTCATTTGCTCACGATCAATGTGGATATATTTATCAGTTGTTTGTGAGTTGGAATGACCTGCAATTGACTGAACCTCTGCAACTGTGAGGATTTCAGCATAATGGGACAATGCAGTGTGTCTTAGAATGTGAACACTGACATTTTTAGCATAATTTACAGGACAATCTATTCCTTCAGCCTCGATTCTCACATCACATTCACGTGCATGTTTTTTGATGATATCCTGAACTCCACGCTTGCCTATCCTTTTTCCCTTAATATTTGTGAAGAGTTCTTCACGATTGACTTCTTCAGCAGCCTTGTTTCGCTGAATCACTGGTCTATAGACATTGTGGGTATTTTTTCTTAACTTTGTAATGCGGTCATACATCATTTCATTCAAACTGCGAAGCGTATCATAGGTTATAAAAGTAGTGCGGTCCTTAAGTTCCCCTTTTGTGGTTTCTGCACGCAAATAAATATCTATAAAGTCATTAGGGTCATCTGGTAGGACATAAAATCCGTTTTCATCTATTGGAACCTGGATGTCATTCTTGTTCAACAGGACCAGTTCCTTTAATCTCATTCCAGAATCAATGAAAGTTCTGCAAATTGCATAATCCCTTGAATTACCGCTTTGTTTTATTGTATCTAAAAAGAAATTTGATTGTGGCCATGTTAAAGATATTTTTTCTATTCTTTTTTTGGCAGTTTCTGGATCTTCTGCCTTGACTTCAATGATATCCTTCATTTTGATGGTTTCATGCTGGATTTCTTCCTGAACATCTTCTGAGTTGATGAATTCCAGAATGTTCATCATATATGTTTTGACAGTTGTTCTTTTATTGCCACGCTGTTTCAAACAGTATCTACGATAATGGCGTAGTTCCTTTTTAACATTCCTTTCATTTAGCTCATCGATTCCCTCATTTTCAAGATATTCGATGAATTTTGATATGTTAAATGTTTGTTTTTCGATTGTTTCTTGAGTTAAGTTTTTTACCTCTTGTTTTTCTTCCAAGTATTCATCTAGGTAGTCTGTTAGCTCATCAACGGCAATCATAAGCTTTTTGCCTCCTAAATATATTTACTCAAACCCTTGTTATACTATTGAATTTTTTAGTATATAAAGACTTCGTATCTTTTCATTGTTACTGTATATTATTACATAAAATATACGTTCTTTTTATATATAAAATTTGGATAATTTGGGAGTTTGTTGAGAAGTGTTGAAAGTGTAGTAGGACATATACATCACGTGGTTGAAATATGGTGATTTCGTCAATTTTTGATTTTTGAGGATAATTTTTGAAAAATTTTTGAATCTTAAATTTTCTGAAAATCTACCCATGTTAAAAAAATTTTACAATGCTTTTAAGTAATATAATTTTATATATTTGTAATATTATGATACTCCTGTAATCCCAAATTATATATTTGTTGAATTTCTATTCAATCCCACATGGCCATCACATAATTAATTTAAAAAAATATTAAATCAAATTGTTATTTCAATCATCAAATTTTTCATCTAATAATTTTGGATTTTTAGCATTTTTAGAACTGACAATTTTCTTTCCGGTTCTTGCTTCCAATTCTCTTCGGGCATTGCCAGCAATACTGCCCCCATCTATAGCAACATCCTTACTTTCTTCAAAACCTTCAGGATTTTCAACTTTACTAATTTCGGTAGTCGCTAATTCACCAAGCATATTAATAACCAATTCCGCATTGGTCATATTGTCACGCAAGCTTTCTTTTTTCAATCCTTTGACTTTTTTGTGCTGACCTGTTGTTATTCCAAATGATGCTTTGCTAATTTCATTGGTAAGAATTGCATATTCAAGACCTTCTTCGACACCTGCACGATCCCATTCAGCAGTTAAATCCTTTCTGATTTCCATACTTCTTATTCTTTGGGAAATCCATTCCTCAGAGTAACCTTTTTTGCGGTATGTACTAATTGCCCTTTCAACAGCAATTTCCGGATCTGCAATTTCATCAATTCTCTCAGAACCCACTTGAGCTAACCATTGCTTGAATGGTTCAGCATTTGGTGAAGGTATTGATTGTATGATACGAAAAATTTGTTTTTTGGATGCTACATCTGTTTTGTACATTTTACCATCTTTATATGATGGCAATTTCAGTTGGTTACAAATTGTAACCAACTCAACACCTTCATCTTTTAATCTTTTTTTTAATACTTTCCAATAATTTCCAGGATTTTTACTCTGACTAAGTACACCTACAACATCTATTACTGAAAAATAATATTCTTCTGTCTCTTCATCCCAAATATACCTGATTTTTTGGTTTTGAAATAACATTACGCTTGTTTCATTATCCATTTATTAACACCTTTTCCTAATTTTTAATTTATTAAATTTTATATTTAAATCTTGCAAATCTTTTTATAATACCTAAATCAATCCCCAGTTCTTCTGAAATCCTTTCGATTAAATTCAATTCACCTCGAATACCTCCAATCGACGGCCCTTTTTTATTCCCCGCATGTAAATGTCATTTATCTCCTGATATTTTTCTTGTATTATTCTGATTGTTTTTTCAACAAAGCTTTTCTTTTGAAACATGATTCCATTAGATCATTGTTTAAATAAATCATGTCTTAATTTCCCTTGGCCAACAGTGATATTTCCTTTTTAAGATGCTCGTTTTCTTCAGAAATTTCATTAACATGGATAAGGAATTCCAAATCAACTAATCTGTCATATTCCTTACCTGTGACAGTGTCAATAATCTTTTTAACGGAGATTATCTCTTGAAATCTACCGTCTATTTTTGGAGCATCAACAATGCCAATGATGTCTTCAAGTGTTACTTAACTGTTTTTATCCATAACCATCTTCCATTCTTCCTTTGTTTTAATCAATAAGGATTGTTTATTTGAATTGGTTGAATCGATTATATTAATAGTTGCTTTGCATCCATCCAATTCTTCTCCTTAAGATATCTCTCAATGCGCATAAATGGTCTTTACATCTGTTTTGAATATTCCTGCCATTTTTCCTGTGTTTTCCACATCACACAATTATTGGTATCAACATAGATTTCAATATATGGCTCCCATTTCACAGATATAAAATTTTATTTTCTCATATAATATTCATCTAATATGAATTTAAATGAATTAAATAACATATTAATTACTAATTCATATTTTTATCATCTTATTTAAAGTTTACTCCATTGTAATAACTTTAAAAAATTGTTATGACTGTAAAAAATTGTTTTGAAAAAAACATAGTATTAATAGTTATCATTTCTAAGAATAATACTTTATCTGAACTATTAATATAAATAAATTCATGTATATGATAGTCAGCTTTGATTGCAAATTCAAAACAAACCAAGAAAAGATTGAAAGAATCCTTCAGCATTTTGGACTTAGAAAGATTCAAAGTTCATTATATGTAGGAGAACTGGAGAATAATGAACGTGAGACGTTAGTGAAAAGTATTGATGAAATCATCAAGGAAAAAGATAGTGTTTTGGTAATTCCAATTTGCCAAAATTGCTATTTGAAAAAAGAGAATTGTGGAAAGGAAATAAAATTCAATAGCGATTTATATAGGGTGTATTGAGATGAAACTAATAATTGACGGATACAACAAGTCCATCCATAAGAAAGACAACCAGATTGTCATACATGAAAAGGATGAAATCATTGATTCCATCAAGGCAAGCACAGTAACTGACATTACCGTTATAGGAAAAGGATATGTGACCTTTGATGCGTTGAATTTGATGGCAGAAAACAACATTAAACTGATTGCTATCAGTCCACGAGGCCAACTGACCTATACATTGGAATCTCCAGATTGGCACAATGTTGCCCTTAAAAAGGAGCAATACAAATTAAGCGAAAACAAGTTAGGCCTTAGGATTTCAAAGGAACTGATCATTTCAAAAATGAAAAATCAGAAAGCGACATTAACAACATTAAATAAGAATAAACAGCTGAAAAGAGTATTCAATCACAGGTCAAAAATCGATGAATGCATCAGGCAACTTTCAGAACTGAATTTTAAGGGAAACAATGAAGATATTAGAATGAGGATAATGGGCCTGGAGGGAAAGGCATCAAACGAATACTGGTCTGGAGTCAAATATTTCATTCCTCGTGAAATCGGATTTGATTCCCGCACGAAAAAGCCAACAGATTTAATGAATTCAATGCTGAATTACGGATATGCAATACTTGCAAGTGAAATAACAAAAAGCATTCTTGTAAACGGCTTGGATCCATACTGCGGCTTTCTGCACTTTGATATGGACGGACGAACCAGTCTGACATTTGATTTGATAGAGCCGTTCAGACAGCAGATTGTAGACAAGACCGTGATTGGTTTGGTTAATAAAAAACGAATTACAGTTGAGGATTTGGATAGGCGAAACAATACAATTAAACTTGAAGCAAGAAAATTGATTGTTGAAAAGATATTGAGCAAAATATACTCAACAATAACCTATGATGATGAAGCTGTCAGTTATTCGGATTTGATTCAAAAGCAAAGTGAGGATTTGGTTCGGATGTTGCTGGATGGTGAAAAATTCAATGGATTTTACCTTCGATGGTGAGGAAAACTAGGGGGTTTTTTGACCTGAAAATTCATGTCCTCAAAATTGGTGAAAATAACCCCCGAAGTTGGCCTTGGATTCAGATATTTTGAGGAAAACACTCTCATATTTTGGGGGTGAAAATGATGTCCTCACAAAGTTTTTTAATGGAGAAATATGAAAGAGTTAAATAAGTATTTAAAGGAAAAATTTATAGTGTTTGAAGTGAATGTTTTCATTGTAAATATTCAAAACGGATTCTTTCAAAAATTTACTCAACAATAACATATGGAGATGAAACCCTAAGCTATCATAAACTTATTGTAAAACAAGTGAAAATCTTGTTAATTCACTGCTGCATGGTGAAAAATTCAACGGTTTCTACTTGAGATGGTGAGGAAACCTAGGGTGATTTTTGCATATGAAATGAGGTCCTCAAAATTGGTGAAAAATAGCTAAGATGATGAGGTTAAGTTCATTGATTTTGAGGAAACCTCCCTAATAAATACCGTGTAAAAATGATGTCCTCACAATCTTTTTTAAAGAAGAAATATAAACATTTTTAATAGGTATTTAAAGAAAAATTAAGTAGTGTTAAAAACGAATGTTTTGAAAGGAATTATTCAAAACTAGAATAGCTATGTACTAATTAGGCGTTAATTAATAGTTAAACATTAAAATAAGCTTAATTATCAAGTTTTAACTAAATTGTTCAATGAAAACTTAATAATCAACATGATGCTTATGGAAAATAGGCTATTGATGTCATCAACAGATGTAAAAAATATGTTCAATTATTTGTATATGATTT
>NZ_JAZNAN010000126.1:0-9126 GCF_045586545.1 Methanobrevibacter sp.
ATTAAAAAATCAAATAAAAATAAAAAGCGTGAATAGATAGTAAAATTAATTACTATCTACAAGATAATAGCAAATCTATTTGATTGCTAATTTTACATCTTCAGCTTTAACAGTTTTTCTACCAGCGTGACGTGCAAAGCCTACAGCTTTGTCTGCGATTTCGTTTCCGTAATCTTCGATTGCTTCGGTTAAAGCAACTTTTGCGTCATCGCTTACTCTTTGTGCACCAGCATTTTTTAATATTCTTCCTACAGGAGCAATTGGTAATTCACTCATTATTAAACACCTCTTTAATTTTGTTAATAATAGTTTTAATTTGCTTATATATAAATCTATTGGTGTTACATAGCTGAATTTTAATAATTTCAACATAAAAAAGCAAGATTTTATATCATGATATGTGTTAGTATTGTCTTTAAGAATGTTTTTCATACATGACTTGAAATAAAAAAAGTGTAAATTTTGTTCGATAAAAATAGAATTAAAAGAAGAAATAAAAATTATAAGCCGATTAAAGCAATTTTTATTTATTCATCAGAATTTTTCTTAAAGTGTCTATATCCGCATCAACCTCTGTAGGTTGGGTACATGCATCAATAGCAGTATTAGGATCTTTAAGCAGGTGTCCTGTAACGACACATGTTATGGTTTCACCTTTGTCAACAACTCCTTCATCCACAAGTTTTTTAAGACCTGCAATTGAAGCTGCTGAAGCAGGTTCAACACCGATACCCTCTGTTCTTGCAAGCAACTTCTGAGCGTCCAATATTTCTTCATCAGTTACTGTTTCGGAATAACCGTTAGAGTCATAAATTGCATTTAATGCTTTGATATCACTTACAGGAGCTCCAATACGAATAGCAGTTGCAATTGTTTCCGGGTTTTCTACAGGCACTACTCTTCTGTCCCCTTTTCTAAATGCATTAGTTACGGGACATGCGCCTTCTGCTTGAATACCAGTCATCATAGGTACATCTTTAATAAATCCTGCATCATGGAATTCCTTAATACCTTTCCAGATAGCTGAAATATTTCCGGCGTTACCAACAGGTAAGATAATCCTATCAGGAGCTTGCCATCCTAAATCACGAACAATTTCATAACCAATTGTTTTTTGTCCTTCTAATCTGTATGGATTAATGGAATTTAATAAGTAAAGATGTTTTTCTAATGCAAGAGCAGTCATGGCTTCGAGAGCTTCATCAAAGTTACCGTTGATTGACATTACTTCAGCGCCATGGAACATTGCCTGAGCCAATTTACCTAAAGCAACTTTTCCTGAAGGTAAAAAGACAATGCATCTTAAACCGGCACGGGCAGCATAAGCTGACAAGGATGCTGAAGTGTTTCCGGTTGAAGCACAACCAACAGTATCAACGCCGAGTTCCATTGCTTTGGTCATCCCAACGGTCATTCCTCTGTCCTTGAAGCTTCCGGTAGGATTTGAACCTTCGACTTTAACATACAAGTTTACTCCAAGCTCATCACCTAACTTATCACATTTACAGAATGGAGTTGCACCCTCATCAAGAGAAACGATTTTGCTTTCATCTACAGGAATGCATTCTTTGAATTTCCATAAATTATCTCTTCTACCATCAAATATATCCTTAGAAACATCAATTTCATTGACGAGCTCAAGTACAGATCCACACTTTTCACAGGTGTAGATTACTTCATCATCGTCATATTCTTCTCCACATGAAACACATCTTATCATAAAATCACATTTATTATTTCTTTAATGTATATTATAAATAGTTTAACTTAAGATTGACATGAAATATCCGGCAATAGGTATTGTCAAATAGGCTTCAATGAATCCTGCAACTGCCATCAATATTACTGAAACGCAAAATAATATCAAAGCCTGTTTAAATATCTCATAGTTTAATTCAAATGCCTCTTTTATGCATCCTACCATCGAATCATTATCTGATTTTAAAAATGATTTTATCAGGTTGAATACATATTTAAACAGCACAAAACTTGCTGCACATGCCAGAATGCATGAAGAAAACTCAAAAATTCCATGAGGAATAATATACAGCAATACCTGGACAAGATTATCTGAAGTTCCAATATAATAACCTACAAAAAATCCGTTGAAAGCCAATATTAAAGCTGAAAAGCAGAAGATTATTCCCATCAGGAACATCTGAACAATGACTCTCAGATTATTTAGAAAAATATCCGTGAATGTTAATTTAATAGCTCCTGACTGAACCTTTTTGGTTAACTCCTCAACTACAGGATTCAGATAGGCATACAAATAAGGTTCCAACATGTATCCTAAAATCAGACATACAAACAGAATAGCTATAGAGATATAAATAGCTCTTTTATTTTCGCTGAATGCCAGTTTAATTTCATTTATCATTATATCAAAGTCTTTGCGATTTCGCGAGCTTCAATTTGTTTTTCCTTTAAATCTTCCATGAACTCTTCCATAAGTTCAGCAGTTCTGACTTTGCAGTCTCCACAACGGAGAGTTCCATTCAAACAGTCTGCCCTAATCTTTTCAAGTTCTTCATCGTCATCAATGAAATGGTATAACAGCATTTCATACACTACACATTTGTCGACTTCTCCACCTAGCTCCTGCTGTTCTTTGAGAGATTCCCTTCCACCTGTCTTGGCTGATTTGACCTTTTTGACAGCATCTTTAATATCATCATTGAGATATATTGCAGTAGCAGGTTTAGAACTGCTCATCTTATCTCCAGTCAAACCTGTGAGGAATCTGTGGTAAGTTGATGCTGGAGTTAAGAATCCTAAATCCTCATGAAGTTTCTGAGCAATATCCCTTGTCAGTCTAATATGAGGATCCTGGTCGATTCCTACAGGAACGACAACCTTTTTCGGACCTCCAAATTCCTCAATTTGAGGAAGCAAGATGTCTGCCACCTGAACCAATGGCGCTTGAACATGAGCAATATTTGTAGATGGAGTAAATCCATAAATAGCTTTAAGTTGATTGAAATTAGTTTTGCTAGAAGCCTTAAATGCCAAATCCAGCAATGACTTGTTTTGAGATTGAAGATAAACATTGACATTGTCCCTTTCAAGGTCAAGGCCTAATGCAATCCAATTTGTTAGATATTCATCGACTGCAATTTCACGGCCTTTTTCAAAGCTCATTCCACGAGCGGCATATGATTCCAAATCAGCTATTGGAAGGGAGAGCATTGCACCTTTTTCCTGATACCATTTCAATTGGTCCACTACCATTTTATGGCCTATATGCATCTGGCCACTTGGCATCATACCTGTTACAACCGCAAAATCTTTATCCTGATTAATTAAATTATTAATTTCATCAAATTCCCTGTGTCCGAATATTACTCCTCTTTTCATCAATTTTTGAGGATTTTTGATATCACTTAAAATATCCGAAATTTTTCCAATACCAAACTGATTAACCAACTTATCATAATCTAGGCTAAATGATGCCCATGGATCAATTAACTCTGCCACATTATCACCTACAATCTCTCTAAATTAAACTTTTGATTAAAATTATTAAATAGTAAATAGTATACAATACAAAATATAATAGCTTCTTTTATATAAACTAAGGCCTTGTCCATTCAATATTATAGTATGTAATGTCAAAATCTTCATCAACTATAGCTAAAAGCAGTTTTTTATTGACACCATGCGAAACTCTAACATAGCTTGCAAAGTCAAGTGCGTTAATGTTATAGTTTTCGAAAATAATTTTAACCAAATAGCTTGAATGGGTTTGACCAGGACCTCCTCCACGATTATACAATCTGAATTCGGACCCAAATTTAAATCCTGTTTTAATTACAAAACCACGGTCTTTTAAATCTCGGTAAACAATATATTTACCATAAATCTCTCGTTCCTTTAAAAGGTCAATCATGTATCCTAAGCTACATTCGATATCATCTTCATAAATATCTAAACGACCTTTTTCAAGTAAGTAGCAGGCCTCAATCAAAGAAAGATTTAAGTAATCTGCTTCAATTTTACCAAATAAGCTTTTTTCATGCAAAGCTATAGGCCTTTTACTTCCTTCTTCAATCTTAATAGAAACAATTTCATCTGATAAATTACCGCGCATTAAAACACCAAAAAAGATAATATAATTATATTATTGCTATTAAATTTGAAATAAATATTATATAAATATATCTTGAAAAAAAGAAAAAGAAAAGTTAAACCCTAATAAAAATATTATTAGCCATTTCTATAGGGATATTTAACTCAGCACCATCAATTGTAACCAAATAATAGTTGCCCATACGATTTTCATTAAATTCATATTTGAAATCTGAACCTATTTTAATGTTTAAATCAGCAATATCATCTAAAAGTTCATCATCTCCACGAATAAATGAAACTGTACTCTCAACATCGGAGTTTAACTCGGAAATGGATAATAGATTAAACTCCCTATTGACGATTTGGTCAAAATTCTTTTGGGAATAACATTGCTGGCAACTATCAAAATCAAAATTGCAAGCTGGAACAACATTATTGTCTGGACATACATCTGGATTTTTCAACATATTGCATAAAGCCCTTTCAGCCTCATCAGATAATGCATGTTCCATTTCACAAGCTTGGTCATGAATATTCTCCTCATTAATCATTAGAACTTCTTTCAGGAATATTTCCAATATTCTATGTTTTCTTGTGATTTTTTGAGCGATTTTCATGCCCTCTTCAGTTAAAACAGCTCCTTTATAAGGAACATAATTAATATAACCCAAATTTTCCAATTTCTTAAGCATTTGAGTTACACTTCCGGGTGCAATACCAAGATCTTTTGATAATTGAGTAGTAGAAACTTGTTCTCCATTACTACCATTCCTATAGAGAACTTCCAGATATTCTTCAATATTTTCACTAATCTGACCTTCAGCCATGATGTCACCTTTTTAAATATATTTAAAATTATATGCTTTAAAGTATAAAAAAGTTTTGTTATACCTAAAAAATCATCATGAAATATTAAAAAAAATAAAAAAAGAAGTAAGTATTTAGAATGAAATACTTGAATATATTCCTTTAAGAGAGAAGGAATTGGTATTCCAGTTACTTACTTTACCAAGAGAGTTTTTAGAACTTGTTGCATCAGCAACTGTCCATTTTCCATCAATTAACACTTGAGTCCAGACATGACCATAAGTACTTCCACTACTGAATGTACAGGTACCATGAACATATCTGCTGGCAAGACCTGCAGTTCTAAACATTGCAACCAATAAATGTGAGTGGTCAACACAATTTCCTGCTTTTGCATTAAGAGCCCCTACAGCACCGTATTTAGTATCATAATAGAAACTATATGATAAAGTATCTCTTACATAGTTAAATATTGCTGTAGCTTTCTGAGTATCTGTTTTTAACCCACTAGTCAAGGAATTAACTAATGATTTAATTTGAGAGTTACCTACTTGACAGTTAGTAGATGACTTTAGATATACAGTAAGATTTGAAATAGTGTTTTTCTCATTTAATCCACTGCCGGTAGCACTAGAACTTGAACTGGATGCTGAATAGCTCACAGTCACAGAACCTGGCAAACGATTATTTGTGCCGTAAAATGTCAATACACGTGAG
Source organism: Methanobrevibacter sp. (assembly GCF_045586545.1). Classification (GTDB taxonomy): domain Archaea; phylum Methanobacteriota; class Methanobacteria; order Methanobacteriales; family Methanobacteriaceae; genus Methanocatella. The sequence continues at coordinate 5,596 of NZ_JAZNAN010000126.1, forward strand.
AATGCATCAACCAATTCTGAGTAGATAATTTTTCCAGCATCGGATGAAGCATAATTAGGTGCCTTTTTATTGGTGTTAATGTAATTTGCAACATTCTTTGCAACAGTCACATATTTATCCAAATCCAAACTGGCAGAATTGATATTATCACCGGAAGGACTGCCTGGAGCAGAAACACCAGATATATAAGCAATATCTTTTGTATTTGAATTATTTATTTGGTAAATTGCCTGGCTCATCAGATACAGGAATTCCGGCAATTTGAATGTGACTCCACCAGTAGTAACCGTATTCGGCAAAACACCATTGTTATTGTAATACTTATTCAAGTTGGTTGCACCTGTAACTATATCCTTAATTGATATGGTTTTAGCAGTTGTTGTACCTCCTTGTGAAGATGATGAAGTTGCATCCATTTTCACATAACCCGGCAATCTGTTATCATTAGTTTTATAAAATGCTAAAATTCGGGCAAATGCATCAACTAAGGAATCATATTTGATGTTTCCTAATGTTGAGTTTGCATAATTCGGAGCTTGAGCATTTTTGGAAATGTAAGTGTCTATTCTTGATGCCAAATCAAGGTATTGCGCTTTAGTCAAATTACCTGCTTTTGATGAACCGCTTGGATTCGGAGCCGCAGCAACGGAAACCGGCAAAATCTGTGTTGAAGTTTTGCCTGCATTAATGTATTCAACAGCCTTAGTCATCATGTACAAGAATTGAGGAGTTGAATAGCTTACTCCACCTACACTTACGGTTGATGGAACTGAATTTTTGGATTTGATTGTGCTGGCCAAAGTGTTCGCAGCAGTTACAACATCAGAGACAGATACGGATCCAGTAGTGGACGGAGAGGTAGACTGGTCTGATAAAGATTTGAAATCAATGAATTTGGTATTACCCCATCTGAATATGATTAAACCAGAAGCTTTACCATCCAATGCTGCTTGAGAATCCTTTTTAAGATTTGCAGCACTTAAATTGGTTACATCATCATCAGAGACATATCCCTGAATACCTACCCATACCTGAGCATTTACAGAATTGCTTACAAACCATTTTGCGACTGTAGTAATCCAGGATGAGGATTTTCCATAATTTCCTTTATAAATCATTGGAATGACTAAATCCATGTATTTACTGATTACAGAATAATCCTGACCATAATAATATGCATTGCTTGTTGTTTCCGGCATCAAAGCACAGGAAACAATTAGATTAGGGTCAATTTTATGAATTGCTTCAGTTGCGGATTTTACAAATTCGCTGATTGCTGCTGTACCACCAGCAGTCTTGTAAGCATTACCCGGATATCTTAAATAATCAAAGTGAATTCCACAAACACCTTTGATTTTTGCATATGTTTTTGCTTCACTTATCTTTTGATTGAAAAATGCGGTATTAGGTGAACCGCTTTTGACTGGATTAGTCCAGTTTCCACCTTGATAGAATGTCTGCATCCAAATATGAACGTTAATTCCCAACTTATTTGCGCTTGCAATCCATGATTCGACAGCTGTCTTACCATGTTTATCAACTGCAGCATAGTTTAGGAATATGTCTGTGGTTCCTTGGGAAGCTAAATTTTTTAAGTTGACACTTTTCATGTCTTCACCGTAAACCCAATATCCATATCCGGTAGTGTTTTTCTTTAAAACGGAAATTTTTGCACTTCCAGAACATGAAGCATAATCATTATCGCCGCTAGCGGAATATGAAAATGCAACGGAATATGTGCCGACAGGGACATTCACGCTAAATGTAGCATATCCGTTTGAAGCAGTGGTAGCTGAATATGTTTGAGAGTTTACAGTTAATGTAACAGCTTTATTAGCCAAAGCTTTGTTAGATGAATCTTGCAATAATACTTTATAAGTTTGAGCACCTTGATAGAAGGAAGTTCCGCTTTTCCAAGTTATTTTGGTTTTTGTCCTATCCTTAACAGTAATAGCGCTAGATGCAGTTTTGGCATCCACTTTTGAATCCCCTTTGAATGAATAACTGACAGTGTATTTGCCAGTAGCCAGATTAATCGGAAGGGATGCAATACCGTCACCATCAGTTGTTTTGATATAAGACTTACCATTGACCGTGAATGTAATATTCTTATTTTTTAAAGGAACATTTCCTGATGTTAAGGCCACCTTAAATGGTGTGCTTGAATGTTCACCAAATGTAGTTTTGCTTTTTACAGTCAATGTTGGAGTTTTACTTGGAATGATGGTAACTATGTCTGAAGCGCTAGAAGCTTTATAAAAGCTATTTCCATCAAAGCTATATTTTACTTTATATACTCCCGGATCTAATTTAGGCAGTTTAAGTTTTGCTACACCTTTAGCATTAGTTTTAGAAGTATATGTCTTACCATTAATCTTAAATTTGATTGTTTTTCCTTTTCCTGGAGCATAGCCTAAACCATTGAGCAATTTTACTTTAATCTTTTTACTGTCGCTGGTAAGGAAAACATATTCCTTAGTTGTAAGTTTAGAAGTAGTTGAAGAAACTACCTTAACAGTATTGGTTGCAGTTAAACCATCTGCATTATAGGATACCATTTTATAAGTACCTTTATTCAGGTTATACATTGTCAGGCTGGCTACACCCTTACTATTTGTTGTCTTAGTGTAAGTTTTTCCATTAATCTTAAACTTGATATTCTTATTGGCCAACGGCTTACCCTCACTTGTTAAAAATGTTGCAGTGAATTTCCTGCCGTCTGTGTAGACTTTAGTTACATCATCTGCACTTATTGTTGATAAAATTTTAAAGGTATTGGTTAGCTTATATCCTGTAACAGGATTGGTCGCTGTGACCTTATATGATCCCGGTTTAAGATTTACATCCAAAGAAGCAACTCCCTTAGCATTAGTTTTTTTAGTATAATCTACACCATTTACATTTATTTTTACATTGGTATTCTTTAGGACATTTCCTTTACTATCTAAAAATGTAACAGTGTATTGGGCGCTTCCTTTATAATATTTAGTAATGTCATTAGAAGTGACTGTTTTTGATAAGTCTATATTTGAAGAATCACCACCAGCTGCCCCTAACTTGTCCGAAGCAACAGTGGCCCCATTTTCACTTGTAAGTACATTACTGTCCGAGTTAGTTGATAAAGTATTTGAATCTTCAGATTCTAAAACTTCTTCACTTGATAGAGAAACTTTAGATGAATCATTATCAACATCTGATACAGAAAGCACTGATGAATCAGCAGTATTCTCCATTGGGACTGATACATCTGTCGTGTCATCTACTAAGCTAGTAGTATATGAATCTGTAACATTTATTTCACTAGCGGATACTGCACTTACGGATAATATTATCGAAAGCACTAAAAGCGTAGTGAGCAATAATTGTTTGTTCAAAATAATTTACCTCCATAACAATTTTTTTTAACATCCGTGAGCTTTAAATCTCACTTCAAGAATATGTATATACAAATATCTTATATAAAGCTTTTTATTTACTAAAACCGATTAAATAAGTTTAATTTTTAAAAATAAGGTTAAAACTTCATGAAAA
>NZ_JAZNAN010000127.1:0-5920 GCF_045586545.1 Methanobrevibacter sp.
GTAAACCTATAGATGGTGGACCAGATATCATTCCAGATAAAGAATTAGATGTAAACGGTTCTCCAATGAACCCAGCAGCAAGACAATTCCCTGCAGAATTTATTCAAACTGGTATTTCTACTATTGATGGAATGAACACACTTGTACGTGGTCAAAAATTACCTATCTTCTCAGGTTCTGGTTTACCACACAACCAACTCGCAGCTCAAATTGCAAGACAAGCAAAAGTACTTGCAGAAGAAAGTGAATTCGCAGTAATTTTCGGAGCTATGGGTATTACTCACGAAGAAGCAAACTTCTTCATGAACGAATTTGAACAAACTGGAGCACTTGAAAGAGTAACAGTATTCATGAACTTAGCAGACGACCCTGCTATTGAAAGAATCTTAACTCCAAAAATGGCTTTAACCACTGCTGAATATTACGCATTCACCTTAGGTATGCAAGTATTGGTTATCTTAACAGATATGACTAACTACTGTGAAGCTTTAAGGGAAATTTCCGCAGCAAGGGAAGAAGTACCTGGAAGAAGAGGTTACCCGGGTTACATGTACACTGACCTCGCAGGTATTTATGAAAGAGCAGGACGTATCGACGGTAAAGAAGGTTCCATTACTCAAATGCCTATCTTAGTTATGCCTCAAGACGATATTACTCACCCAATTCCTGACTTAACCGGTTATATTACCGAAGGACAAATCGTATTAAGTAGGGAAATCTCAAGGAAAGGTATTTACCCTCCTGTAGACGTACTTCCTTCACTTTCTCGTTTGATGAGTGGTGGTATCGGTGGAGACAAAACTAGGGATGACCACAGTGGTGTATCTGACCAACTCTATTCTGCATATGCAGAAGGTCGTGAATTAAGAGACTTAGTTGCGGTTGTAGGGGAAGAAGCACTTACTGAAAGGGATCAAAAATTCTTAGAATTTGCACAAGCATTTGAAGACCAATTCATTACACAAAGTAAAGATGAAGACAGAACCATCTTTGAAACTTTAGACCTTGGTTGGAGCTTACTCAAAATCTTACCTAAAGCTGAACTCAAAAGGGTTAAAGAAGAATTTATTGAACAATACCTTCCAAAAGATGACTAATCTCGTTACAGTAATGTAGGTGATTAAATGGCACAAGATATTATAGATGGAATTAATCCAACTCGTATGGAATTATTGTCTCTTAAGAACAGGACTAAACTAGCTGTTAAAGGGCACGGTTTACTCAAAGAAAAAAGGGACGCTTTAATTAAAGAGTTTTTTGATATCTTGGATCGTGTCAAAGGTATTCGTGAAAATGCAGAATTAAGTTTAAAAGAAGCAAATGATGCTTTACTTGAAGCTCAAATTGCTATGGGTGATTTGGCTGTTAGAAAAGCAGCATTATCCGTTAAAGAATCTATTGATGTAGAAATTACATCAAGAAGTGTTATGGGTGTTGCTGTACCTGTGACTAATGTTAAAATGGAAGAAAGATCCATTATTGACAGGGGTTACGGTTTTTCTGATACTACCATCCAATTAGACGAAGCTGCAAAGAAATTCGAGGAATCTCTTAAGTATTTAATTGAACTTGGTGAAGTAGAAAAAACTATTTTCTTACTCGCTGAAGAAATTGAAGCTACTAAACGTAGAGTAAATGCTTTAGAACATATTATGATTCCAAGATTCCAAAATACTGAAAAGTATATTGATATGAGACTCCAAGAAATGGAAAGAGAAAACTTTGTAAGATTGAAAATGATTAGGTCCACTATGGAGAAAAATGAAAAAGCTGCTGCTGCTGAAGCAGCTAAAAATGCTGAAGCTTAAATTTTTCTCTTTACTTTTCATTTTCTTTTATTTTTATTTATTTTTTAATTTTAAATTCAGATATTCATTAATTTTTAAAAAGAGTCATAATAATTAAGTTACTGTAAAAAATTATTTTTCTAGAAATTATTAGAAAAGGGTGTAAAAATGAAAAGAAATCCAATAGACCAATATATGAAGGACCCTGATAATAAAGCCAAAGTATTTGTGTGGATGACACGAGCTATGGTTATAACTACTTTTATGATTACTTTAGGAGTAATATTGTTTATTCTTTATCTAGTTGGCATTTTATAGCTACTCTATTAACGATTTCACTAGTTGATTCTACTTTTTCGTATAATTTTTTGAAATCCTTATCCTTATCTATAATTGTTAGCAAGGGTTCTGATTTTTCAGTAATTGATCCAATGTGTGGCAAATCATAGATATTGTCCAAATCTATTTTTTGATATTTGTTTCTATTTGGGGAGTAGATGATTTTCTTGTATGCATAGTATTGAGGCTTTGGAATTTCTATGAGTTCCCCTTGACATGCCTTGATGTGTGCCTCCAGCATATTTATTCCTAAGGTCTTTTCCATGCATTCAAATGTTCCCTGAATACGTGGATTGATTTCGATTACATAAAGTCCCTCTTCATTAAGGATATAGTCAACACCATTTGAACCTATCAAATTGAATTTGCTTGCCAGTTTTTCAGATGTGATTTTCATTTCCCGAATGATTTCATCAATGTCATCAACTTCAGCCATGATGGATTCGTTTGTCAGTGGCAAAATATTTCCCACATATATGAAGCTATTGTTTTTTTCAAAATCATTCATTGTCAATAACCTGGAGGTCATGATTGTTTTGGATTGACTTTCTGTTGCTAAAACTGATGAACTTAGGCTGATACCATGGACATATTCTTGCATGATAAATTTCCCCTCATTAAAATTAACATCTATGTCATTATCTGCAAGTTGTATGCCATACCCCCCACTTCCTTGAAGGGGTTTTAAAATAAATTGAATGTCTTGATAATTTTTCTTTATTTCAATCGCTTCATCTACATCATTTAGTATAAAAGTCTTAGGAGTTAAGAATTCATCCTGGATTTTCTTGTAAAATCTGAATTTGTTTTCGATATCTCCAACATCCCTGTTTCCCAAAATCTTTTTTTGATCATTTTTTGAAAAGTCGCTTGGTGAAATTCCGGAAATCGGGATGATGTAGTCGACTTCATCAATATAGTCTGATGAAATTTCCAAAAGGTGCTGAGGATTGAACTCATCTTCAAACAAACCGCAGCTTTGACCATCCTCCTCTTTTAAGACAATCTTCTGATTTTTAATGGTAGGAGTATCTGATGTGGAAAAATAGCTTGTGGAATATACTTCATAATCTAGCTTCAATGCGCTATTGAGCATACTTCTTGTATCAATTCCAATAAGTAAAAGCTTCATCATAAAATATCAATAAAAAAAGTTAGTATATAGTCCCGAGCGGAGTCGAACCGCCGTCTCCGGGTCCAAAGCCTAGAAGGATTACCACTACCCTACGGGACTATGAATTGTTGTACTTCATACAACATTAAATATATCTTTATAAGGTACTATTTAAATTTATCGGTGATTTGACAATTTTTGATAAAATAAGCATTTTTCATGCCACATACATTTAAAACAAATTTTAGAAACGCTTTCTGAGGTGTTAAAAGTATTATCAATTATTTCAAACAATTCATGTGAATTATACTCTTTTGTGATATCCAGTTTTTTCAGGACTTCACCATCCATCTCAACAATCCTTTCGTTTTGCTCAATGCTTCCACAAATATTGTTCTTTAGATTTGGACATGCTGAGCAGATGTCATCTGGTGATGATGTTAGTGAAATTGTAGTTTCAGGTAATTTTCTTATAGAGTTAATCTCAGTCATGTTTTTTGTAAATGCCTCATCATAGCCATAGCCCTGAAAACCCTTAAGGCATAACAAGTGATGTCCTCTAAGCAATAGTTTCATAAAAATCAAAAAAAAGTAAAAAGAAAGGTTTATAAAAAACCTTTTTAATCTTTTGGTAAAAATACTTTGGATACGCCAGCAGCACCCAATATTTTTACAATATCCCCTGCGATGAATGGAACAAGCCCCATCATTAAAAGATCAACAACGCCAATGGTTGCGCCTTGAGTTAGACTGTACCATAATGCAAGTCCTAAAAGTCCTGGAATGTAGATTAATGCAAAGTTTGCAATTCCAATGACAACAGCCATGCTTGTAAAGTTACGTGCTTTTGCATATTTTTCGGTTATTGCTCCAATAAAGTATGATGCAATAACGAATCCGATAAAGAATCCGCAGGTTGAACCTAAAAAGATATCAAGTCCACCAGTCATTCCACCAAACCAAGGAATGAATGCAACACCTAAAACGATGTATAGAATTTGGCTTAAACATCCGTATTTCTTACCTAAGAATAAACCAGAACATAATACTGCAAATGTTTGTGCAGTTATAGGAACTGGAGTCCATGGGAGGGGGATAATGATTTGCGCCATTATACCGGTTAAACATGCCATCATTAAGGACATGAGTACTTTAGTAGCTGTACTAGCATCCTGAATTCTTTCGAAAACATTTTTCCTAGTACTGTAGTAACTATCTGCATTAATATTCATACTTTTACCTCCTATTTCCTTTTTTGTAATTTATTAAGTCTAATCTATAGTTATGATTTTAACGTCATGAGGTTTTTTAACTATATTCACTGATTTGAATGCGACTAGTTTTTTAATTCCTTTCTGTGATGCCACATCAACGAGTCTTTGGCTGATTACACCATCAAAGATTACGGTATCTGCGGTTCCGTCTATGTTTTTGATTTCTTCATAGATGTTTTCCACTTCAACCTCTTTAGTCATATTCAATGCTTCATCCAAGATTGCTCCACTGCCGGTTCCTTCGAACTCTCTGAGCATGTCTTTCATTAAGCTTACTTCATCATCTTCAACAGCTGGCTCTTCAACTGGAGGTTTTTCTTCACGACGGTTGAACCTTTGTTTTCTGTTGTTCCTGTCGTTACGTTTTCCGTTTTCCTTTTTGCCATTATTATTGTCGTTTAAGATGTTTGAAGTTGCAAGGAATTGTGCAGTTGGAACCTTATCTCTAAGTGCAACCAAAACTTCGTCCTTTTCAAGGTCTTCAACTTCTTTTCCTTTTGGTGCACGTGTGATGTAGTCGACGTCTCCAATTTGCAAGAGTTCTTTCAAGATGAGTTCTCCACCTCTGTCCCCATCAACGAATGCAGTGGTGGTTCTTTTTTTACTTAACTCACCAATGGATTTTGGTACACTTACTCCTTCAACAGCAACAGTATTTTTAATGCCGTATTTGAGTAGGTTTAAAACATCACTGCGTCCTTCTACCACGATGATTGCATCGGATGTGTGGATGCTAGGGCCGGCTGGTAGGCGGTCTTCACCATATTCGGAGATTTCATGAACTCTCATTGCTTCTCTTACTTCTTCAATCATTCTCATGCTGGTTGGACCAACGCTTTCAACCATCTTTTTATAGATCTCTTTAGCACGGTTAACCACTTGTTCCCTTTTGACAGCCCTTACGTCTTCAACGTGTGTAGTTTGGATTTCAGCTTCACAAGGTCCTACACGGTTGATTGTTTCTAAGGATGCTGCGAGAATGGCGGTTTCAACTCTGTCTAAACTGGAAGGAATTACAATTTCACCTTTTGCTCTTCCGCTGTTGGATTGGATGTTTACTTGAATCCTACCAATTCTTCCAGTTCTTTGAAGTTCTCTTAAGTCTAAATCATTACTAAGTAAACCTTCAGTTTGCCCAAATACTGCACCAACAACATCTGGCTTTTCTACAATACCATTAGCATTAATTTGGGCGTGGATTAAATATTTTGTTGTAGTTAATTCTTCACCTTTTCCCATTTTTAAGCCTCCTAAGCTTATTAATCGGGATAATTTATGTAATTCTAAAAACTAATGATTTTTAGTAGGTAAATTTGCATAAATTATACGATAAACATGTTCGTCAGTCAATGACCTATTATACACTAAAAAAAGAGTTTATACATTTGGAGAGTTTTACTATTAAG
>NZ_JAZNAN010000128.1:0-5407 GCF_045586545.1 Methanobrevibacter sp.
TTCGATTAAATTCTTTATTAAATAGTTCTTCTATCAATCCTATTTTTGATAAACCTACTAAATTAGCATATTTGATTAAATCCTCATTAAATTTAGATTCAACTCTTCCTAATGGTGTATCTTTAACCATTTGCACAACTCCTTTTAAATATTAATTTATTTTTTGGTAATTTTTTTAATAAATTAATATCCTCAGAATATATTATATTATCAATTTAGTTCATAATATCTTTTTTATTAAAATATTTTATACCGCATATTGAAAATATGATAAAAAGAACTACGTCAATTATAATGCATCTTAACATGTTAAAACAGTTCATTGCTGTTAACTGTGCAATCTGCCCGTAAGGGTTTAAATCATAAAGTAATCCAATATAAAAATTATTGTCCAACATTAACATTCCATTCATTATCATACCAATAATCAACAGTATAAATGCCAAACCCATATTCATAATAATAGCTTTTGATTTTTTAGCAACAATTATGGATATTAAATAGAAAACCCCTAAGAATGCCAACATTATAAAGATTCCAAACATGAAATATAAAAGATAATCCACAATAGTAATGTTTACGGAAAATAAGAAATATGAAACAATCAATGTAAATAAATTAGCTATTAAATAGACTATTAATGATGCAATGAAATTTGACAATAACCCCATACGATATATTTCGCTGCGATTGCCGTTAACAATTATTTTGTTTTTGATAAAACCGTCATCGAATTCTTCAGATACAAAAACACTAATTAATGTAGCTATTACAATCCCATACATTACCATCGGCAAAAAGACAACTCGGTCTATTCCGACTGTATATGTCATTGCTGTCTTTTGCATGGCAATAAATCCAATGGAAAATATAATCATGCATGCTGAAGCTAATATCATCCATTTCTCATGAGTAATTTTGTACAGTTCAGCTTTAAGAATTCTATTCATCATTTTCTCTCATCAACCCTATAAAAAAGTCTTCCAAAGTATTTTCAACATTAAAACATCTCCTGACAATACAACCATAGCTATTGAGTTTGATTATTAAATCAGTGATTGTATAATTAGTATAGATGTTCATTTTAGAATCATCAACTTCAACGAATGGAATTTTCAAATCTTCCATTGCTTTTTTTAACAAATCAGTATCATTGACTTCTAATTGAATATATCCTTTATTCATTTCCAAGAATTCATCAATAGTCATTTTAGAGATGATTTCTCCATGATTAATAAAAATAAAATCAGTAGCAATCTTTTCAAGTTCATAAAGAAGATGACTTGAAATTAAAAATGTCACTCCATCATTATTCAGTTTCAGAATTAGATTTCTGAGATTGATAATTCCCTGAGGATCCAAACCGTTCATTGGTTCATCTAAAATAATTAATTCCGGATTTCCAACCAACATCATGGCAATAGCTAGTTTTTGTTTCATACCCAATGAAAAATTTTTCACTTTCTTCTTTTTAGTATCTTCAAGACCAACATATTCCAGGAAGTCCATTGGGTTGCATTCGTTTTCAAGTCCATATAGAATTAATTGTTGATTAATGTTATCAACTGCATTTAATTCGTAAAATAAAGCAGGCTGTTCAATCAATGCACTGAAAACATCAGCATTGACTTTAACTTGGCCAGAATTAGGTTTTTGAAGTGAGGCGATAATTCTTAACAATGTTGTTTTCCCAGCGCCATTTGGACCAACAAGACCACAAATGGATCCTTTAGGAATATCAATTGTAACTCCACTTAAAACATTAGTTTTATCAAATTTTTTATGAACATCATTTATAGAAACAATTGTATCCATAAAATTATCACCAATAATTTGTTTATTGAAATTTATTTTTATATATTCCTATTGGAAATCTATTATCTTGAGGTGGGTATTCTACATAATGGCTATCAGTTAATTATTCAAATTATAAGGTCATCGACCTCCAAGCAATTTTCTTCTGCCGTGCCATATTAATTGTCGTTGTCTTTTTCTTAATTGTTTATATTCTTCATACATTTGTGCTGTAACGTATCCATATAGTCTTCGATACTCATCTATCCTGACAATGCCTGCCTGAACAATGGCTGGTTCGCCTTCATGCCAGCAGTAATATGGATGATGGCAGGGAACATCATTTTTAAAGGCTAGTCCTGTTTTGCAGTTGTTGCAGTAATCCACGAACCACAATTCATTTTCCCTTTCTATTTTTTCCTGATTAGCTTTGATTATTTGCTGTTTTATGGATTTCATAATACCTTTAATTTGTAAAGACCATGAAGACTTTTCGCGAAGTATTTTCAACAAGGGTTTTTAAGTCTTCAATACTCAAAATAATAGTTATTATGAAATTTTCAATTTGAAAAGACTATTTTTCTAAAGACATGGGACAATATTTAAACTTCATCACATATCTTCAAAATCATGGTTTTTTCAAATAACAAAGCACCACAAAACCGATATATATTGTTTCAATTAACTTAAAAACGATTTTAAACCATTTTGTGAAAAGACTTTTCAAAAAGTCTTTTCAGGTCTTCATGGTTTTTATAGCCACGGTGGCTTTTTCACTTCATCATCAAAGTTCATAATGCTTAAATCCTCTACAAACTTATCTTCCAGCATAATGTCTATAACCCATTCTCCAACCTCACGGCAGATGATTTGATGTACGGTATCGTCAATGTGCTTTAAATCATCATTTATGTATGAAACTTCACTTTTAGTCAAGTCATATACATTGGATTTGCCGGATTGATCAGTTACCTGAAGAAATCCCTTGTTTGCCAGTTCATATATGTATTTCTTGACTGAATCCTTGCTCAATCCAAGATTTTGGAGTGAGAAGTATTGGTTGGTTGTAATTCCCAAGCTCAATGCTTCCGAATCATCTTGCTCCATCCAGTCATCTATATTGTTTCTGATGTCATTTAAGACCTCAACCGCTTTAGGTGCCAGGTTTGCAGATATACTTTCCCTGTATGGTTTTAATAAGCTCATGAATTGCTGCACGTCTGCAATATTGGTAAGGATTACCCTTTCACCGTCAATGTCATGGATTTCATGGTTATAGTAATTTAAGGCAGTTATTGTTTTCAATATGCCATTGAACTTATCAAAATCTCTTTTATAGAAATTTGAATTTTTTAAGAAGTTAATGACAAAGTAAACATAGGGATTTATTATTACAATGTCCTTAAACACTTCATTAAGGTGCAGCAGCATATATGGCACAAGGTCGGCGTCACTTTCATATTGTTTTAGGATCTTGTAGCTTTTACCATGCTTGAATTCCAATGCGGTGTTTCTGAGATTGAATATTTCCTTGTTGTCCATTCTTGGAGTTATGAATATGCTTCTGCTCATTTCTTGCTCATCGAAATTGTGGTTGGGTATTGTAGTGTATGTCAAGCAGGGTCTACCCTTAAGTTTTAAATCCCTTACATCCCATCCTCCTTCACCGTCCGGAATGCTTAACGGCTTGTTTAGAAATCAGTCTGACTGCAGTTCCTTCATGAGATTTTTTGACTCTTCCATAAAATCATGGTCATTGACTCCGCCCATGTCACCATAGTTGACAATCTTACCGTCATAGAAATACTCATCTTTTTTGGCACGATTGAAGAGTGCTGCTTCAGTGATTTTCTTTTCATTGACAATGTATTGATTTGGAATTAATCTTAATGCGGTTTCCTGAATGTGGGATTTTCCGCTGCTTGCTTCACCAAGACATATTACAGATACTGGACTTCCCAAAACAACTTGTCCTGCATATACAGTAAATGCATACAATATGTTGTTTCGCTCGCCTGCTGTAAACCATTCAACAATACTGCCAATATAAATCAAAGGATAATCCAATGATTGTAGTTTAGTGATAGCTTCCTTTAATTTAACAATATCCTTTTCCTGCTCAGCTTGCTTTTTGTCAGCTATTTCCTGTTTAATGATTAATAGTTCATTTTCATAGTGAAGCTGCAAGAGCTGTTTGAGTTCTGTGAACTGATTATTGAACAGGTTTGGTTTCATATCACCTTTTGGATTTATGATTTGTTTGAACTGTCTTGCGACATTACTCCTGGAAGATAATGTAGCTGGAGATCTGTTTTCATATTCTCCAATCTTATTGCCGTACTTGTTTTTGAATACATAGGTAACCTTATCTACATTCTTTTTGTTGATGATAAGTGTTATTGTATCCTTTGTTGGTAATTCCGCTATATTTGTCATATCTATTCCCTAGTTCTTCAAGTCTATCTAATATTTCCCACATTCTATCCCACAGATCCTTTGGTACATAAACATATGATACTCCATCAATTTCTTCTTTTAACATGATTTTTCTCCTATTTTTCTCCATCATTGGGAGTTATACAATCAACAGTCTAAGTCGCTCTTTTGGAAGTCTTTGAAAAATAAAAATAGCATTGGAGAAAAATTAGTATTTCCATCCTTTAGCGAATATTTAGAATAAGATAAGCTTTGCTCTTTTGGATTTAAAAATCTTTATATATTCCTTAAAATAAACTAGATATTAGGTTAAGTTTTGGAAAATATTAATTTTTAACAAAGTTTGTCGGCTCTGTTTAACTATTTCTATTTTTCTTGACTGACCTTAGGATTATATTAAAAAATAATATTTATAAGCTCGTTATTCATAATAAAATTATTTTTTTATAATCCTTTTTTATGATCTATTTTTCTCGTTACTTTCTTGATATTTTACCTCTTTTAATTGATTTTCAGACCTCACCAAAAAAAGTTGTCTTACCGTGAAAAGTTGATTTCACTTCGTAGAATTGCTTTCAATGGTGGAGGCTAGTTGATAGTTTGTAAATTTGGATATATAAACATTTCTATTAGTATTTATTGTTAAACTGTTCATTTTTTTGAGAAAAAATTGTGTCCATAAGCCTTGTATTTTTGGAAATTTTGCTAAACATTAAAACATAAATTGTCTATAAAAAAAGTCAAATGTATAAATCGGAAATGCCTAAGTAAGCATTAAATTAATGTTTCAGACCTAATAGAGCTTTATTATCCTTTTTATTATATTGTTTATATAAATGAAATAATAATGCCAACAAAGGCCTTCCAAAAATTTTATCATTATCAAAAAATAAATTTTTTAGCAGAGTTTTAGTGGTCCGAATCGATAAGTATCGGAACTTTTTTATAAGTTTTATACGAACATTTCGTATTTTTTTTCAAAATAATTTGCCTAATTAATTAAATTTTGTATTTGAGAATATTTTCGTAATTTATTAATGATTTTTCTCAATTTTTTTTCTTTTATTTTTCCTATAATAATCACTAACATTTGGTATGAATAGGATTACAACTAATTGTATGTATTAGTTAAAATGAATGTATATTGATAGAATTCTGTCGTTAATGTTATCTGATT
>NZ_JAZNAN010000129.1:0-12143 GCF_045586545.1 Methanobrevibacter sp.
TTAAATATGTTATTAAAAATCGTGACAAATTAAAAATTTATAAAAAATTAAAACAAAATAATTATTATGATGCACTTGACTACACCAATTGCCGATGAGGATTTGAATTGTCTAAATGTTGGAGACCAGATTACAATTTCAGGGACAATCTACACGGGCCGTGACGCTGCCCTGCCCCAGCTTGTAGAGCTGGTTAAAAATGATGAGGTCCCTTTCGATTTAAATGGAGCCGTCATAATGCATACTGCATTCAGCGATGCGGGAATTGCTCCAACAACAAGCAGCAAAGTAGAAATCGAATCAACAATACCTGCATTAAGTAAAGCAGGCGTTAAAGTTCATATCGGAAAAGGAATGTTAAGTGACGATACAATCAACTCTTTAAATGAATATAACTCTATTTTTGTAATTACTCCACCGGTAGCGGCACTGCTTACAAGCAAAGTTCTGGAAAAAAAGTGTGTTCTATTTGAAAATGAAGGCATGGAAGCCATGTTTGAATTAAAAGTAGAAAAAATTCCTGGAATAGTAGCTATCCAGGACGGTAAAAAAATTTAAAAGAAGACTTATTCTTCGTCGTCTTCTTCATCAGCTGCTTCTTCTTTTTTCTCGAATTCATCTACGAAATTAACTTTGGTAATGCCGTCGATGTTGTCCCAGATGTCTTTAGCAATTCTGAATCTTGCAAAGGTAATGTCCATGTAAGATTGTTGATCGAATTTAGCCATTTCATCCAATTTGATGTTAGCAACACCATCAACGATGTCGATTTCAGTTTTGTCAACATCTACATTAGGGTTGGAGTAGTGTAACTCAATCATACTTTTGATTTTATCTGATTCATCATCAATGATTTCGGTAACTTCAACATCGTAGATTAAGTCTTTTCCAGCTAATTCGTGATTAAAGTCAACTTTTACTCTTCCACCATTAACGGTTAAGATTTTACCGGTTGCACCATCGGAAGTGATTCTCATACCTGGGAAAGGAGTCATGCCTTGTTTTTTGAATTCTTTCATAGGCACTAATTGGATTAATTTAGGGTCTCTTTGACCGAAACCGTTTTCAGAATCTACTTCAACAGTTTTTTTGTCTCCTTCTTCTAATCCGGTGATTGCTTCTTCAATAGCTGGCAATAAATGATTTCCACCAACAACAATAGGAATTGCTTTGTAAGTTTTGTTTTCATCGAAAATTCCAGCTTCTTGTGCGACTTCATCATAAGTAGTATCGAATACTTCATCAGTTTCTTTAATTCTTCCAGTAAAATTTACTCTTACAAAATCTCCGTTATCTATAGCCATAAAAATTACGCTCCTTAATAATTTTGATTAAATAATTTGTTAATAAATATAACACTAATAAATATAGCAAACCTTACTTATTAAAGTTTTGTTTAATGATGATGTTAATGTAAAAAATAAGAGATAATGAAAAAATTAAAATGGAAGACTTGTATATGTCGTATGTATCCTGTAGGAGTTAGTATTCCAGTTATTTATTTTGCCTAGAGAATTTCTGCAACTGCTCGGATCTCCGCAAATCCAAGTTTTATCGACTAAAACCTGAGTCCAAACATGGCCAGTTGTTTCATCTGAAAATTTGCAAACCCCATGAACATATCTCGCTTTAAAGCCTGCTGTCCTATACATGGCCACCAGTAAATGTGCCTGATCGGCACAATTGCCGCTTTTAGTATTTAATGTAGATACCGCGCCTTTGTGAGAGTTATAATAATGGTCATATTCTACCTCATCACATACAAAATCAAATATTGCTTTTGCTTTGTCTACATTATTGGTTAAACCACTGGTTAATGATTTTACCAATGCCTTAATCTTTGCGTTGTTAACCTGGCAATAGCTGGAAGATTTGAGATATGCACTTGAATATGAAGATGAAGTTTTCTGATTCAATCCTTTGCCGAATTTAGAAAGCTTTACGGTTATGGACTTGGATGTGGAACTTGGAAGATAACCATTACTGCCTGTGAAATTTACAGAAACCTTATATTTTCCTAACGGAACTGCGGTTTTGATTATTGCATATCCATTTGATGCTGTCTTTCCACTATAGGTTTCCCCATCAATAGTTAACTCAATATTGCCCAAAGAGAGAGGTTTGCCATTGGAATCAACCAATAAAACTTTAAAAGCCTGTAAGTTATCCTTGTATGACTTTCCACATTCCCATGTGAGCTTGGAAGGGCTTCTTTTAAAGACTGTTATTTTGCAAGACCCTGAAGTTCCAGTTACATAAGAATCATCGGGCGCACTATAGCTAACAGTATAATTGCCTAAATTTAGAGTGATGGGTACAGAAGCTATTCCATTATTGTCCGTAGTCTTCTTGTAGGTTTTTCCATTAATATTAAAGGTTACGGTCCTTTTAACTAAAGGAACCCCATTAGCATTGAATGATACCTTAAATGGAGTGTCTGCACCATAACCAAACCGAGTTGTGCTCTTTACTGTCAGATTGGTTTTTGTAGTATCAAGAATTGTGATTGAATTTTTAACTTTAGAGGATTTGAAAAACTTGTTACCTTTATACTCGAATCCGATGGTGAAAAAGCCTTTATCAACCGGCAATTTGAAATTTACAACACCATTATTGTCGGTTTTTCTGGAATATGTTACTCCATCAAGGTTGATTTTAATAGATTTTCCGACCTTTGCATCATCATCCAAATTAGTTGAAAATTTGATTTTTATGTTTTTAGTATCATTTGGAAGGAAAGTGTGGAAATCAGAGATATTGACCTTCAGCTTAGTAGTTGCAATATTGTAAATTTTTACAGTATTGGATTTTGATAATCCATCTTTATTATAGCAAACGACTTTATATTCTCCTTTCTTGAGATTGTTCAAGGACAATTTTACTTTTCCTTTTGAGTTTGTTTTAACTTTTTTGACCTTGCCATTGATCTTTATTTTAACCTTCTTATTTGACAATACCTTACCATTGCCTTTAAAGAATTTTACAACAAATTTTCTACTGTCCCCCTTTACTTTTTTAAGGTCAGAAGAAGTTATTGTTGATAGAATCTTAAAAGTAGTTGCTGATTTATATCCAGTAACTGGATTAGTTGAAATTACATTAAAAGTACCTGGCTTAAAGTTCATCTTTAAACTTGCAATACCATTATTATTAGTTTTTTTAGAGTAGGTTTTTCCATTAACGGTAATGTTTACCAAAGTATCCTTTAAAGGATTGCCTTGGACATCAAGAAAGACTGCTGAATATTTTGTAGTTCCTTTATAGTACTTTGTTATGTTGC
Organism: Methanobrevibacter sp.; assembly: GCF_045586545.1. Lineage (GTDB taxonomy): Archaea > Methanobacteriota > Methanobacteria > Methanobacteriales > Methanobacteriaceae > Methanocatella. The sequence continues at coordinate 3,281 of NZ_JAZNAN010000129.1, forward strand.
TTGCAATGATAGTTGGCAAAATCTCAACAGTTGAAGTTAGCTTGGATGACTCATAGTCATCATCTCCTGAAAAATATGAGGTTATTGTGTAATTTCCAGGATTTAATTTTAAATTAAGACTTGCAATTCCATCATTATCAGTTCTATTAACATATTTAACATTATTTACAGTAAAAGAAACATTTCTATTTGCTAATGCGCTGTTGGAATCGTTTAATATCACATTATAATGACCATAAATACTATTTGTTGGTGATGATAATTGGGTTTGATTTTTATTGTTATCTCCTAGAGTAGCATCATCATTAGTAAACTCTTCCAATTGAGTGTTATTTTCAATTTGAAGGGGAACATCATCAATAGAGTTTATTGTTTGTGAATCTGTTGCATTTACATCACTTGCTTGAATTGCAGTGATTGAAAACAGGATAATCAACAATAAAAACATTGGAAGTGATATTTTTTTAATCAAACCTCATTTCCTCCAGCAGATAATTAACAATATACTTTTCATCCAATGAAAAAGTTAAAAAAAAGTTTATGTGAGCCATAAACTTTTCTATTCGCGAGTTGTTGGTATGAACGGAATAATAGCTTCTGCCAATTTACTAATAGGCATGGTTTGAATCCATACTTTTCCAGGTCCGGTTAATCTAGTGAAGAATAGGCCTTCTCCAAATAATATATTTTTAGCCCCTTTAAGTCTTTCAACATCAAACTGAACGGATTCTTCCATAGCTGCAATGTGGCCCGGATCCACTAACAGTTTTTCACCAGGCTGCAATTCACGTTCAATTACTTCACCATCAATTTCTAAAAATACAACTCCATTTCCACTGAATTTTTGAAGAATGAAACCTTCACCTCCAAATATACCTGCTCCAAGCTTATTCTTAAAGTATATGTCGAGGTCAACACCATCTTCAGCTGCCAAGAAGGCATTTTTCTGACCGATGATTGTATTTGTTCCATCCAATCTTACAGGAAAAATCTTTCCTGGAGTGCGTGCTGAAAATCCGATTTTTTGATTATCGGATTTTGCTGTAAAGTAATTTAAAAAGATTGTGTCTCCTGATAGGGCTCTTCCTAATCCTTTTAAAAGACCTCCTCCAGTATTAGTATCCATTTTTATGTCAGAGCTCATGAAAGCCATTGCGCCAGTTTCATTTTTCAGGGTTTCCCCTTCTTGTAATGTGCATACTACAATAGGGAAGGAACCTCCAGTTATTTCATATTCCATTTAATTTCACCAAAATATTGTTTATACTTAATCTATTAAATTTTTAATATATAGGCATTTTGATTATAATACTTACCAAATGCTCTCGGTAAAAAACTAATATTTATAATAAATATAAACTTATTCATGCAAAGAAGAGGAGCAGTTAACTTACCCCTTCATGGAGGACATCCTCCAAGTTGGTTATTTTCTAGAATGGTTAATCTATCAGGTGCACTGGCTTCAGTAATCATTGAAGAATATAGTTTAGCCGAATTCTTAAATAGAATTTCCAATCCCTACTGGTTTCAGGCATTTTCTTGCGTTTTAGGCTTTGATTGGCACTCTTCAGGAACTACAACCACGACTCTTGGAGCCCTTAAAGCATCATTAACTCCCGAAGAGCATGGAATCTATTTGACTGGAGGCAAAGGTGCCAAATCCCGGAAAACACCAAAGGGAATCGAACATGCAGGTGAAGTATTTAACTTAAAAACAAAAACAACTGAAAAACTCGTTGAAACAAGCAAATTATCCGCTAAGATTGATAACTCCTGCATTCAAGACGGATACACATTATATCAGCATAATTTCTTTGTAACAGAAAAAGGGGATTGGGCCGTAATCCAACAGGGAATGAACACCCAAACCAAATATGCTCGAAGGTACCATTGGTTAGGTTCAGAAGTTGAAAAGCTCCTAAATGACCCTCACAGCGGAATATCCTGTGATAGAAAAACACCCAACACCCTCAATATGTCTTCAAAAGACAGCGAGGAAGCTCAAAAGATAAGCGTTGATTTGATAAATGATAATCCAAATCACTTAAGGCAATATTTTAAAAGAAAAGATAATCAGTTGCTCTTGGAAGACTTTACTATGCCTGCCCACCATCCCGTTCTTGATATGGACATCTCCGATGCCGAATTTGAAGTTCTGACAAGAGCCTGGGAAATACAGCCTGAAAACTATGAGGAATTAATACTGCTTAAAGGAATTGGCCCTAAAAAAATAAGAGCCCTTGCACTAATCTCTGATTTGGTATATGGCGAGCCAGCCAGTTGGAAAGATCCTGTAAAATATAGTTTTACTCACGGAGGAAAAGACGGCTTTCCCTATCCCGTTGACAGAGAAGTCTACGATAATTCCATTCAAACAATAAGAGACGCACTTGACCAAGCACGTATAAAAAAAGATGAAAAATTAAAAGCCATTAAAAGATTGGATGATTTTATCTCCTAACGGTTTTCATTATGAACATTAACTGTTTTTCCATGAGCTGTTGGAATAACTTCAAGCACTGGATTTTCAAACTCCAGTTCAAACTCCTTGCCGTCCATCAGCAGGTGTTGAAATACAGCTAAAGAAGATACTTCAGAATGGGGTTGGGTTGTAACAGACATATTCCAATCAGCAGCCTTATAGACTTTTCCAGGGACTTTAGCTCCACCAACGACAATTAAAATATCGCTACCATCTTCCCTTATCTCAGGTGCCACTTCATGAGCCTGTGATCCATACATTGTCAAGTGGACTACTTTACCACCGTCTGCCTTCCATTTGTTGATGACCCCCATATAGCTCTCTGTGTGTTCTATTTCAAAATTTCCTCCAAATCTTGATGCTGTATCCCTTACATTTTCCATGAGTTTGTTATCACGTTCACCGGCAAGATAGATTTTGCTTGCTCCAAAAGCACGGGCTGTCAAGCATACATGGGTTGTAATTCTTGTATCCCTTTTTAATCTGTGGTCTAATCTTAAAACATTAACATTCATATTATCATTTAATTATTATTCATTAAAATTATTTAAATTTGATGAGAAAAACCACTTGAAAAAATTATTAGTATGGAGGTGATACAATTTAAAAATATAATTAAGTAAATTTTGAGGATATTCTTCGACCAGTGGCCAATCTCATCAAAACTACTTTTATCAGACACACTATATAAAATGATGCTTTTTTAAACTTCAAAATTGATTTAAACATGTAATTATAAGTTAAAGGAAATATAAAGCTACACTCATAAACAATAATGAGAATAACCTGCCAACTTCATTGCTCATTCCTAAAACATCGCCATTTGCCAAGACAAAATTACGTCTTGCAATTGTAGCAATCATGATTCCACTAACAATTGCCCCAATGACTCCTAAAACACCTACTAAACTACCTAATAAGAATGCAACAATGCCGCAAATAATAGTTGAAGCAAAATAGTTAGTTATTGTTGTTTCTTTTATAAAGTAACTGCCAATTCCCGGAGTTAAAGGGCGGGACAACAAAGCTGTAGTTAATAAAGAAGTTTTTGCAGCCATCTCACAGATGATAATCCCATAAATGAAATGATAATCTAAGATGTTATATAATCCGCCAACGGTTAGGCTGGCCACTACAAATAATGTTGCAACCCCTCCGGCACCAACTGATGAATCTTTCATTACACGGATTTTACGTTCAGGGTCTCCATGAACCATTACTCCATCCGCCATATCCATTACACCATCTAGATGGTTATAGCCGGTAATAATCATTAAAAATGCATAAACAATAACTGCTGTGAAAAATGAATTTAAATGCAACATCTCTAAAGATACATAACCACAAATGGCTGCTAAAATACCTATGAATATGTGTATGAATGGCCAGCACCAAGTTAATTTAGTCATATACTCAATTGATGTGAAAACATTAATTGGTATGATTGTTGAGAATGTTAAAAGGCCTAAAAGAGACCTGATTGGTGAGAATTCCTCATCTTCAAAATAACTATCATCTTCCATTTTTTATCCCTCAAATATTTTTGACACGCACCCTGCAATCAAACCTGCGAAAATATCATCGAGCATTGGAGGCAATCCATAAATAATACCTGGTTTTGCTTCATCGTATCTTTTAAAATCTAATGCGGCCTTAGTTCCCGCAATCTGGTTTGAAATTGCAATGCCCAATACCTCATCAGCATACAAATAATCCGGATTATCACTTACATCAAGTTCACGTATTCTATTTCCAGTTAAGTCCTGTTCTGTTCTCATTGCAGCAACTAAAAGTGCAATGACATTAATGTCAGTTAAAGATTCAAGAATTTCCGCTTTCATTTTTGATTTTAGCTCGTCTGTAACCTCCACCCCTTCTACAAGCTCCAAACCCGCTTCAACCAAGTCTCCAATTAAGATTCCCTCGCCAACGAAATAATCAAGAATTCCAAATGTCAAATCAAATTTTTCAAATGCGTCCTCTATGCTAATTTCGATAGCCTCTTCAATTCTAACCTTTAACTCACCAAAATCAATATCATCATATTCTGCATTGTTAATGTCTAAACTTCCATCATTTTCAGGAACATTAGCTAAAACAGCCAAAAAATCATCAGTATTTAAGATGTTCTGAATATGAACCGGAAAGGCCATATTGGCCAATGTTCTGGCTTTAACATTAGTGATTATTTTAAATATTTTAAGCAAGTTCTTTGGTGATATTACTTTATCAATGTAAACTACATGACTTAAATTAATTCTTGCATCAGCAAAACCTTTAGATGAGTTTGCAACTTTCAAATGTTGGGTGAAATCCTCAACATGAACATCATTTGCCATGAATGTGAAAATAATTAAATCATCATAGGTTTTTGTAAAATAATCGAGAGAATCAGTTGCCTGTGCAATGTATGAACCTTGAGATTGGTTAAATGCCTCAGCCCGTTTTGCAGTAGCTTCAAATTCATCTTTGGAAATTAATATGTTAACATTTTCAACAATATCAATACCATCACTAACTGTAAAATCGCTAAATGCCAAAAAGTGATTTGGATTATTAATGCAAATTCCATAATCTTTTTCGACGATATTTGATTTCATGTGATAATATATATTAATTATTTAATTTAAATTATAGTATATTATAATTCAAAAAGGACTTATCATTATGACAATTATTATCGACCCACAAGGAAGCGGAATAGCTGGAAATATGTTGATTGGCGCATTTGTTGATTTAGGAGCCGATGCAGATAAATTAAAAGAGATTATGGAGAAATCTGCAGAACCATTTGGAAAAGTAGATGTAAGTTTTACAAAAGTCACAAAACACGGCATTGAATCAACATTTTGCAATGTCGAAATGCTTGAAGAAAAAAGTTCAATAAGTTATCCGAATTTTATTTCCAAGATAAAAGAGTTAAATTTAGATGATAATGTTAAAGAAACCTCAGTTAAAGTTTTTGAAAGAATTGCAAAAGCAGAAGCAAAAATTCATGGCAAAACTATTGAAACCATTCATTTTCATGAGGTTGGGGCCAGCGATGCGGTGGCTGATGTGATAGGTTCTATTTATGCATATTATTCATTAGGATTGGATGACGAAAAAGTTATAGGTCTTCCAATTGCTGTTGGTGGAGGTAGAGTCAAAACTGCACATGGAATCATACCTGTTCCTGCACCTGCAGTTGTTGAAATCTTAAAAGAAGCCAAAATTATAGGCGGACCAGTTGATTCGGAACTTGCAACCCCAACTGGAGCTGCAATCTATATGGAATTATGTGATGAAATAAAGGAGTTCATTCCACAAATTAAACCTGAAAAAACAGGCTATGGAGCAGGTATGAAAGACTTTGACCATCCAAATGTCTTGAGGATAATCAAAAGCTCCGACATTATAGAAAATGATGAAATTGATGTGATTGAAACCAACATTGATCATTTGACTGGTGAAGAAATAGGATACCTCTTTGATAAACTACTAGAAGCCGGTGCAAGAGATGTATCAATTACACCAATAATAATGAAGAAGAACCGTCAAGGAAGTCTTTTAAAGGTCATTTCTAAAAAAGAAAACAGAGAAAAAATAATTGAAAGCATTTTCAAGGAAACCGGAAGTTTAGGAATAAGAATTGCTCCAAACATCCATAGGGGAATTGCAAAAAGGGAATTTGAAAAAAAGACTTTTGACATTGCCGGTGAAGAATATGAAGTGACATTTAAAATAGGATATGTCAATGGAGAAGTTATCTCAAAAAGGCCGGAATATGAAGATTTAAAGAAAATAGCTGAAGATAGCGGACTTCCGTTAAGAGAAATAAAAGAGATGATTAAATGAAAAAAGCCATTTCAGTATTATCTGGAGGTCTTGATTGTACAGTTGCCACCAGCGCTTATTCCGATGAATATGAAATTCATGCAATAACTTTCAATTATGGTCAAAAAGCATTCAAAAGGGAACTGCAAGCTGCCCAAGAAATCTGTAGAAAAATGAGCTGGAAACATGAAGTTATTGATTTGCCATGGCTGGCGAAAATCAGCACTTCAAGTCTAAACACTGATGAAGAAATTCCTGAAGTTTCAACTGATGATTTAAACGATTTAGAAAAAACCAAAGAAACTGCAAGCAGCGTTTGGGTTCCTGCAAGAAATATGGTGTTCACTTCAATAGCAGTATCTTATGCCGAAAGTATCGGCGCTGAAAAGATAATTGTTGGATGGGATGCAGAAGAAGCGGCAACATTTCCGGATAATTCAAAAGAATTCTTAAATGCTTTTAATGAATTGATTGAAGTTGGATCTCCTGAAAAAATTAAAATTGAAGCACCAGCCATAGATTTAAGTAAAGAGGAAATAGTGAGGTTAGGAGTTGAAGTTGGTGCTCCAATGGAATTAAGCTATTCTTGTTATAAAGGAGGAAACAAACATTGCGGCGTTTGTGAAAGCTGTGTGAGGCGGAAACGAGCATTTGATAGTTTAAACATTAAAGATGAAAGCGAATATGAAATTTAATCATATTCATTTAACTCTTTTTTCCAATCCCCTTCATCTAAAGACCTGTTAGATCTCATGCAATCCATTGCATTTTCTACAGAACAATATAACTTATCCACACCACGAGCAGATTTTTCATAATTTGCTACACGAGATTTTCTAATGCCTATCCTGCCTGCCTCGGAATATGAATCAATGTCTGCTCCAATGTAGATGAATTCCCAATTATGGTTTGCAATCATATTGCTGATTTGAGCTTTTGAATATTCGCATGATGAATTTTCATATCCGTCAGTCATGATAACGAACAACACGTTATTGTCTATTTCTCTTTCCATTGAGGTTATTGTTCTTCCGATTGCATCTAAAAGAGCGGTTGAACCCCCAACCATATATTCATTGCAGGTTAATTTTTTAACGTCTTCAATTGCTTTTCTTTTGTACAAGACTTCATAGTCATGTGCAAAAAAGATAGTTGTTACATTGGTATTTAAGTCTTTCTTGGTTTCTCTTTCAATGAAAGAATTAAATCCTCCAATTATATCTTCTTCAGACCCATACATTGAGCCACTTTTATCGATAAGAAATATCAAATCGACAGTTTGATTTTGAGGTGCAATTTTCATTTTTTCACTTCCTTTGGTGTTTTATATGGACTTTTGTTAATAAGTTGTTAGTAACTTACACACAATATATTAACAATAACTAGTATATAAAGTTTTCCGAAATGAAAAAAAATAAAAAAAGTTAATCCCTTTTAAGAGACCTTATCATTAATCACACAATCTTAAAGTTTAGTTCCACATTTTGTGCAGAACTTAGAATCAGCTTCTAAAGGAGCACCACATTTTTGGCAAAATTTTGCGGTGTTAGGTTCATGAGAATCTTTAAATTCTTCTTTAGGAGTGACCTTATCAGATAAAACTGGTTGAGAGTAAAAATCCTTTTGATTTTCAATTTCATGAATCATTTCATTCATGACAGCTATTCTTTTTGAATCCGCAGGATGAGTTGAGAAGAAATCTGTATTATTAGGATTTCTGCCAGACATGGACTGCCAAAATGCAGGGATTGAAGAAATATCATAACCTGCCCAATGAATAATCATCATACCAAGTTTATCAGCTTCAAGTTCCTGGTCCCTTCCCCATGGATTCAATAGAAGATATTGGGAACCTGCACTAGCAACATTAGTAGCCGCCCTTGTCAAGTTTCCAAGCGCTCCCAAACCAAAAAGATCCATTGCAAGACTACCTACCCAAGCCGCAGAAGTTACTGCATTGTGAGCAGTTTGTGCACTAGCTCTAGTTCTTGAATGGTCAAGAAGAGCGTGGGCCATTTCATGACCTAAGATAAATGCCACTTTCTCTTCAGTATTGGCAACTGAAAGAATACCTGAAAACATTATAATCTTTCCTCCAGGCATGCAAAATGCATTTACAGTGTTATTTGCCACTAAATGGAAGTCCCAATCATAATAGTTTTCAACATAATCCAACCTGCCTATTTTAGCCAAATATTCATTTACAGCATTAATCAGTTTTATCGCAACATTTCTGACGATTTGTCCATCTTGAGTATTATCTAATAATTGTGATTTGTTAACCATGGCATAATACTCGTTATAAGACTGTTGCAGGAATTTATCGTCGTTTACCATATCAAAATGTTTTTTGCCAGTAAATGGATTTACTGCACTTCTATCATTTTTTGCCATGATTAATAATATGTTCGAACATTATAATATATTTGTGCAGAAAATTCCAATATGACAAAACGAAATCATATTTTGCATATGGTGTTGACAAGCATAGCAATAACATATTGTAATTATTTTAAATATTGAAAAAAATTGTTATTACATTAAAAAATAAGAATAATTAGAGTA
>NZ_JAZNAN010000130.1:0-9921 GCF_045586545.1 Methanobrevibacter sp.
GGAAATTAATGAAAATCATTTAAAAAATTTAGTTTTATGTATATTTTTGGGAGTAATATCTTTAGTACTTGTTATGAATCTAACTTATGAAATTTGGGTTTCTCTTATTATTTCTTCATTAATAATTGGTTTTCTCGCCAAAGGTTTAGGGTTATTTGAAAAATTTGATGATGCAATTACTGCTGCCATTTATTCATTCATTGCTACTTTTATAGCATTTTATGTATTTGTTCCATTTGCATCTTGGGTTGCAGCAGATATTTTGATATGGGCCTGTATTAGTGCAGTTATTGCAGCAATTATCAGTTTAATCAAATTATACTTTATTAAACAAGGCAATGAAGATTCACAAATTAAAAATAATTTAAATAAAATTGCAGAAAATATTGTGGATTTTAAAGATTGTCCAGAATGTGGAGCTAAAATAAAAAAAGATGCAAAATTTTGTGAAAAGTGCGGTTCTAAGATTGAAGATGTAGAAACTGAAGTCCTTTTATGTAAAAAGTGTGGAGCTAAAATAGAAAAGGATGCTGAATTTTGTGATAGTTGTGGAACTAAAACAGATTAAATTGTTCCTGGATTAATAGAAGAGATTTATTAATTAATTTTTTATTGCGAGGAGGTTATATGGTTAAATTCTGTTCTGAGTGCGGATTTGAAAATAAAGAGGATGCTCAATTTTGTAAAAAATGTGGAAAACCTTTTGATTCACTAAAAAATACCGCTCATAAAAATCAAAATAACAATAAACCCAAAAATAATAATGTATTAATAATTGCTGTTGCAGCAGTTATTTGCGTTGCTATTGTTGCTGGAGCGTTTGTTTTAATGAACAATAATTCTGGTGACGGGACCAATATATTACCTAGTGTAGGCTCAAATAATAACTCTAGTGATGTTAATAATGTATCTACTAATTTAGATTCAAACAATGATTCACAAACTCAGAAATCTTGGAAGTTAATTGACACTTACACCGGGGATGGTTCGGGTACAAAATCAATTCCTGTTCCAGCAGGGCATATTAAAATAAAGTTATCTGCTTATCCTATTAAAAACTATGCTACAAATCATTTATATGTGGATGGTTCTAATGGGGAATCTGGTGGAGTAGATTGGGGTTCAACAAGTGATGTTGAGACAAAATCTGATTCATTCGAATATTCTTCCAATTCAGAAGTAGAATTTACTATTGATTATTATGAAACTGTGAGTTGGGAAGTTAAGGTGTATCAATATTGCTAATTTATTTAATTATAAACATTATTTATATTCGTAGGTATTGTAATTGAACATTATTACGAATATAAATTATTAACTTTTTTTGCAACAAGAATTAAATAAACCTAGTTCTGTGTTATCGTCATTTTTTAATACCAGATTATACATAAATTGTAATGATAATGAAATATTGCTTTCATTTCGTAAAATTGCTTTGAGTAGGTTTTTAAAATGTCTGAAAATTTACAAATTGATTCGTTTTATAAATACTTAATATCTGAAGGATATTATTTTGATAAGGATTTAATTGAAAATTATTTATTATCTTTAAAAGTTAAACCATTTGAAATATTGACTGGAAATTCCGGAACGGGAAAAACAAAACTATCACAACTATTTGCCAAATTCATTAATGGGGATATTACTTTAAAAGAAGATAAAATCGATGATGAAGGATATTTCACGCTGAAAGTTAAAACTAATTATTCCTCTTGGAAGAATAATGGTTGGACTCTTCAAAAAGAGGGAATAGCGGATATCATTCCAATTAATGAGTGTGGAGCTAAATTTGATATGTCTGTTGATGGCATCCCTGCAAAAGGGGATATTAGAACAATGGTTCAACTATATTATGATAGTGAAAAACTCAAAGAACATTTTAAAGAATTATATGAAAGGAATCCTAGTGGTTCTGTTGATTTAAAAATATCTTGTGAGGATATTAAAGAATTTATTTCTAAAGATTATATTAAACCGAATGGGCAAATTTTATTAAAACAAAATTCTAATCAATCAGCTTTTGAAGAAAGACAGTGGTTTGTTCATAAAAATATTTTTGATTATTATCCATTTGATTCTGGATATTCAAAATGTAATGTTATAGTGGATGGAATCGAATCAACCGCAAAAATTAGAGTTGTTCCAAAATTAACTTTTAAGAAAAATGACCAACTGCAAAATTATTTACGACAAAATGAAGGTAAGGAAGTTGAAGTTATATTAAATATTGATAAATTTAATTTTGAAGATTTTATATCTAATTGGGATTGTTCAAAATCACGTAAGGTTGAATCTTTGGACATATTTCCAAATAATTCAAAATATCAGATTGTCCCGGTTGGAGCTAACTGGACAGACAACACTAACATTGTAGGTTATTATAATGTCATTACAGAAGAGTATCAATCAACTCCCGCTTATAAATTAATAAAACAAGCACAGGGCGATCCAAATAATCCCTATTTCCTAATTTTAGATGAAATGAACCTTTCACATGTTGAAAGATATTTTTCAGATTTCCTGTCAGCTATTGAAAGCGGGGAAGAAATTCCATTGTATGGTAATGAGGACAAATTATCACTTCCGGATAACCTTTTTATAATCGGAACTGTTAATGTTGATGAGACAACTTACATGTTTTCACCAAAAGTCCTTGACAGAGCAAATACCATTGAATTTGACACATTATCCGCTTGGGAATATATGTCTTCTGAATTAACAGAAGATGACTTTAACGGAGACATCAACTATCTACAATCCCCATTGATGGATTCAGACATTTCAAACTTAAACATTAAAGATTTAAAAGAGATTTTATCACAAATTACCTATGAAGAAGATAATTTATGGGATATTTTAGCTATTGAACTTACAGCGTTCCAAGAAACCCTTAAAGGTTCTAGTTTCGACTTCGGTTTTAGAGTAATCAATGAAATTTTAAGGTTCATGGTTGTGGCTTGGAGATATGAAAACGAACCTAGCGAATGGAACAATTGGGAGAGATACTTCGATGCTCAAATCAAGCAGAAAATCCTTCCAAAACTGCACGGATCTGAAAAAGCTATCGGCAATGTATTAAAAAATCTGTTTAATCTCTGTTTGGTTGATAGAAACAATAATGAAAACCCTAAAAACTTCAACATTAACGGTGAGAATTCTAGATATATTACTTCAGCTTTAAAGCTTCAAAACATGTCTATAGTATTGTCTGATCAGAGATATGTTTCATTTATTAATTAGGATTTAAATGATCGAACAAAAAGTTATTATTCATTTGACTGATGAGAATTCCAATGAATTTGGAACATTGACAGTCAGTTCTCTAGACTACAAGGGCACAGTTGAGTCAAACAATAACATTTCACATTATTTGTCTCTGGAAAATGTTCCAATAGTTGATGAACCGGACAATATAACTCCAATTCAATATTGTCCAAATATTGGAGCTAATTTTGCCAATTTAATGTTTTTGGAAGAAACTGAATATCAGATTTTATTTGAATCCAGAGATGCTAAAGCAAATTTCAATGTTTTATATTCTTTAACTAAAATGAATGACAATCATTTTAAACCATTCAGATTTGAATTAGGGGACAATAAGAAGTATAAGATTGCCGGAACACTAAACTTCAGAAGCTATGTTGGAAAATCATTTTTGGATGTTAGAAAAGGCAACATTAACTCAATTAAAGTTCCAATTGAAGTTAGATCTAAAAAGATAGATTACTTTAATCAATACTCAGCAATGATTGCTGATTTGTCACAGCATTCATTAAGTCTAATTTTTGAAGTCAACTCCCCATTATATCAGGAGTTTGAGTTGGATTACAGGCAAAAAGAGACTTATTATGAAGACTTCATGTTTTTAGAGTATTTGTTTAGAGAAGAGAATCTGCCCTCAATATTCGAATATTTATCTAAAAACCTGCATTCTCAACTTACAAACCGCACTGAAACCGTACCGGTATCATTTGCTTCAAACGTTAATCAGAATACATTAAAAAGCATCATATCAAAGCCAAATAATCTATTTGAGTCTGATGCAGATTTAGAGATTGTTGAAAAGCTAAATGGTTATTTGCCTTATGAAATTGACCAAGTAAAACATGAAGATGTTATTGATATTCCGGAAAACAGATTTTTCAAGTACTTTTTGGAGCTGATTCAGAATTTAGTTGAAAAATTGATTATAACCTCTAAGAAGAGTTATATTCAAGACAAGCTATTGTATTTTAGAGATGAAGTCGGATATTATCTATCTCAAAAGTTTTTCAATCATATATCAACAATGGATTATGTTCCATTCAACTCACAGATTCTACAGAAAAAAGAAGGGTATAGGGAGATTTTCCGGTACTTTTTAATGCTTGAATTTTCATTCAGATTAAGCTGGGATGAGATTAACAATCAATTTAAAGGTTTTGAAAAGAAATTATCTGAATTATATGAATATTGGTGTTATTTCAAGCTATTGAAAGTTTTAAACGATTTAAGCATTAATAAAATTAATTTTGAAGATGTTTTTGAAATTAACAAGGACAATTGGTCAATCAGAATTAAAAGGGGAGTAAAATCCGCTAAAAAATTTAAGCTTAATTTATATGGCCATGATATTGCGGCGGAATTGTTTTACAATCTAAGATTTTCAGACGATTCTCAATACCGCTCTTATTCTCTTGCATTCAGGCCGGATTACACATTGCTTGTAAAAATAGGGGAATATACAAATTATATTCATTTTGATGCTAAATACAGGTCTGAACTGGAAATAGCTAATTTTTATAGTATTGTCAAATCCAGTAAAGAGATAGATGATGAGATTGACGAAAGGGATTCTCTAGAAGAAAAGGATAATGTATTTAAAGATGGAGACATCTATAAAATGCACACTTATAAAGATTCAATTTTAAAAACTGAAGGTTCTTATGTATTGTATCCTGGAAATAAAACTAAACAGTTCTTTGAATCCGATACTGTTATTCCTTCTGTCGGTGCATTTTCCCTAACTCCTGGAAATGATGATGTTGGCGAGGATGATCTGGAAAGGTTCATTAAAGAGGTTCTTAAAACATTACTGTTTAATCAGGGATTGATCACACTTGAATTTAGAAGTGTTAAATCCTGAAACTATATAACCCAAGCTGCCAAATATAAAAGCAAAGGAGATAACCAATGAAAACTTTAAATGTTGTTGCAGCTATTATCAAAAAGGATAAGAAAATCCTGGCCACCAAAAGGGGCTACGGCGAGTTCATTAACATGTGGGAATTTCCGGGAGGAAAGATAGAACCCAACGAATCAAAACAACACGCCTTAATAAGAGAAATCAGAGAAGAACTCGACTGCACAATCGAACCGACCAAATTCGCACTGGACCTAGAATACCAGTACCCTACTTTTTATTTGAAAATGTCCTGCTTTGAAGCAATTATAACTGAAGGAACCCCAAAGCTTCTGGAACACAACGATGCCAGGTGGCTTAGCAAAGATGAGCTGGACGATGTCAACTGGATTCCGGCAGACCTGCAGATTATAGATTACCTGAAAGAAACTATGGATGATTAACATGGACAGAAGACTTGAGATGGCTAAAAAGAAAAAGGAAGAGCTTGAGGCCAAACTTGAAAAAGTGAAAGGCTCACCGAGAGAAGAGGAATTCCAGATACAGCTGGATAAAATAAACGAACTCATCAAACACCTTGAAAGCGAGTAGATTCTATGGACCCGGATGAAATCTTAAACGGAGCGAAAACCGCATTCATCGATCAGAACGCCAACTCCAGTTCAGATTTCAGGCCAAAGCTATTGTACAACAGCGCTGGCAACAAGGTAATCAATTCGATTAGAGACGAGCTTAGAAGCTGCGACGAGTTCACAATCTCTTCGGCATTCATCACCATGGGAGGAATCACACCTTTACTTGAAGAGTTCAGATATCTAGAAAGCAATGATATCAAAGGCAAAATACTCACCACAGATTATCTAAACTTCACAGAACCAAAAGCATTGAGAAAGCTTCAGGGATTCGAAAACATTGAAGTCAAGCTTTACAGCCAAAAAAAGGAAGGCTTTCACACCAAGGGATACATCTTCAAAAAGGACAACCTCTACCACGGCATTGTCGGAAGCTCCAACCTGACCATGAACGCCCTCACCATAAACAAGGAATGGAATGTCGAGTTCACGTCACTGGGCGAAGGTGAGCTTTTAAGCCAAATCAAAGATGAATTCGAACTTTTATGGCAGGAGGCAGACCCTTTAGATGAGGTTCTTCCGATATATGAAAAAATCTACGATGACAACAGGAAGTTCACCGATTTAAGAAAGATTACCGAAAAGATTAAGGATGAAAACATCACTCTGACTCCCAACTACATGCAGGAGCAGTTTCTAGAAAACATCCGCAATCTAATAAGTCAGGAAGAAAGCCGGGCAATCCTTGTTTCGGCCACAGGTACGGGAAAGACCTATGCATCCGCCTTTGCGGTAAACGATTTCAACCCCGAAAGATTTTTATTCCTGGTTCACAGGGAACAGATTGCAAAGCAGTCCATTGAAGCCTACAGGCATGTATTCGAAGATCATGACAAATTCGGATTGTTAACCGGAAATTTTAAGGATTACGATAAGGACTATCTTTTCTCAACCATCCAGACCATGTCCAAGGAGGACGTCTACACCAGATACGACCCGGAGCATTTCGACTACATCATAGTCGATGAGGTCCACAAGGCCGGAGCACTCTCCTATCTGAAGGTCCTCAACTATTTCAAGCCTAAATTCCTTTTGGGAATGACAGCTTCTCCTGAGCGTACCGACGGATTCAACATCTATGAATTGTTTGACAACAACATCGCCCACGAAATCAGGCTGCAGGAAGCTCTTGAAGAGGATCTTTTATGTCCCTTCCACTACTTCGGAATTACCGATGTCGAGTTTGACACAGGAGAGATTGATGATGATTTCACGGACTTCAATCTTTTGGCATCAAATAAAAGGGTTGAGTATCTAATTGAAAAGTCAGAGTTCTACGGATACTCAGGAGACAGGAGAAAGGCACTGGTGTTCTGCTCAAGAAAAAGGGAAGCAGAAATGTTATCCAAGCAGTTCAACAGAAGGGGATACAAGTCAGTTGTCCTTACAGGCGATGACTCACAGGAAAAGCGTCTGGAGGCAATAGACCGTTTGACAAACGATGAAAACCCCGACAAGATTGAATACATCTTCACTGTAGATATCTTCAATGAGGGTGTCGACATCCCTGAAATCAACCAGGTTCTCCTTGTAAGGCCGACCGAGTCTCCAATCATATTCATCCAGCAGCTGGGAAGGGGTTTGAGAAAGTACAAAAGCAAGGAATACGTGGTCATCCTGGACTTCATCGGAAACTACAAGAACAATTTCATGATTCCGATTGCCCTTTCCGGGGACAGGTCCTATGACAAGGACAGAATCAGGAAGTATCTCATTGAGGGAAACAAAATTATTCCGGGAGCATCTTCAATAAACTTCGATGAAATCTCCAAAAAGCGTATATATGAGTCAATCAACAACACCTCATTTTCCAAGGTGGCTCTCTTTAAGGAAAAGTATAACAATCTAAAATACAAGTTGGGAAGGATTCCTTCATTATATGACTTCGCAATCAACGGAGACTTCAACCCCGAAATCATTCTGAATCACAGCAAGTTCGATACCTACCACACTTTTCTAGAATACGTTGAAAATGACTACAAATCACACCTTTCAGGCGCTGAGGTAGCCACATTGAAATTCATTTCCAAAAAACTCATAAAGGGCATAAGGCCACATGAACTGGTCATTCTAAGCTGCCTTAAATATAACGGGTATTTTACACTATCTCAAATCGAAAGCTATCTCAAAGACAGATATGACCTTGACAATCAGTTTGACTCGATTAAAAGCGCAATCAACGTATTGAGCATGAACTTTTACAGAAAGGAAACCAGCGACGATTATCAGGCAAATACCGTAACAAGCTTTGTTTCAAAAGAGCAAATGGATTATGAAAACCTGTTTTTCAAATTCGACAAGGGCATCTATAAGGATTTGAAAAACAACAGGGACTATAAGTTTGAAATATCCGATTCACTTAGGGTATTTTTAACCAATTCCGTCTATTGCAGTCATTTCAGTGATGCTTTAAGCTATGCTTTCTACAAGTATGAGAATTTTTACAGAAGCGATTCTGCATTTAAGCTATATGAAAAGTACTCCCGTGAGGATGTCTTAAGGATTCTCAACTGGGAAAGGTTCATGAACGGCCAGAACATCGGAGGATACAAAATCAAGTACAACACCTGTCCGATATTCGTAACATACAACAAGGCAGAGGACATCTCGGAAACCATCAACTATGAGGATCACTTCATCGACAAGATGCATTTCAACTGGATGAGCAGAAACAACAGGAAGACCTCCAGCCCTGAGCTTGAACCGCTCATCAACTATAACGGAATGGATACGGAACTCTTCATCCAGAAGAATAATGATGAGGGAATTGAGTTCTACTATATTGGCAGGTTGACTCCACTATCCTACAAGCAGGTATACAGGACAATTAACGGTAGGGATCAGCCTATTGTTAATTTCAAGTTCAAAATAGACTCCGAAGTATCGGATGAAATCTATTCCTATTTCGTAAATGACTGAAATGGCTTTCGACCAGCTATTTTATTTAACATTGCCCTCCTATTTTCACCAATGAAACCCAAATCTTCCCAAATTACTTTAAAAAACACTTAATCATCCCCAATACTAAAAACATTAACTTCCTCCACCTCCGCACTTGAAATGCACCTGCCAGCCAAAATTAAACATCACCCCAATCAGAGCCAATTCGATAGAATTAATAGTATCATTGAAGAGAATATATATCAATTAAAAATATTTCTATAAGGAGGAAGACTAATTGCTAACCAGAAAGATGATGATGCTTGCAATATTTCTCGTGTGCATGATGGCTATTGGGGCCGTAAGCGCTGCAGACAATGCCGCTGATGATATTGTCAGCATCGAAGATTCAACTAGTATTATCGATGAGGAAATTGACGGCTCACAGGCAGCCGACGAAGATGACTTGAATGTTCAGGGCGAAAACGACAGGCAAAGTCCCGCATCCGAAAATCCGATATTGGGTGCAGGCAATGAAAATCAGTTGGCGGGCACCTGGTATGTCAACTCAAGCTCACCAAACGGAGACGGAAGCAGGCAAAATCCGTTCAACAATTTAAATAATGCGCTTAATGCATCCAAGGAATGCGATACGATCATGATTGCCTCTGGAACATACACCGGTTCAGGAAATAGGGGATTAACCATCGACACGAATAATTTGACTCTTGTGAAATATGGTGACGGTGAAGCGGTTTTCGACGCTG
Source organism: Methanobrevibacter sp. (assembly GCF_045586545.1). GTDB lineage: Archaea > Methanobacteriota > Methanobacteria > Methanobacteriales > Methanobacteriaceae > Methanocatella. The sequence continues at coordinate 9,402 of NZ_JAZNAN010000130.1, forward strand.
AAAAACAGGACAGATTTTTAACCATTAATGCAAACACCATCAATATTGACGGTTTGACCTTCCAAAACGGACAGGCTTATTTTGGGGGTGCAATCTACTTCAGTAATGAGTTGATTCATTCCAGTATAAATGCTAATTTTAAGGATAACACTGCAGAATATGTTGGTGGTGCAAACTTCTTCCAGGGTGCATTGAGGGATGTTTGTTTGTCTGGAAACTTCAGTAATAACACAGCAAACCTTGATGGTGGTGCAAACTACTTCTATAATACATTGAATAATGTTTGTTTGTCTGGAAACTTCACTAATAACACAGCAAACTTTGGTGGTGGTGCAAACTGCTTCGAGGATACATTAAGTAATGTTAGTTTGTCTGGAAGCTTTATTAATAATACAGCAAATGATTGTGGTGGTGCAAACTACTTTGTTCGCTCATTATGTAATGTTAGTTTGTCTGGAAACTTCACTAATAACACAGCAAAATGTACTGGTTATAGGGATGGTGGTGGTGCAAACTTCTT
>NZ_JAZNAN010000131.1:0-23212 GCF_045586545.1 Methanobrevibacter sp.
TTACTTTTGATGTTGCCTTTTAAATCGCCCATAACGCTTCTCCTTTCATAATTTTAATTATTAATCTTAAACAATAGCATTTAGTAAATAATAATAAGAATATCTTTTATTTAAAAAAATAACCTATAAATATTAAAAAATAATAAATCAAATTATAGAATATTAAATTATTTGAAAATGGTGATATAAAATGAAATTAAAAAACATGATAGCAATATTATCAGTAATGTTTGTATTATTGCTTTTCATAGGTGGCGTTTCAGCATCCGAAACCGGGGATTTGATTGCTGAAGAAAATGATTCTAACGCTCCAACCAACGATGCAGTATACGTAAACGTAAATGCAACAAGCAGTGATGATGGTGCATCAAACACAACCAGTGCTGATGACAATAATGCGACTGCAGCTACTGAAGGACAACCTGTTGAAAAAACTGATGCAATGCTGACTGGAAATACAATATTTACTAAAAAATCAAATAAGTATTTCTCATTAGGAGTGGCTACTTTTGATGAAGGTAAAAACAAATTGGTATTTCATAAAAACGTTAAACTAATTGTAAAAGTTAAAGTTGGCAAAAAAACTACAACATATAACGTTAAAACAAACAAAAAAGGCATTGCTAAAATATTCAATGTTAAAAATCTAAAAGTCGGCACTTATAAAGTCAGTGTTAAAGACAATGATACCAAATTCAATGTGAAAGAAAAAGGAAAAATTGCTGTCTACAACAATAAGGTAAAGACCCTTACTCTTAAAATGAACACCTATAAAAAAATCAAAGGGGACATTATGCAAACATTCGTTGAACCTAAAGATGCCCAATATAAAAAAGGAGTCTATGCTGAATGTTATAATGCTAAAAGTCCAATGGATAAACTTCCTCATAAGATTATTGTAAAAGCTAAGTTCTTCTTTAAAAACAAAAAAACCGGAAAAGTAATTTCAAAAACCTATAAAAGTAAAACCGATATCTATGGCTTTTACGAACCTGTGTCAAAATTAATTAAGGGTTACAAACCGATAAAAACAAAAATATACTATTGTTCCATGTAAGAGAATTAACTTTCTCTTATCTTTTTTTATTTTAAAAAAAATAAGAAATAGGATAATAAATATCCTAAATTAAATCTAAAGCTGTGTTAATAGCTTCTTCCATTTTATCTGTATCTTTACCTGCGCCTTGCGCCAGTGTCAAACGGCCTCCGCCGCCTCCACCAAGAACGCCAGCTGCAGTCTTGATAATTTCATTAATCTTAACTCCCTTATCAATTGCAGTCTGTGAAGCCGCACCAACAATATTGCCCTTATTGTTTCCCATAATGACAACGTCGGCTTTTCCATTATCGGTGAAATCAGTTGCCATATTCTGAAGTTCCTTGAAGTCCGCTTCGATTAACTGATGAACAACTTTCAAGCCATTGATTTCATCAAATTCGTCAGCTAAAGCATTCATTTTCAAGGATGCAATTTCTGATTTCAGGCGGTCAATTTCATTTTTCTGTGCTTTCCATTCGCTGAAGAATCTGTCACATGTTCTCGGCAATTGTTCGTTTTCTACCTTAAAGACCCCGGAACTTTCATATAAAAGTTTGGCATCATTCTGCATTGAATCGATTGCTGCAAGGCCTGCTGAGAAATCAATCCTCTCAACACCGTCCTGAACCCTTTCGGTTTTATTGATTTTGATTGGTCCGACAACACCTGTTCTTAGGACATGTGTACCTGCACAGGCCTGAACGTCAACTCCAGGTATTTTGACTACACGAATCATTTTTCCAGGTACGATACCACCTTGGTAAAGCACGAAACCATATAGCTGCTGTGCTTCGTCCCTTGTGTGGAATTTTATGTCCAGATCAATATTGTCCATCACGTATTCATTAGCCAATTTTTCGATTTCATTCAGCTCTTCATGTGTGATACGTTTGTAGTGAGATACATCAATACGTGCCCTTGTAAGTCCGTTTTGGGATCCTGCCTGCCAGATATGTTTGCCTAATACCCTTCTTGCAGCCGCAATGACCAGGTGAGTTCCAGTGTGGTGGCGTGCAAGGGTAATTCTTCTTTCCCAGTCAATTTTACATGTGGCCTTTTCGCCAACTAAGGCATCTGTTATGAATCCATCTATATGATGCAATATGACATTGTTGATTTTTTCAGCATGAGTTACTTTTAATGTAAAGTCAGTAATGGAAACTTCACCTATGTCTGAAGGTTGACCTCCTCCTTCAGGATAAAATGCGGTTTTATCAAAGATTAAACATTGGTCCCCATCCTTTTCGACCATGCCTATAATTTCTGCTTCAAATTCTTGTTGGTAGAAATCTTTATAGAATAATAAATCAGTTTCAGGATAATCAACTTTGAAAGTTTCTTTTTTATTTGTTGTATCTTTCTCATGAGCTCCTGCCACTTGTGTAAAGAAGTTATCCGGAACATTGACTGTAAAGTCATCTCCCGCCATTTCAACTACGGTTTCCGGAGGAATTCCATGGGAATCATATAAATCTATTAACATTTCAAGAGGCATTTCTGATTTGCCTTCTTTTTTAAGTCTTTTAATTGATCTTTTGACAATGCTTCTTCCATTTTTGACGGTTGACGCATATCTTTCCTCTTCCAAGGTGATAATGTTCATGATATGGCCTTCTGAATAACGAATTTCAGGGTAAAATTTGGATAGGAAATCCAATTGTATTGCCATTACCTCAGCAAGAGATTCTTTCATATTCAGTTCTTTCATGAATCTGATGGTTCTTCTTAAAACCAATCTTGCAAGATATCCCTCTTTCACATTGGATGGAATGATGCCGTCTGCAAGCATGAATGCCAGACATCTGGTGTGGTCTGCAATGATGTAGATTGCTTCCATAGGTTCGGCCGCTTTAAGATATTCCTCTAAAGAAAGGTTTAAGCTGTCAGCAACCTGTTGCCTGAGCTCTTTTAAATCCCCAATATCTTCGATATCCATCATTCCTGCAATTTGAGCGTTTCTTCCTTGGATATCTTCATTGATTTCAACACCTGTCAATTCTTTCAATTTGTCAACTACAGGTGCAAAACATGCATCATAGGCTGTTGGGGTTCCCTGTGAAATCCATGCAATACGTTCCAATCCGTATCCTGTATCTACAACTTTGATTGGAATTTCCTTTTTAGATCCATCTTCTAAAGTTTCATATTGGATGAATACCAAGGTTGCAAGTTCCACTCCTCTGCAACAGACTTCATAACATGGCCCTTCGTTACCTCCACCAGCCCACCAGGACTTGATGAAAGTAATCTCTTCAGTATTGATTCCAATGGATTTGAAGAATTCATGACAAAGCCTGATGGTTTCATCTTCCCAATAGATGAAATCGTCTTCCTTGTTAATTACGGTATGGGTTCCCATTGTAAAGCAGGTCATGTGACGGCCTGTTCTTCCCACATTATCAACATCGTTAAGTCTAATGGATGGCTGAGCCATTTCTATTGGATTTGCAGGAGGTTTGACAAGACCTGAAGTAACCCAAGGCTGGAAACAGAAAATGGATGCTCCAACTAAAAATACGTCATCTCTCCATCTTTTGGCCAATACTGGATATCTGTGGACATGTGTGTGTCCTTCACTTTCTAAAAATTCTCTAAAAACTTTTTGGATTTCATATAAATTGTAAGGTTTATCGGTAGCAGGATTTCCAATAAAACCGTACTCATCACACGGAGCGTCTCCACAAGTGTCTCTTTCAACCTGGGAGTAAAACTCCTGTCCGCAAGTTTTACAAGTTTGCTTTTTGTAACCAAGTTCATCAAAAATTTCTACCATATGAATCAGTTTAAATACTTTATTAGTTTATGATATGTTTTTTGTTTAATAAATAATTAATGAAAAATAAGTAGAATAACAAAATTAATGAAAATAATATCAAATTTAATTAGTATGATTATAAAAAAATGAAATTGGTATAAAATAACTACAAAAATCAGTTAACTAGTAAAAAAAATAATAAATAAAAAAAAGAAAGGTGATAGATTTAAAAAATCTATCCGAAGAGACCAGCTAATCCAGCTGCAGCTTCTTCTTCAGTAGCTTCTTCTTCTTCCTCTTCTTCTTCCTCTTCTTCTTCAACAGCTTCAGCTGCTGCAGGTGCTGCTGCTGCAGGAGCAGCTGCTGCCATAGCAGTAGTTTCCATAGCTTCGTCGATGTCAACATCTTCTAAAGCTGCGATTAAAGCTTTGATTCTAGCATCATCAGCATCAATTCCTGCTGCTTCGATAATACTTTTAACATTTTCTTCGTTAATATCTTTTTCTGCACTGTGCAAAATCATTGCCGCATATATATATTCCATGTTATCACCATTAGTTTTTATAAAGTGTTTGTTTGTAAATAAAAATTTTAAATCATAATTTTAGAATAGCAACCCAAACCCAGCTGCTGCATCTTCTTCTTCTTTTTCTTCTTCGTCTATTTCCTCTTCTTCTTCAACTTCTTCAGCTTCTTCTTCTACTACTGGTGCAGCAGCTACTGCAACATTAGAGAGTTTTTCAGCTAATTTGTCACTAATTGCACCTTCGCTATCAGCTACTTCTGATGCTAATGCTAACATCTTAGCTTGTGCTAAACCGATAATTGGTTCTGAAGTTTCAGAGGTCATGATTGCTCCAGCAACACCGACATTAATTGCTCTAGTGTATGCGAGAGTAATGATAGTGGAAATAGTTTTATCAGTAGGAATAGCTGCGTTAACAGATAAATTGAATGCATTTTTGAATGCATTTTGTACGTCAGCTAATGTTTGTTCTTCGTCGATTGCGAGTACGTCAGAAGTATAAACCGCTTCTTCCTCATATACTGCTTTTAAGTCAATACCTACTTCCATCGGATTGATATCCAATCTTGATAAAGTTGCTGCTACAGCCTGAGAAACAACTTCTCCCGCTTCAACAACTACAGTGTCTTTTTGTACTGTGATTTTACCTTTATCAATTTTAGCAGGAATTCCAACTTGTTGCAAGTCCCCTAAAAATGGACCTGGTTCAAATCCGGTGTCCCCTTTAGGAACTACAATATCTTCGACAGCAACAGATCCTGCTTTTGCAGGTGCTGAGGTTTTACTGTCTTCCAATATTTTGTATAACTTGAAAGGATTCATTTCAGTTGCAATGAGTGCAACTTGACCATCCATATGTTCGGACAAGTCTACAATGTTGGCTTTTTCAGCATTACAATCTTCGAAAGCTAAATCGAGGAGGTTTTTCTTGGACATTCTGATAACAGCTTTGCCTTTGAGAGTTCTTCTCATTTCTTGGAGCTGTTTTGCAGGAATGTTCATTAAATCGACGATACCGACAACATCGTATTCGTCAATAATACCTTTTAGCTCTTTAACTTCTTCCTTTTTCCATTCAGCAACATGAGCCATTAGATCACCCTCACTACTGGTCCCATAGTTGTTTTAATAAACATGGACTTAATTTGATTTCTTCCTTTTTCTAAATTGCGGTCCAAGACTGTAAGAACAGTTTCCACATTTTCAGCTATTTCCTCGTCTGACATATCTTGGCTTCCAACAACAACCTGAACACTAGCTTGTTGTTTTACGCCAACTTTAACTGTACTTTGTAATCTGTCTAAGAGAGGATCTAGTTTGATACTTGCTGGCACTGGTTTTGGCATTTTTCCACGAGGCCCGAGAACAGGACCTAAGAATCTACCAACGAGTGGCATCATATCAGCTTGAGCTACAAAGAAATCAACAGAATTTGCAACTTTTTTAGCAGCTTTTCTGTCTTTTCCTAACTCTTCTAAATCTCCTTTGTTAAGTACAGTGTCAAGACCAGCATCTTTAGCTTGAACAATGAGTTCCCCGTCAGCTATGACTCCGATATTAATCTCTTTGCCACGGCCGTTAGGAAGAGTAACTTCCTCATTAAACCTATTTTCTGGCTTTCTGACATCCAAGTCACGGATATTAATAATAACATCCACGGACTCAGTGAAGTTTCTCGGCTTTGATTGTTCTTTTGCCTCCTTCACCGCGTTAACTACATCTTGTGTCATATTCATCCCCCATGAACATTTTCTGCTCATTGGATTTATTTGGTTTCATGAGAATCGATTACAAGAAAAAAATTCTTCAACGATTGCATGAATTAAAAACAGTATATCAATTATAACCGAAATTATAACATCATATACACTGTATTTATTAACTTAATTTTAATTTAACTAAATAATATCTATTCTAATAAGATATCATCATATTCTCCAGCATCTACTGCTTTTTGTGCTTCTCTAGGGTCTTTACCGTCAACAGAAATACCCATACTTACACAGGTTCCCATGATTTCTTTAATACCTTCTTTATAATCATTAGAAAGTAATGAATCGAATTTCATTCTAGTGATTTTTAAAGCAGCCTCAATTGGCAAGTCATTAATAATATCTAAACCTGGTTCGTGAGAAGCTTTTTCGATGCCTAATTCTTCCATGATGAGTGAAGTAGTTGGTGGAGTACCGATTTCAATTTCGAAATCTTTAGTATCTCTGTCAACACTGATGATTACAGGTACTTTCATTCCTGCAAAGTCAGCACTTTTTTTGTTAATTTCTTCTACCACTTGCATCATGTTAATACCGAGAGGTCCTAAAGCAGGTCCTAATGGTGGTCCAGGAGTAGCACTGCCACCTTCGATAAGAACTTCGACTGTATCTTTAGCCATCAGTCAGCCTCCTTTTGAATTATTCTAATTTGATCAGCTTTGACAGTAACCGGAATTGGTACTGCAGCTTCTATTAACTCAAGAACGACTTCTTCACGTGATTCATCAATACGAACCACTTTTGCTCTTTCTCCTTTGAACGGACCAGAAATAAGTTCGACAATACTTCCTTTTTGAATTGAGGAAATAATAGGTTCTGGCTTTAAGAATCTTTTTACTTCTTCAAAGGTAATTCCAACACTGCCTTCAACAACTCCCCTTAAATGTTGTACTTTTAAGTCAGGATTTCTTAAATCTATTTTTGTTGAAGATTCGACTAAGATATACCCTTTTAAAGATTCCGGGACAAGAATTGCAGAAATGCCTATGCCATCTATAGTCTTAGCTTTACGTGCTAAGAGTCTAGCAACATTTCTTTCTTGACCTGCAGAGGTTTTAAGAGCGTATATGGAACTATTAGTATCTTCCATGAAAAATTCACCTATTTTTAAAATTTTTTCTAGTTAATAAAATCATACATTAAGTTAAAAATATTATAAAAGCCCTAATTTTCAAAGAAAAAATATCTTGAAAATAAGATTTCTATAATATCAATATATCTATAAATAATAGTATATAAAAGTTTTTAAAAAACTAGATTTTCAAATAAAATTAAAGCATTACAAAAATTTTATTATAATTTGAGGGATCAAAAAATAAAAGATATGGTTTAATTATAAACCAATTAAAGAACCAATTAAAACAATGATAAATCCAATTACACCGATTACAGCTACACCAAGAGCTGAAATTTTAGCTAATTCAATGTATTCAGTTTTATCTGGTTTTTTTGCAACTTTTAATACTCTTTTACTGTCTTTAATAAACTTATCAATATCTTCTTGAACATTCATTTAAATAACCCTAAAAATTAAAAAATTTGTAAATTATAATAAAATATAGTAATAAAATAATTTATAATCTAAACATTAATAAATGTTTGCATTTTACGAAAAAAATAAAAAGATAAAATTAGAAGATTCCATCAATGAAATCGTCTAATTGATCACTAGTTGTTTCAGATTCCTGTGATTCTTCAGAATCAATGACTTCTGGGACAACATCTGGATTATAATTAGATTTGATACCAGAAACGACCACAGTGGTTCTAACAATATTTTGAAGGCTTTCATCAATTTGAGTACCCCAAATAATGTTAGCTTCAGGATCCAATTTATCAGCAACAACTTGAACAATCTTTTCTGCTTCATGTAAAGTTAAATCAGAACTACCTGATATGTTGACTAAAGCACCAGTAGCATTTGAAATATCAATGTCTAGCAATGGGCTGCTTAAAGCTTCATGTACAGATTCTAAAGCTCTGTCGCCAGATTCTGATTCGCCCATACCAATCATAGCCATTCCAGAGCCACTCATGATACTTCTAATATCTGCAAAGTCTAAACTTACAAGACCTTTCTTAGTAATTAATTCGGTAATTCCTTTTACAGCTCTACCTAATATTTCATCAGATACCATGAACGCTTTGTTTAATGGTAAGTTAGGTGCAACTTCCAATAATTTATCATTAGGGATGACAATAACGGTATCAGCAGCGTCTTGAAGTTTTTCTAAACCTTCTTCTGCATTTTCTCTTCTTTTAATACCTTCTGCAGAAAATGGCATAGTAGCAACAGCAACAGTTAATGCACCTAATTTTTTAGCGATTTTAGCGATGATAGGTGCTGAACCTGTACCGGTTCCTCCACCAAGACCACAGGTCACAAATACCATGTCTGCGCCTTCCAAATTGTCTCTAATCTCATCTTCGCTTTCTTCAGCACATTCTTCACCAACAACTGGATCTCCACCAGCACCTAATCCTTTGGAAGTTTGTCTTCCTAAAAGGATTTTTTTACTTGATTGGCAGTAGAATAAATCTTGAGCATCAGTATTTACTGCGATTGTTGTTGCTCCTTCAATACCCATTTCGTTTAATCTTGAAATGGTGTTGTTTCCTGCTCCACCAGCACCAACAACAAATATATTTGTTTTTACACCTTTAATAATTTCTATTAAATCATCGTCAATGTCTGAAGAGAGTTTTTCAGGAGCTTTCTCTTCCATTCTTTCTTCGGATTCTTTGATTGCATCATCTATAAATTTCACGGATTAACCCCACTATAATCTACTATTAAAATAATTGTTAAATATTTCTATCTTATCTTATATTTAAATGCAACTACTTTTATATAAATATGAAATTTTTGACAAAAATTTTAAAAATATAATTAGTCTCTTGGCATTGCAATAATCTCATGGATTTTCAAATCAAATAGATTTTTTGCATTAACAGGAGTCAAAATAACTGCACTATCAACGCCATGACCTCTTCCGCCAATTGCGATTAATTCTTCGCCAACAGGAATGAGACCTGCATCAGCAGCCATGATTGAGATTTCAGCACCCACTTTAATCCCATGGGAAAACATTCTGAAGGTATCTGCTACAACATCCAAAGGAGAATATCCTCCATACTTATTTGTTACTCCTCTTGCAGCTCCACTGAAAGCGTGGCTTCCGAAGTAAGTTTTAATTCCGACCTTTTCAAGTTTTTCAATCATTTCTTTTGAAATGTCAGGCTCGTTTGGACCGCTGAATCCCATATGGTGGGTGACATTAATTATTTCAACATCATCTCCAACGGCATCATACAACTTCAATGCAGACGCACCGGTTGAAGAGGCTATTATAATCCTTTTAATATCATTAGAAGCTTCTAACTTATCTTTAACAGCTGTAATCAATTCATCAGTGTAATCTTCGCCTTCCTTATCAAAATATGTAATAAATTTTCTAGCCATAACAATCATCCCATAATGATTTAATTATATTTATTATATTGAATTTAAATAAAGATTATTATGGTGAGCGAAGATTTGAAAAATATAAAACATGTAATCAATGGAGATTACATCGTAATTCCAATTGAAACAGGTTACATTAAACCAAATGAAAACCTAGATTCAATTATTAAACCTGCAAAGGAATTGATGGAAGATAATGATTATTTGGTTATAGCTGAAACTCCAATATCCGTGTCCCAGAACAGACTGGTTGATGAGGCCGATTACAAACCCTCCCTAACTGCCAAATTCTTAACAGTAGTCTGGAGCAAATATCTCTGGGGATATGTTTTAGGACCCCTTTTAGGAATTAAGGAACGTACAATAAAAAACTTGAGAAAGCTTCCAAAAGAAACTTACGCTCACAAGGAAGTGGTACTGCAGTTATACGGCCTCAAGCATGCATTGAAACCTGCTTCAGAAGCGGGAATAGATTTAAGCAATGCCCCTGGAACCTGCGTTTCCCTTCTTCCCGAAAACCCTGGACAAGTTGCAAAGGACATTAAAAATGAAATCGGGAAGGATGTCTGCGTGCTGATTATCGATACTGATGCGACTTACATGAAAAACGGAAAATATTTCACTGCCCTTCCAATTGCCATCGAAGGGATTGATGCTGACAACGGCTTTTTTGGATATGTGAAGGGGCAGTTGTCTGAAAATATGGGATCAACCCCGCTTGGATGCAGCGAAAAGATTGATGTGGAAACTGCATTAAAAATAGCTAACATTGCTGAAGATTATCAAAAATCCTTATCTACCGAAATGAAAACCATCCATAGTGTCAAAGAGGTTTTAGGCACTGAATTTGATGAAGTCACAATTGAAGATTTGGATTCGATTACCCATACCCCTGCCGTGATTATTAGAAAAGCTCACTAAATTAAAAAAAAAATTGAAAATAAAGAAATCTAAACAAAATCTATTTTTAAAGAATAATTTTATATTAAGTATTTTACATAGATAATTAATGTTAAATTAATTTAAAGGATGAAATTTAATGAATGTTGATAGTCTTGGAAAATATAGGAATATTTTACTGCCCCTAATGGATTGCTTTTGTGTTGTATTAGGGTATTATCTGATGTCTGTGCTGATTACCGATTCGTTTCTAATGAATCCTACAAGTGCAGTAACCAGACAGGAAATTTTAATAAGCATTGTACTTGCAATAATTGTCCTGCAGATTGTATTCAGACTGACAAAAAGATATTCACGCATCATCAGATACGAAAATAACCAAGACTACTTCATGTACATCCTTCTTTCAATATTATCACTAATAATCGTGTCCGTGATTGAAGAGCTCGTATTGCATATGAAAAATCCTTCAATCAAGCTTAATTTGGCCGTTGGATTATTAATCGGTTTTCTTATTGTTGTCTATCGTTTGGTAATCAGATATGCATTATTATCCGACATTGCCAATAAGGGAATAAACTATACTGATGAAAATCAGGAAAGGTTATTAATTATCGGTGGGGGTTACTCTGCCAACGACATTATCAAAACCTTAAAATCCACTTTGAAAGGAAAATATGACATTGTCGGAATCATTGACGACAATGAAAAACGTATGGGCTATTCAGTATCCGGCGTGAAAATTATCGGTACCAGAAACGATATCGAAAGAATCTGTGAGGAAAACAAAATCGATTCAATCTTCTTTACAATCGTAAATATCGACCAGGAAAACAAAAAGGAAATCCTTGAAATTTGTAACAGAACAAAAGCCAAGGTCAAAGTTCTTCCGGGATTAAGGGAACTTATTTCCGAAGAAAACCTGTACAGTAGCTTAAGGGATGTTGAAATTGAAGACTTGCTCGGCAGAGACCCTGTTGAGCTTGACAACAACAACATCAAAAGCCTGATTAAGGACAAAGTCGTTTTAGTTACTGGTGGAGGAGGATCAATCGGTGAAGAGCTTTGCAGACAGATTATGCTTCACAACCCTAAACAACTTTTAATGCTTGACATCTATGAAAACAGCCTATATGACATAGAGCAAGAGCTCAAAAGAAAATATCCAACTGAAGACATCAAAGCAATCATTGCAAACATCAGGGATGAAGAAAGGATATTTGAATTGTTTGAAGAATTCTCCCCTGAAATCGTATTCCATGCAGCGGCACATAAGCACGTTCCGCTGATGGAAAACAATCCGACCGAAGCGATTAAAAACAATATATTCGGAACATATAACCTTGTAAATGCCTGCGACAAATACAATGCAAAACGTTTCATTTTAATCTCAACCGATAAGGCTGTTAATCCGACAAATGTTATGGGAGCCACTAAAAGAGTGTGTGAAATGATTATTCAGGCAAAGGATAAGGAAAGCAACACCGAATATGTGGCCGTTCGTTTTGGAAATGTTTTAGGAAGCAATGGTTCCGTAATACCGTTATTCAAAAAGCAGATTGCTGCCGGAGGTCCTGTTACCGTAACCCACAAAGAAATCACAAGATTTTTCATGACAATACCTGAAGCTGTAGCTTTGGTTTTACAGTCCATAACCTATGCAAAAGGTGGAGAAATCTTTGTTTTGGATATGGGCGAACCGGTCAAGATTTATGATTTGGCAAAAAGTTTGATTGAATTATCCGGTTTGACCCTCGGAAAAGACATTGATATTGAAATTACCGGCTTAAGGCCTGGAGAAAAGTTATATGAAGAACTATTGATGAATGAGGAAAACCTTGAAGAAACCGAACATGACAAAATCTTCATTACCGAACCGATGGACTTTAGCATGGAAGACATTGAAGTAAAATTGGATGCATTTAGAGAAATCATAGATAACGAAATTACCGATAAACAAATAATCAAAGACACATTCAAAAAACATGTTCCTACTTACAGAGAACCTGAAGAAGTAAACGGAGAGTAAAAAAATGAATATACCCTTTTCCCCACCTGATATAACCGAAATCGAAATTGAAGAAGTAATAGCTGCATTAAAATCCGGATGGATTACAACCGGACCTAAAACAAAGGAATTTGAAAGGCTAATCACAGAATATTGTGGCAGCGACAAAACTGTATGTCTAAGCGCAGCCACTACAGCTATGGAAATGACTTTACGTTTATTGGGCATCGGAGAAGGTGATGAAGTGATTGTGCCTGCATATACATATACTGCAACCTGCAGCGTAATATGTCATGTTGGAGCCACACCCGTAATGGTTGACAGCCAAATCGGCAGGGAAGAAATGGACTATGACTTGATGGGTGAAGCAATCACCGATAGAACAAAAGCCATTATGCCTGTGGACATTGCAGGAATCCCATGCGATTATGACAAAATATTTGAAGTTATTGATGCCAAAAAGGAATTGTTCAGTCCAAATAATGATATCCAAGAAGCTTTTGGAAGAGTTATCGTATTGGCCGATAGTGCTCATGGTTTTGGAGCAATTCAAAACGGCAAAAAAGCGGGAACTCTTGCCGACTTTACCTGTTTTTCATTCCATGCCGTTAAAAATCTGACAACCGCCGAAGGTGGAGCGGTAACCTGGAATGCACATGACGGAATAGATTCAGAAAAATTATATAAGCAACTGCAAATTCTCTCCCTTCACGGCCAAACCAAGGATGCGCTTGAGAAAACCCAAAAGGGATCCTGGGAATATGATATTCTGCTTCCTGCATACAAGTGCAACATGACTGATGTTCAGGCGGGAATCGGTCTTGGACAGTTATCCAGATATGGATCCCTACTTGAAAGAAGACATGAAATCGTTAAAAGGTATGAAGAAGGATTTGAAGGCACTAGAGTAATTACTCCTAAACATGTCTGTGAAAACTACATTTCTTCAGGACATCTTTACTTAACCAGACTTAAAGATATCTCTCTAGAGCAAAGAAATGAGATTATAATAAAAATGGAAGAAAAAGGAATCAGTACAAACGTCCATTACAAACCTCTTCCAATGCTGACCGCTTATAAGAATTTAGGATTTAAAATTGAAGATTATCCTAACGCATATAATCTGTTTGAAAATGAAATAAGCCTTCCAATATATTCCACATTAACGGATGAGGAAGTGGATTACATCATTGAAAACCTATTGGAAATTTTAAAAGAATATTAGATATATTTTTATAATATAAAATACATAATTATATATCGATTTTAAATCTTATATCATAATTTAAGTTATTTTTTTATTCTTCAAAATGATAATTTGATTTTAATAAGTTTTAGGGGAAATTAAATGATAGATGATCCATTAGTAAAACAATTATTAACTACTGTTGTCGAAACTGAAGACAATTTACCTATTGTTGAAGCATTAAACGATGGTATTGAAACTGATGAAGAAATTGCTAATAAAACTGGAATTAAATTAAATATTGTTAGGAAAATACTTTATAAACTATATGACATGGGATTAGCAAGTTATAAAAGAAGTAAAGACCCTGAAACCCAATGGTTTACTTATTCCTGGAAATTTGAAAAGGATGAAGTAATTAATCGAATTATCAAAGATTCTGAAAATTATTTGACTATGCTCAATGAAGAATTGGATCGTGAAGAAAACAATATGTTTTTCGTGTGCCCTCAAGGCCATGCCAGACTTGATTTTGACGACGCATCCGACTATGAATTCATGTGCCCTGCATGTGGAGATGAGTTAGAATTCCAAGACAATGAGGAAGTTATAGCTCAAATAAAAGAAGACATTGAAATGGTTGAAAGTAATTTCAAGTCATTTACCGAAAAAAACAAAAGCTAGATGAAAATGGAACTTGAATTGCTTGAAAAGGTAAATACGCCTGAAAATGTTATAGCTCATTGTAAAGCAGTTTGTAAAAAAGCTATGGAAATAGCTTCTAATTTTGATAATGTTGATAAAGACCTTATAAGAAAAGGCGCCCTATTGCATGATATAGGTAGATCCAAGACACATGGAATTACCCATGCAATTGAAGGAGTTGAAATTGCAAGGGAATATGGCTATTCACAGGATGTTTTGAATATTATTGAAAGGCATATCGGAGCTGGAATTACCGAAGAGGAAGCCGTGAGCCTCGGACTTCCCAAAAAATCCTACATTCCACAAACCCTTGAAGAAAAGATTGTGGCTCATGCCGATAATTTAATCAGCGGCACAAAAGAAGTAGACCTTGATTTCGTCATTGAAAAATGGAGACGAAACATCAAGGATAGCGATGACAATATTAAAAGATTGATTGAACTCGATGAAGAACTAATTAAAGCATTTGAGGTAGAATAATGAAAGTGATATGTTCAAGTGAAGAGTCCCTATATCGCCCTGAAGCGGTAAGATGGAGACAAAGAATGGAAATGATGGAACCTCTCGGAGATACTGTTGTCTTATTGCCTTGCAGTATGAAAAAACCTTATTCCAATTCAAAATCACATCAGAAATTCAGAAAATTGACAAGATCATTTCAGGAGCTCATTGTTACTTCCCCTTTTGGAATCTGTCCAAGGGAACTGGAAAATACATTCCCTATTCAATCTTATGACGTAAGTACAACCGGTTCATGGTCACAGGATGAAATTGAAGAAACCGGCAAACTTATTGCACAATACTGTGAAGGCAAAACCATTGTAGCCAACCTGGCTGGAGGCTATTTGGAATCTTTGCAAGCCTATGTCGATGATTTTATTAATGTCTGTGAAGATGGCCGGCCAACTTCACCTGATTCACTTTATAATTTAAGAATGGAACTTAAGAACCATCAAAGAATTAACAGAAGAGAAAAAGTATTGCATGGGCTTAAGTCAATTGCTAAGTTCCAGTTTGGCGAGAATGGAGATAAGTTCATTCCAGACAATGTGAAAACTAAAGGAATGTATCATAAAAGGATTTTATCTGATGGAAAGCAATTGGCATTATTAAATAAAGATTACGGTTTATACAGATTAAATTTGCCTGGTGGAGAAATCCTGAAGGATTTGAAAATCAATACTGTTGAAATTGATTTCGACCTAACCACAAATACCGTTTTTGCACCAGGAATCGTAAAAGCATCCCCAAATATTATTCCAAATGATGAAGTGGTCGTTGTTCGTAACGATGCCGTTGTAGGTGTCGGGAAAGCAATAATGACCGGTTGTGAGATGGAAGAATGTTCAAATGGGATTGGTGTGAAAATTAAACATAGAGTTAAATGATTTTCTTACCAAAAGTTCAAAAAAATAACAATGTTTATAAATGACATTGTAAATATTAATAAATACAAATTATAGGAGACTGATTAATGTCTGAAGATTTAGTAAATGATATTAAAGAGGCTGTTTCTGTAATTAATGACCCTCACATGGGCGTAAGTATTGTAGAAATGGGCATTGTACAAAATATTACCGTTGAAGGTGATCAAGCTGAAATTATCCTTAAACCAACCAACCCAGGTTGTATGAGTATCACACGTATCGCTGCTGATGCAAAAATCAGAGCTGAACAAGTTGAAGGTATTGAAAAAGCAAAAATTATCGTTGAAGGACATGCAATGGCTGACTCCATCAACGAAATGATTAATAGATGAATTTTAAAAAATCTTATTTAATTCTATATATAACCGAAACAGTTATATATAGTAATTAATATAAGTATAAGTGTTGACAGTTAACTGTCGTGTTTATTTTTATAGGCTAGTGGCACAGCATGGTTAGCGCGCTCGGCTGATAACCGGGAGGTCGTGGGTTCGAATCCCATCTAGCCTACTTCTGACTATTTTTATTGATTTTAACCCTTACATGACAACTTTATCTAAAAATTACTAATTTTAGAAATTTTAAAATAATTTTTCAAAATAAATATATACTATATTCAACAAAAAATAACTTGAATGTACAAAAAGTTGGAATAGTGATACAAATGTGGGAAAGAATTAATGAAAAATTCAAAAAGTACCCTGCAAGAATGAGAGTTGCGGAAAAAATGATTGAACTTGGACTGTCTTTAAGTGAAGACGGCAAGATTTATTGCGGTAATTTAAAAATTAGTGATAAGGCATTGGCAAACGCTGCAGATGTAGACAGACGAGCTATAAAATCAACAATTGACATTATAAAAGAAGACGATGAATTATATAACCTTTTCAGCAATATCATTCCTGCCGGAACCCTTCTAAAAAACATTGCAAAAAATCTGGAATTGGGCGTTATTGAAATTGAAGTCGGATCCCACAGCGAAGGAATACTTGCCCACACAACAAAATTAATATCAGAAAAAGGAATCGGAATAAGACAGGCTTATGCCGAAGATACCGAACTTCAAAGGACTCCTTTATTGACAATCATTACCGAGGAGCCTGTTGAAGGGGATTTAATAAATGAATTTCTAAAAATAAAAGGAGTAACAAGAGTATCAATCTACTGATTCTCATCAGCCATTCTTGCCATTTCCATTTCTTTATCTTCTTCTTCAAGAACTTCTAAAAGTTCTTCCCAAGCTTCTAAAGATTCTTTAGCAGCTTCTTCACTTAATTTTTCAATTGCATAACCAGCATGGATTAAAACATAATCTCCTACTTCTACTTCAGGTAAAAGATCTAATTTTGCTTGTTGTCTTGCTCCACCGAAGTCAGCATATAACCAATTGTCTTCCCTATTAATCTCAACAACTTGAGCAGGCGCTGCAATACACATAATCTCATCTCCAAAATTTAATATATATAATAAATTAAAAGTTAGTATTATATAAAACTATCTAAAAGAGGTATAAAATGAAGAATATAGTCATTGGTTCTGGACCTGCAGGAAGATTAGCTTCAATAGAGCTTGGAAAACTTGGCAAAGATGTTACTTTAATCGAAAAAAATCATATAGCCGGTACTTGTCTAAATGAAGGGTGCATGGTAATTTGCGCATTAACCGACATTACAAAATTCATTGATGAAAATAAAAGATTCAACAATTATGGATTCATTAAAAGCCAGCTTGAAGTATCCTATGATAAAATAGTTGAAAAAATAGTTGAAACACAAGAATTTCTCAGAAAACTAAATCAGATGGAAAATGAAAGTTTTGGAAATGAGATAATCTATGGCGAAGCCAGCATTGAAGATGAAATCATTAAAGTGAATAATGAAAGCTTCGAATATGATAATCTGCTCATAGCTACCGGAGCCCGGCCTTTTATACCTGATATCCCTGGTGCCGAGTTTGGTCTTACCAATAAGGATATTCTAAAGCTTGACGATGTTCCTGAAAAATTAAACATTATTGGAGGAGGCATAATAGCCGGTGAAATAGCTAATATTTACTCAACATTAGGCAGTGAGGTAAATGTTCTTGCAAGAAGCCAATTTTTAAAAGAGCTCAATCCCGAAACCAAAAGATATGTTTTAGAAAAAATTATTCCTGAAGTTAATATTTATGAAGGCGTTAATGTTGTTGAAGCCTTTAAGGATAAGGTTTTAACTGATGACAATGAAGAATTTGAAGGAATCCCATTTTTTGCAACCGGCAGAACACCGAACAGTGAAATTGCTGATGGAATTGTTGAGCTAAACCCTGACAGAACCATAAAAGTTAATGAAATGATGAAAACCAATGTGGAGAATATATATGCCGCAGGCGATGTTACTGGAGGATATCAACTAACACCGGTAGCTAGAATGGAGGGCATCACAGCTGCAAGGAATATGGCAGGATATTCAAATAAAGTAAGCTACAATTGCATTCCTCAAACCTTAAGTTTTAACATGGAAGTGAGTTTTGTCAAAAATGAAAAATCAACATGCAGCGATGAAGATAAGGCAAAAATTTCATTACCCGGAATCGGCGGACCGGGCGCATTCTGGAATATACTGACTGGAGAAACAGGTTATACGGAAGTTGAATTCGATAAGGCTAAAAACAAGTTGAATAATATTAATCATATCTCCCCATCCTCTGTAAGCGATATAGCATACCTATCCTACTTAATGAGAATGGATTATGATTTGGATGACTACGGGGAATTTTTAGAAATTCATCCATCTACAGATACAAACTACAAAATTATAAAAAACATGTGGCTATAATGCCACTATTTCAATCTTTTTAACATGTCATCTGCCAAATCATCAGCGGCTGATGCACATTGCCTACCATAAACAATAGCATTTTTTTGAAGTGAATCATAGTTTTTGAAAGCTTCATCAATACTTTTGCAGACATCTTCCACTTCAGATTCAATCATTGCCCCCTTAAATACTCCAGCCATATTCTGGTATCTTCCCCATTTGACCTTAGTAAGGGCGATGATTGGCTTTTCGCAAATGAAAGCCTCTTCAAGGGATACTCCATCATCAGTCAAAACTGTCAAATCAACGAATTTGAATAGATGATTAATCCAATCGATATATCCCGCATATATTATCTTTTCCTCATCGATTAACTCGTAATATTCCTCATTATGAGGAAGACCTACTAAAACAAGATTGTATTCATCAGTTTCGTTTGCCACCAAGTTAATCGCATCAATCATGCCTTTAAAAATGGTTGATCCTGATGAAAATGCAATTGTCTTTTTGTTTTCATCAAAATTAGGGAATTCTTTCAATTTTTCAAGTGCGATGCCTGCATCACCGTCACCGATATCCGGCGCCAATGGATAAAATGCCTTCTGCATATTATCGGGAAGAGTTTCCCATCTGAATTTGTCCAATTCCGGCCAGACATAACAATGATTGAATTTTGGGCAAACCGCAGAATCCAGAGGTGTTGAAACGCAGGAAAATGCAGGTTTTCTTGCAAATTTTGCGCCCAATGATGCGACAATAGCTCCACCACCCAAGACTCCAACAACAAAATTTACATTTAATTTTTTGATAAGTCTTCTTGCCTTAAAAGTAGCGACGAATAATTTAACTCCGCCTTTTAATGCAGATAATTTGGTAGCGGAATGGCCTCCGGCATGTGGAACAGATATCTTATGCCATTTGTAGCCGTTTTTTTCAAATAAAGAACCATGAGCGGATGCATCCAATGCAACTTCGCAGACAACTCCTCTTTTTTCAAGTGCCCTCATCGCATTTAGAGCAGCCATTGCATCACCACCCAATCCTCTTCCAGTGACAATGAATAACGCTTTCATAAATTATCCTCCTTTCTCTAATCTTGGTATTTTCTTTTTTTGATGAGGAAGGAATTTTTTTGGATGGTTTACATATGGGTTATATAATAATCTTCTAAAACCTAAAGAGATTAATAAAGGATTTCTAACTTCATATTGCCTGTCTTCCAAAAACCATTTTCTAAGTAAGTCTCCAAGCCCTCCGCCGGTTAGAACATCCATGAAGAAATCGCCGAATGTTGGATCCAAGATTCCTAATTGCTGCCTGAAGAATACTCTTAAATTATTTCTTCTGACAAATGCGATTAAAGCAGTGGTTATGACTCCAAGTACAAGAACCCCTACCAATCCTCCGGCTATATAGAATGCAATTCCCAAAGCAACACCGAATGTGTGATTTCCAACTTCACCCAACATGATTTTTCCAGCAAAATCAAGCGGGGAGTAGGCTAAACATACAATGAATATTAACAATGGGGTGTAAACTGCCGGCAATTCACCAGCCATCGGTGAACCGACAATCAACATGACAATAACGGTTATAATTGACATTAACATTGTAACCATACATGTGGACCCCGGCTGCATATCTGAAATATTAAGCGGCTGGACCATGAGCGCAATGAAAATTGAAGAAACGCCCATTCCTTGAACAATACCTGCAATCATGACTAAAAAGATTCCAATGCCTCTAGAAAGCTGACCCCATTCAATACCTAAGGGGATACATTTTTTTCTTCCTAAAATATCGTCGATTAATGCAAAGATACCAATAATCAAAACAAGCGCATTATGTCCAGGCAACATGTAAAAGGACAAAATGACAAATGGCACTATACCTACTGCACGAGGAATTCCTCCCCTAACATTCGGATATAAATTACCAAGATATCCTCTTTTTCCAAAGAACCTGAAAATAATATCTAAAATAGCAGTACCTATTGCAGATAAAATAAAAACAAATAAAAATGCAAGAATAATCGACGAATAATACATTTTAATCACTTATTATAATTTTTAAAAATTATATTATATAAATATTAAGCAATTTCATACCTTAAAATTGCCGCCATACCACCAAGGGCTTCAAGCTGTTTTCCGCCTTCATGCTCACTGCTTATGACCATTACTTCCCCTTTCATATTTTCAACCATGTCCATGTCTTCGCCCATGTCTTCATCTGCAATCTTGGTGTCCAATATCAAAAGCTGGCTTACTGCACCTAAAGTGATTGCTTTTTTGGTTTCCTTAATTCCATAAGCGACTTTGGAGGAATTTTTGGCTATTTCAGTAAGAAGATTATCAACGGCCGCCATCTCGATGGCAACCCTATTCTCAGAGGTCAATTTCTCAACAGTGCCTTTCTTTAAGACCTCGCTGATTCCATTGCGTCCGCCGGAACCTGTCGCTTCAATGATGGCTATTTTAGCAAGGTCAGGATGTTTGTCTTTAAGGTAATCATAAAAGTCATTCTTTACAAAGCCCGGTCCGGCAATAACGATGTTCTGGATTGAATCGAATTTGGTTATTGATTCTATGACCTTTTCATAAAACTGGATGATGTTTTTCTGCCTGTTCTTGTCAACTATCCTTTTACCTGAAACATGGCCCTTAATAGGACCATAATATTCAATTCCGAATTGCCTCATAAGGCCGATTCTTGCGGTATCATCCTCCAAAACCACAATTATCGCAGACAATTTTTTTGAAGCTTCGATAGCCTGATTGAGTCTTTTTATTGCCCAATTCGGCCACCTTTCCTTTTTGATGGTTATTGGAGTGTTGAGCTTGACTTCCAAAGTATGGTGGGACCCAAGAGGAATCAGATCTTCGGGACCCCTTGTAATTACTCCGGTCAATCTCAATTTTCCAGTGAATAAATGAAAAGAAATATTTTCTACATCCAAACCCAAATAGAATGTTTTCTTAACTCCCCTATCGCTTCTAAGCTTATCACCAGTATTGTCCTGTATACGTCTGGTTGTTTTAGAGGAGGCATTGTCTCCGACTTCTACAATATGGGAGAGATGCCACAAATCATCCAGGGTTTCGGGGACTATTTCCACAATACCTTCCTTTTCATCTTCGTTTATAATTTTCATAATTTTCACAATAACTTTTCTTGTTAATAATTTATATATTGTTTCCAATCTAATATTAATAATGGTAAAAATGAATGTTGGAATTATTGGAGGTAGTGATGGACTTGGAAAAACTCTCATCTACTACTTCAGAGATGACTTTGATGTGTATATAACCGGACGTAACCATAAGAAAGGCAAACAGGTAGCTAAAGAATTGGATGTGAACTATATCGAATCCAATGCGGGATTGGCCAATATCAGCGACATGGTGATAATTGCCGTGCCTATGCAGCATACCTGCGATGTCATCCGTGAAGTTGCGCCGTTTATGAAAGCCGGTTCAGTGATGGTCGATGTGACTTCCGTTAAGGAGGAGCCTACCAAGACAATGGCTGAAGTATTGCCCGAAACAATCGAATATATTCCAACACACCCTGTTTTCGGTCCAAGAACAACCAGACTGGACAATCAGGTCATTGTTTTAACCGCAGATAAGAA
This sequence comes from Methanobrevibacter sp., assembly GCF_045586545.1. Taxonomy (GTDB): domain Archaea; phylum Methanobacteriota; class Methanobacteria; order Methanobacteriales; family Methanobacteriaceae; genus Methanocatella. The sequence goes on from NZ_JAZNAN010000131.1 coordinate 22,217, forward strand.
AGGAAAATGGTATGATAAGGTCTACAAATATCTGGAAAGCAAAAACATGAGAATCATTGAAACCACAGCCGAAAAGCATGATTTCATGATGAGCATTGTCCAGGTTTTGACTCATTTCTCATTTATCTCAACCGCTTCTGCAATTGAAAAGCTGAAAGTCGATTTGAATGAAACCGAAGACTTTGAAAGTCCAATCTACAATCTTATGATTGATATGATTGCACGTATCGTTTCACAGAATCCATACCTGACATATAATATCCAGTCCATGAACAATAACGGACCACATATCAGAAATACCTTTGCGGATGCAGTTCTGGAACTAAGAGACGTCATCAATTCTGGAGATGACGAGAAGTTCGTTGAAATAGCTATCGATGCAACAAAGCATATGGGAGATATCAAAAACGCATTGGGTAGGAGTGACAAGGCAATCGGCGCTTTGAATTACGAATATGGCATATTATATGAGTCCATTGGCCAGGAAGTTGGTCTGAAACATATCTATTCAGGAAAAATCCATGTAGGCATTCTCGAAAGTTTAGACAACAAAACTGCCGTGCTGAAAGACGGAAATAAAGTTAAGAAACTTCGCATAGCAAACATCAGGATATTGCTTCCAGAAGAGCTACACCAGTGGAAAATTGAAAATTCAAATACCCTGACAAAATCCATCAGCTGCGTATTTCCGAAAAATGTCCATGTCGAAACAATTCAAAATACAGTATTGAATATCAACAATATAATTGATATTAAACTTACTGACGCCTATAACGGACCTCAAATCGATGATAAGTTTATCAGCCTAACATTTGAAGTGACTGCACTTGAAAAAAGCGACATTGAAAATGTTATAAAATTATTCACCGGATTTGGTGGAGTTATAAGATAATTGTTTTAAATCATGCGAACAAATATTAAAGTGTCTAAAAGTAATTAAATTTTTAAATTCAATATAACACTTTAATTTCTACTATTTTTATAAAATTTAAATTT
>NZ_JAZNAN010000132.1:0-36460 GCF_045586545.1 Methanobrevibacter sp.
AAAGCTGATGGTGTTAAAAGAAGAAAAACCGTAAGAGGTAACACTATTGCTGATGATATAGTACAAATTAACAGTGTTGTTGTTAAAGAAGGTGCAAAACCAATAGCTGATATTCTTGGTGCTGATGAAGAAGAGGAAGAATAGTTCTACTATTTTCCTTATTTTACTTTATTAAATTTATAAAGAAGGTGGTTATCTGTGAATGTACAGTCAGATGTTAACATAGGTTTAGTTGGTCACGTAGACCATGGTAAGACTACTCTTACTAAAGCATTATCCGGGGTATGGACAGATACTCACAGTGAGGAAACAAAAAGAGGTATTTCCATTCGTTTAGGTTATGCAGACATTGAATTTAAAAAATGTCCTAAATGCGGTGAACCTGAATGTTATACTACTTCTGATGTTTGTGAAATCTGTGGTAGCGAAACTGAATTAATTAGAAAAGTATCCTTTGTTGATGCTCCAGGTCACGAAACTTTAATGGCAACTATGTTATCTGGTGCTGCAATTATGGATGGTGCAGTATTGGTTATTGCTGCAAATGAGACTTGTCCACAGCCACAAACTAAAGAACATCTTATGGCACTTGACGTAATAGGTGTTAAGGATGTAATCGTAGTTCAAAATAAAATTGATATTGTTTCAAAAGAAAGAGCTATTGAAAGTTATGAAGAAATAAAGGAATTTGTTAAAGGTACTTGTGCTGAAGATGCTTTAATAATACCTGTATCTGCTCAACAAGGAGCAAATGTCGATATACTAATTGAAGCAATGCTTAAACAAATTCAACCCCCTGAAAGAAATATCGATGATACTGCATTGATGCATGTTGCAAGGTCATTTGATATCAACAAACCTGGTTCAGGTGCTGATAAGATTAAGGGAGGAGTTATTGGTGGTACCCTAGTTCAGGGTAAATTTAAACTTGGTGATACTATTGAAATCAGACCAGGCCCTACTAATAACGGTGAAAGACTCATCCTGAAATCTGAAATTATCGGTCTTGAAGCTAATGGGGAACAAGTTGAAGAAATCGGTCCGGGTGGACTTGTAGGTATTGCAACCAAATTAGATCCATCTTTAACTAAATCAGATTCATTATCCGGTACTGTTGCTGGTGAAGAGGGAACATTGCCTGATGTATTGGATGCATTTAGTATGGAAGCTAATTTACTTGACCGTGTTGTCGGTACTAAAGACGAACGTGAAGTTGCTCCAATTAAAATCAAAGAACCATTGATGATTAATTGTGGTACTACAACTACTATTGGTGTGGTTACTGCAACTAAGAAAAATGATGTTGATGTCGTTCTCAAATTGCCAGTTTGCGCAAGCCCTGGTGACAGAGTAGCTTTAAGCCGTAGAGTTGGCGCTCGTTGGAGATTAATTGGTTACGGTATTATTAAATAGAGGGCAAATAATGGACTCTAAAGAAGTTGTAATTGATACCAATTTTTTTATGGTTCCTTTTCAGTTCAATGTAGACATTATCACTGAACTTGAAAAATTATTACCTTCTTATAAATTAACAACTCCTAGCTTTGTTATCAATGAATTGAAGGGTTTGAAAAATAATAATAAAGGAAAAGTAAGGCTGAATGCAAATTTGGCCTTGAAATTAGCTAATTCTTCAAAAGTTGAAATAAAGGATATTTCTTTACTTGAAAATGAAACTGTGGATGATGCGTTACTTAGAGTTTCAGAAGTATTAGCTACAAATGATATAGAATTAAAAAAGCGCGCAAAAGATATGGGCATCACTGTTGCATATCTTAGGCAAAAAAAATATATTGCTGTTGAAGGAAAAATATAATATTAATTAAACTTATTAAAAAAATGAGGGATTGTCTTGTATTATAAAACAAAAATTGAGGACACTGTAAGAATACCACCTTACAGATTTGGTGATCCTCTCGAAGAAGTCGCTATTCAAACTTTAAACGAAACTTACGAGGGTCGTTTAGACAAAAAACTTGGTTTACTCATTTGCGTTAATGAGATTGTTGAAATCAGTGAAGGTAGGCTCATTATGGGTGATGGTGCTTCATATCATAATGTTGTCTTCGAATCAATTTTCTTTAAACCTGAGCAACATGAAATTTTCAATGGTGAAGTAATTGATATTGCTGATTACGGTGCTTTTGTGAGAATTGGACCTATGGATGGTTTAATTCATGTTTCTCAAGTCACTGATGATTATATTAACTATGATGCGAAAAGAGTTGCATTAATAGCAAAAGAATCTAATAAAACTCTTGATGTGGGAGATTTAGTTAGAGCCAGAGCTGTTAGTGTTTCTATTAAAGATGAATCTACCAATAGTCGTGATAATATTAGGAATTCTAAAATACCTCTTACTATGAGACAAACCAATTTAGGTAGATTCGAATGGATTGCTGAAGCAAAAGAAAAAAGTAAGAAGGGTAAAGAATGAAAGCATGTACCGTTTGTAAAATGATTTCAAGCAAAGACCATTGTCCTAGTTGCGGAAATCCAACTTCTGACAATTGGAGTGGTCTTTTAATTATAACCAATCCAGAAGAATCTAAGATTGCCCGTGAATTGAATATTGAAATTCCGGGAGAATACTGTTTAAGAGTAAGATAGAGGGTTTATTGTGTTACGCTTAGATGCAGAATTAAATAAAGATATAATTGCAGAGCTCAAAAAGCCATTAGGCAAATTATATCCTGACTTTGAAGATGCTATTGATGAGATAAAATCTTCCGAGTTTTTAATTTCTGTCGGTGATGCAACATTCAGTAATCTTACTAAATACGAATTATATCCAAATATTGGTATAATTGATAATCTAATTCAAAGAAAAAATCATACTCATGAAATTATACGTGCAGAGCATATTTTAAAAGCGGAAAATCCTGCTGGAACTATTACAGATGATCTATGGGAAACCATAGGCCAAGCTCTTGAATTATCTAACAATGGTGAATGTTATGTAATTGAAGTAGCAGGGGAAGAAGATCTTGCAGTTCTTCCTTGCATCTTAATGGCAAATCCAGAAACCACCATTTTATATGGTCAACCGAATGAAGGATTAGTTCTTTTAAAAGTTTCTGACTTAAAAAATAAGGCTAAAATACTTATTGACGGATTTATTAAAGAATAAATTAAATGAGGTTTTATCATGGAAATCGAATTTATCGAAGAAAAAGAAAATAAATTATTTAACAGAAAAGAAATTAAATTTTATGTTGATTATGACGGAGAAGCAACTCCTAAAGTATTAGACATTAAATCAAAATTAGTAGCTTTATTAAATACTAAAAAAGAGTTACTTGTAGTTGACAATGTACAACCTCACTACGGTGAACCTAAAGCATTAGGATATGCTAAAGTTTATGATACTGTAGATGATTTACAATACATTGAAACTAAACATGTTTTAGCTAAAAATGAAGAACCTGAAGAAGAACCTGCTGAAGAAGAAGCAGAAGCAGAAGAATAGGTGATTTGAATGGTAAGAAAATCTGATCTTTACAAAGTAGATGGCGACAAAATTGAAAGAAAAAACCCAATTTGTCCTCGTTGTGGTGAAGGCGTATTCATGGCTGACCATGGTGACAGATTCGCTTGTGGTAAATGTGGATACACTGAAATGAAAAAATAAGATTATTTAAATCTTCATTTCTTTTTTTTATTTATTTTTATTTTAATCTTAAATCATTTTTAAGAAGGGATTTTGTTGGATAATATTAGAAACGGTCGTTTTAAAACTGGAATGACTGATGAAGCGGCTATATATACTTCATCACTTGAAGCAGATAAACTTCTTTTTGAAGCAGACATTAAAACTAATTTTGCACACACTTCAATGCTGAAACATGAAGGCATCATTGATGAGGATATTGCAGATAATATCTTATGTGCTCTTGACAGTCTTAAGGAAGAAGGATATGATGCTTTAGTATTTGATCCTTCTGTTGAAGACGTTCATATGGCTATTGAAAACTATGTAACTTCCAAAATTGGTCCTCAGGCTGGTTTTATGCATACTGCAAAATCACGTAATGACCAGGTGGCATGTGATGTCAGATTAGTTTTAAGGGAAAAGATTTCCGAAATACAGATTGGCATTTTGGAGTTTATGGAAGGCCTTGTTGAAATGGCAGGCGAGCATTTGGAAGATGTTTTCATTGGATTTACTCACTTGCAGCATGCTCAACCTATTACAATAGCCCATCACTTGATGGCTCATGTACAGGCACTTAAAAGGGATTATGAACGTTTTGACGACACTTATAAACGTGTTAATTTGAATCCATTGGGTTCCGCCGCTATGGCAACTACCAGTTTTCCGATTAACAGACAATTAACTACTGATTTACTTGGCTTTGATGCATATCTTGAAAACTCAATGGACGGGGTTTCTGCAAGGGACTTCATCGCTGAGGCAGTATTTGACATGGTCTGTCTGTGCACCACATTATCCAAAATCTGTGAAGAGCTTGTATTATGGAGCACTTATGAATTCGGCGTTATCGAAATGGCCGATGAATATTCATCAACTTCTTCTATTATGCCACAAAAGAAAAACCCTGATGTTGCAGAACTTGCAAGAGGAAAATGCGCTATTGTAAATGGTGAATTGGTTACAATCTTAACTATATTGAAGGCTATTGCATACACATATAATAGGGATTTACAGGAAATTACTCCTCATTTATGGAATTCAATTAATGTAACTCAAGATACATTGTCAATTGTAACTAAAATGTTGCTTTCAGTCGAATTTAAAGTTGACAGATGTGCAGAGCTCGCCGGCAAAAACTTTGCAACTGCAACCGATTTAGCCGATATTATGGTTCGTGAGAAGAATATTCCATTTAGAACCGCTCATAAGATTGTTGGAAGAATAGTCAATGAAGCCACAGCTAATGAAATGGCTGAAGAGGACATCACTTCCAGATTCATCGATGACATTGCTGTTGATTTAGGTTTTGATGAGTTGAATTTGGATGATGATTTAATTCAAAGGGCATTAAATCCGGCAGAAAACGTTAGAATTAGGGCTGTTCCAGGGGGTCCTGCTCCTGAAATGGTTGAAATTGCACGTGACAACATCAAAGACTTTTTAAATGAAGAATTTGAAAAACAGGGAATTTAATCAATTCCTATATTTTTTTATTTTAAAAATTATTTAGGTTTACCTAAACTTTATATACTTAAACAGACAAAATAATAATTGCGAATATAATCTTTTGGTTATTGCGCATGGTTTGGGATGGGATATTATAAGATACTTATTAATTATTCCTCAATAAGTTCAATAAGTAAAGCTCAGCTCTTATTTTATCTCACTCTATAATCATCAGCTGTTTTAATCTTTTGTTTCTTTGTAATTTTCACGTATCTCTTTTTCAAGTTCCTCATCAGCTTCAATGACTGGTCCGGTATAGTCACAGTCATAACATTCCCATTGAGACCAGTTCTGAGGTATAATCCATTTCACGTTTCTAGATCCGCATCTTGGACAGATTTTATGCATCATATTATCACCTGCTATTTTGTTTTGTAAAAACTCCAGATTAAATTAAGAGCCTCACCCGGTTCCAGTGCGCCTGAACGGGTTTCCCTTAGGATTCTCTGGATTGAAAATTTCTTGAGATAAGGGAATTTCTTATGCACTTCATAAAGAAGCGGACAACCAAATCCTTTAATCTCCTTTAAATCATACTTTCTAATCAATGATTTTATATGTTGTTTGCCGATACTTAAACTTGCCGGAAGGTTCAATCGATATAATGAATCCTCCTGCAGATTTATGCATTGACTGCCGGTTGCAAGCATATCACCAAAGACAATTATCGGTATTTCTCTAGATTTTGCATATTGTTTCACCAGCTCTGAAGTATTTTTGGAACATCTTCCGCAGGGATGAAGCTTTCCAGTAAATGATTCCTGGATAATGTCTGAATAGTCGGCTTCAATATATTCATGCTCAACATCTAATTTTTCACATAAATTATGAATGTTGTCCTTGAACTGTTTCGGCAGAATTATTGTTCCAGGATCAACTGTAACGGCAATCGGATTGAAGCCTAATTTTTTGGCTAAAATAAGTGAAAAGCTGCTGTCGACTCCGCCTGAAAGTGCAACGACAGCCTCAATATTTTCTGACTCTTCAAATTCATTTTCATCTATATAGTTTTCAAGGTTGAAGCTGTAAATGTTATCCAATTTGGAATCAATTACCTTTTCCAGGTTTTTAATACCTGTCAAATCTGAATTTAGGTTATGGACGGTTTTTTTGGATAGCTTTAATTTGTATTCCTTGTTTAGAAAGTCTCCATAAGACTCAACATGGATGCTGTTTAAATTAAGCTTTTCTTTAAGCTTTCCCACTACCCATCCGCCTTTTCCGATAATTGCTGATTTATCTGGGCGGTCTTCAGTAATGATCCACAATTCGTTATTTTCAAAGTAAATCTCTTCAATAAAAATATTTACTTTATCATGCCCAATCTCTTCACGAATCCGATTGACTTCGCTTAAAATAAATTCTTTGGTGTACATTGTTAATCTAATATTATTTTAAAATTTGTTATATAAATTTTTAATCTAAAGAAATCTTTAATAATTTTTTTCAACATATCTAACATTGAGGGAAAATCATATGAAATATAGAATGTTAGGCAATACTGGAATTGAAGTATCTGAAATTGCATTTGGAGCCGAATTTCTGGTGGAAAGGCCTTATGAAGATACTGAAGCTTTAATCAGGGCTTGCGAAGAAAACGGAATTAATTTCGTTGACTGTTGGATGAGTGAACCTGATGTACGCTCACACTTGGGCCGTGCAATCAAGCCTAATCGTGAAAATTGGGTCATTCAGGGCCATATAGGTGCAACTTGGCAGAATGAGCAGTATGTTAGAACACGTGAAATGGATAAGGTAATTCCGGCATTCGAAGACTTCATGGAAAGGTTTCAAATTGATACATTGGATTTCGGCATGATTCACTATGTTGACCAATTGGATGATTACAATGAGATAATGAATGGACCCTTCATAGAATACGTCAGAAAACTTAAGGAGGAAGGAACAATAGCTCACATAGGGTTAAGTACGCATAATCCGGATATCGGCATATTGGCGGCCAGAAATCCTGAAATAGAACTGCTGATGTTTTCGATTAATCCTGCATTCGACATGTTCGGTGCGATGGATGACATTGAAGAGTATAGAAAAGATGATGCATTTGACAATGATTTGGCCAGCCTGAATCCCCAAAGAGCAGAAATATATGAGTTATGTGAGGAAAACGGAACTGCCCTGACGGTAATGAAAGGCTTTTTTGGAGGCAATCTGTTAAGTGATGAAACTTCACCTTTTGGCGTAGCGTTAACTCCCGTTCAATGTATTCACTATGCACTGGAGCAGAAAGGTGTTTCAAGCATTTTCGTTGGCGTAAAGACAGTTGATGAATTATTGGAATCCTTGAAATATTGCAGTGCAAGCGATTCTGAAAAGGATTACACGGAAGTTTTGAAAAATGCGCCTAAACATTCATTTAAAGGGCAATGCACCTATTGCGGTCATTGCGCTCCATGCGCTTCAGGAATAGATATTGCAATGGTGAATAAGCTATTTGACCTTGCAAAAAACCATGATGAAGTTCCAGCAAGCATACAGGAGCACTATAACAACTTGAAATATAATGCAACTGATTGCATTGCATGCGGGGAATGTGAACCGAGATGTCCTTTTGAAGTCTATATTGTGGATGTTATGCTTGATGCACAGGATTTATTTGGGTTTTGACCCTCTCCTGCTTAAAGAAGCTGGAAAATTCTTGCGCTATAATGTTAAATATAATCTTCTATAAAATAATGAATGCTGGTGTCAATATTATTATTAAAATATTATCATTCAGACTATAATTGAAATATGGAGGCAGTTATGGAATATAAAAAATGTCCTTTTTGTAGCGAATTAAACGAAACTGACAATAAATTTTGCGTTTATTGCGGTAAAAAGTTTCCATTCAATGATACTACGTCTAAATCATTGGATGAGGGTTCTGATCATAAGGAGGAATTAAAAAGTGAAGAAGAGGAAGTTATTAACTGTCCAAAATGCAATGCTTTGAATTCTGCAGAAAGTATTGAGTGTTGCAAATGTGGATATCTGTTAAAAAACCATATAAAAAATTCATTTCACAGCTCAAATGAAAAGAACTATAAGAGATGTCTTAGCTGCGGTAACATTATATCCTCAGATGAGCATGTCTGTGGCATATGCGGATATGACCTTTCAGATTTAAATATTGATTATAATACTTCCGGCAATTTTTTTGAAGAGCATCCCCAATACAGTGAATACGGAAAAAATCTTGACTTTTTTGAAGGCATTAATAAATTCAATGATTATGATACATTCCTGTTTCAATTTAAAGAGTTCTGCATTAAAAATAATATTGATTTAAACATGTTTAGCATTGGAATGGTAAAATGCCCTGAATGTTCGGATTATTTTAGTTTTATCTCTCCTCATTTTATGAAAACTCATGAGTGTCCACATTGCAGCAATAAATTTGAATTTGAGGTAATTGAGGAGATATATTGCCTTAATTGCGGAAGGCCATTTAAGGAAGGTCAAAGCAAATGCGAATGCGGATATGAGTTTGCAGATGTAAAATGTCCAAAATGCGGCACATATAATGAGTACACAGATAATTACTGCACTTCATGCGGCAATGTGCTGAGAAATTATAATACGCCAGTTAGGCATATAAATCCTCGCGGATGCTATACTAGGGATAATCAGATATTTCTGGACATGGACTCTCTTAAAAAGGAATTATTTAAAAATCCCTATAAGATAAATGATGAAATCCATTCCAGCGTACTGCTTGAGGAATATTCAAAAAACGATAAAATTATTGACGAGATATGTTCAAGATGGTGGATTGTCTCTCCATTCAACTGCAAAAGGTGTCAAAGTAAAGTGGAACCCCTGCAGGACAACTGCCAGAAATGCAATATTACTCATCATTGCGGTGTTTATGAAGATAGAGTTCGGGAGCTTAAAACTGTTAAAAATAATTATGTTGAAGCTAAAAAGGACATTGCTGGATTAAGTAATTTTAAATGGACTTATAAACCCGATGAATCCGATGAAGTTGATTTTTTTAACTCCTTAGCACCTGTAATCGGCGAATCTCATGTGCAATACAGGCAAAGACTTTTAAAGGAATATGGTGAAAACTGTGCTATTTCATATCTTATAAAAAGCGAATGGAATATATATTTTGAAAACAGCTGCATGAACTGCGGCAGTGAATTTGAACCCTATATCTTACATTGTCCGTCCTGCGGTGCGAAAAAAGATGTTCCAGCATTAACTGTAATGCTGAATGATGATGATATTGTAATAGAGAACTTTCCTCACCAGTATGATGATTTTGCCTATAAAGTAAAACGGATTTGCCATGACAATGGAGGAGATATAGAATTTGCTGATGAAGGAGTTGTAGGCTGTCCGGAATGTTTCAATTATTTTCATTATCTCACTTCTGATTTCATCGATACTCAAAGATGTCCGCATTGCGGTGTTCATTTTGATTTTAGTGCTACAATATATCTGGATGAATGGGACTATTACGGATTATCATATGATGAATATATGGAACAGTATTATGGCCTTAAATAGTTAACTTAGGATGTTGTTTAACGACAAATAATCAATGCAAATATTATCTGCAATCTAATTTTTATATCTGTTTTAACAAAACTATTAAGTGATTACTATGGCGTATGAAATTAAAAACAAAAAAAATATATCAACAATAGGTGTTCATGCCGGTCAGGAAGAAGTCGATGAGACCGGATCAAGAGTAACACCAATTTATCAGACTACCTCTTATGTATTTGAGTCTTCCGAGCAGGCTGCAAACAGGTTTGCACTTAAAGAAGGAGGAAACATTTACACAAGACTTACAAACCCTACAACCGAAGCATTTGAAAAGAGAATGGCTGCAATTGAAGGCGGGACTGCCGCTTATGCAACCGCATCAGGAATGGCAGCTATATTTTATGCAATCATTAACATAACAAAAGTCGGGGATAATATAGTATCAGCGGACAATCTGTATGGCGGAACATATGAACTGTTTGAAAATACATTGGAAGAATTAGGCCGTACCGTTACATTTGTCGACTCACAGTCCCCTGAACTGTTTGAAGAGGCTATTGATGATAAGACAAAAGCTATTTATGTTGAATCAATTGGAAATCCGAAACTGGACATTCCCGATTTCGATAGGTTGGCTGAAATTGCGCATTCCCATGGAATTCCATTGATTGCTGACAATACTGTAGGTATTGGTTCAGTTCGTCCATTTGACCATGGAGCGGATATTATTGCAAGCTCCGCTACAAAATATATTGGCGGTCACGGTACAACCTTAGGAGGAATTGTCATTGAAAAAGGCGATTTTGACTGGATGAACGGTAAATTCCCAACATTGTCTGAGCCTGATGAGACATACAACGGTTTGGTATTTGGTGAAACATTCAAGGGCGCTGCCTTTACAACAAGAATCAGAACTGTTGTTGGAAGGGATACTGGTGCGGTTCCTTCTCCTTTCGGATCATTCCTGCTCCTGCAGGGTCTTGAAACATTAGGCTTAAGAATTGAAAGGCATGCTTCAAATGCTATGGCTGTTGCAAAACACCTGGAAGCTCATCCAAAAGTGGCATGGGTAACCTATTCTGGTCTTGAAAGCTCTCCTAACCATGAAGTGGCTAAAAAATATGCAGAAAAGGGCTATGGTGGAATCGTTTCATTTGGTCTTAAGGCAGGTTATGACGGTGCTTTAAAATTCATTGAAAATGTTGAACTGATTTCATTTTTAGCAAATATCGGTGATGCAAAATCATTAGTGACCCACCCTGCTTCAACAACACATTCCCAACTGTCTGAAGAACAGCAATTGTCTACCGGCGTAACACCAGATTTAATCAGGTTTTCTGTGGGAATTGAGGACATTGAAGACATTTTGGCCGATGTTGACCAGGCTTTAGATAAAATTTAATATTTTATCTTTTTCTTATTTTTTTTTTAATTTTTATTCGATATAATTTTATAATTTGGAATATAAATTTAATAATATAATCAATTTTATATGGGTTAGATTAAAATGTCTGAATTAAAATATATGGAACTATCTTTAGATGAAATTTTAAGGAATCTTAACAGATGCAAATCAATTGTTGTTAATCAGGAAGAGGCAATCAGCCAATTTAGGGACATAATTTTATCCGCTTCCAATAAAAGAGTGTCAAAAGAAAGAAAATCAACAATTTTCCTTGCAGGTGCAGGCAGATCAGGTTTTGTTGCCAAGGCGTTTGCAATGAGACTGATGCATTTGGGATTCTATGTTTATGTATTTGGCGAATCACTTGTACCTCCTGTAAATGACGGGGACATTATCATCATTGTTTCTAAATCAGGCAAATCTAATTCTATTACTCAAATCGTAGAAGATTCAAAAATTGATAATGTTAAATTCTTAGCAGTCTGTGGAAATACCGAATCAGAACTTGCCCAAAAATCCGATGCAAGAATCGTAATTGATTCTCTGCCTCAAACTTTAATTAATCTGGAAGATGAGGATGTCAATAAGTTTATGGAATCATTGCCAAGAAGTTTGATAAACTTTGAAAGTGATGACGATATTAAGTCTAAAATTGATAAATTGCCTAAAAAATCAGCTGATTTAACTTCCAAAGAGGTTTGGAAATCAATTGAAGTATTGCCTTCTGAAATTTCAGGAATAAGTAACATTTATCGTCCATTGGAATTGATTTTGATGGGAACAGCATTTGAATTATCTGCTTTGGTGATTCTTGATGCATTGGTAAATGAATTGATGCAGAACTTAAATCTGCGTGAAAAGGATTTAAAAGGATATCATGATGTTTTAAGCAGTTCCATTTAATTCTAAAATCATTTTTAAAGACAGACATAAAATAATATTTATCAGGTGTTAAAATGAATGAAACAAATTTAAGACACTATATCGATGAATTTTTTGAGCAGTTAACATTGTATGATGACTATCACAATGGACATTATTACAAAGACTTATTAAAAGCTGGAATCGATGTATTTCTTGACAATGAAAATTCCTACAATGCATATGAGATTTACAGAACATTTTTCATGATTTATCAGATTACTGCTGAAAACAAGTCTGAAGAAACAAAGAATACCAAAATTACAAAGGAACCGAATGTCCTTCTGGATTTGGTTAAGATAATGAAAAAATATGAGGAAAACACAGGAGAGTTAATCGAAAAGCAAAGGGATCACTTCATTCATTCCGTTAATGTTTTCCTTTTGGGATTAGCTATTTATTCTCAAAATAAAAGCTATAGGGACTACTTTAGAAATTATATTTTAAGAGGCCCTTATAAAAAGTATTATAAAATTGACGATGACTTTTCCCATGAAGAGTTTTTATACCGCTGGGGTGTAGCAGCTCTTTTCCACGACATCGGTTATCCTGTCGAGATTATTGGAAAACAGCTTAAAAAATTCATAAATGATGGTATCAAATCCATTTCAAGTTCCTACGGTGCGGATACTGCAATCGATTTCAAGGACTTCAATGAATTCAATACAATTGTCAAAATCAATCCGGATTTTGCGGATAAGTATACTAGCATTTATCCGGAAGCAAAATTCTTGAACTTATTCAAGCCTACAGACATCATGGCTCATAAGATTGCAACTGACTTTAAAGGAGTGGACGTGAATCAGGTAGTAAAGCACCTTGACAGGTTTGTCGATATCATGGGCAACAGCGGCTTTATCGACCATGGTTTCTTCTCATCAATTCTTGTTTTGAATTCCTATGGTTATCTAATCCAAAAATATGCTAAAAACCAGGATTTCTTCTTCTATCCAATTGTTGACAGTGCAACTGCCATTCTATTGCATAATTATTATAGGAATGTCCTGCAAAAAAATCCTTTTAGCTTGAAAGCATTGCATCCTTCCCAATCACCTTTAGCGTTTTTATTAATCTTATGTGATGAGCTTCAGGAGTGGAACAGACGTCCGTTCGGAGTGAAGGATAAAAAGAGAAGTCATGTCAATGATTTGCTTTTAAGAATTGATGATACTGGTATGGATGTAAGCTACATCGTTAAGAGCGGGTCCATCGGTTTAGGATTCTCAGAAGATAAGGAAGAGTTGCTCAAGAGTGTTTTATCACTAAAAAGCGTATTTAAATTAGGTTTAAGAATAATCACTGATGTTCAACAGGAAAATATTATCCGAAATATTATTCATAAGGATGTTCAGGCGCCGGATATTCTTTTGCGAAACGTTGAAAATCTGGCCATTTTGACTCATAACCAATATGTGGAAACTACCAAAAAGCAATATGAAGAAAAAATTGCCAAAGGCGAAGAGCCGGATGAGGAGTTCATGGAAAAATACAACGGATTATGCTCATTCGACGAGCTGACTTCCCAGCTAAAAATAGCCAATATCAGACAGGCAAGGTCAATTCCAGTTAAATTGGGAATTATCGGCTGTGAACTTGCTGATGAAAATGATGAAAGGGAACCAATTTTGGAGTTTTCAGATAATGAAGTGCTTGATTTGGCAATGTTCGAGCATGACGAATGGTGTGCTGAAAAAGAAGGTACCGGTTGGGTATACGGTGAGAAAAAGGATATCAAAAATCTCGTGACCCCTTATCTGGTTCCATGGGAGGAACTTCCTGCAGACATTCAGGAATATGATATCGATCCGGTTAAGAACATTCCATCTTTGATGCAATCAATCGGTTTGAAGGTTGTAAGAACAAAAATCAGGCTTTTGACTTTTGAAATGCATAATTTCTACACAAATGAAGTGACTTTTGAAGAGCTGCCGGAATATACAAAGTATTCCAATTATAAACAGACTGATTTCCTGGTTAAAATCCTATCAGAACTCGGTTATGATGTGGTGGATATTGATTCTCCAGGAGAGCCAATTACCAGTTTGGATGAAGATTCCGTTGATTATTTGGCAGAAAGGGAACACAATGCATGGTACAGGCTTAAAGTTAACCTAGGTTGGACCTATGACTCAGTTAAGGATGAAGTTGCAAAGACAAATCCTAACCTTGTTGAATGGGATGCACTTGACTATGAAACCCAGGAGTCAAATAGGGCCACATTTAAGAATCTTCCGCAATTGTGCAAGAATGTCGATTTGAAAATCGTTAAAAATTAATTCAAAAAGGGAATTAAATCTGTTGATTTAATTTCTCCAATTATTTTTTCTTTAAAGTATTACTTTTTTTATCATTTTTTAGGTTTTCGTAATACTTTTAGTTAAGTATTACTTTTTAATCATTCATTTAAATACTAAGTATTATTATTTTTAAATTTTGACAATAGTTATTACTTTTTAGTGGATTTCAGGCCATTTAGTATTACTTCTTTTAGAAAATTATATATTTAAAATTATTACAATATTATTAATGGTAGTAATATTTCTGTTTAGATTTTTGCTACTAAATTTAACCTTTTATTTAGAGAGGATTTTTAAAATGAAATTTTATGGAAAAAAATGTAATATTCTTTTGATACTTCTAATGATTCTATCTTTTTGCTTTTTATCACAATGTGTTTTTGCTGAGACAAACGACACTGTAATAAGCGATTTTGGTAGTGCTGATTTGCAGGAGGTTTCAAACGATGAATATTCCAGTTCTTATGAAATTTCGATAGATGAATCCTCACAGGTTTTATCAGATTCTCAAAATACAACTTTATTTTTAATTAGCGATAATCCTGGAACAAATATCTTAGACAAAGCTAGTCAGGAACTTTCCAGCGAAAATAAACTTGAAAATGTTAATTTGATAATCAGAAGTGGAGACCAAATAAAAACCATGGATGAGGATGAATTGAGTGGTTTATTATCTGATTGCGATGCATTTATTGGTGAATGGGTCAGCAGTGATGTTGATTCTGTTTTAACAAGTGTATTATCAAAAAATCCTAGTTTGTCTGATAAAAAGATATTCTTAATATTGGAGCCCCCATCAGGTAACTTGAATTCAGATTCCAGTTCCATAAATTTAATCAGAAACAATACTCTCAATTATAATAAGATATTTGCAGGGTATACAAATGAAGAACTGATTAATTACTTTAAAAATACCAAAAGGGGAAATTCATTTGCAAAGATCAATGATTTCTTAACAAAGGATGCAAAAGATTTTAATCCTATTTTAAACCAACTGGTTCTTTATAAAGACTTAAACGATAAGGATAATTTAAAAAATCAAATATTATACATTTTAAATTATCTAGGAGTTGATGTTGAGTTTGAAAATCCTACATTCACCGGCTCCAAGAATTATGGGATTTATAGGGATAGATGGTACTCATTGGATGAGTATATTGCCACATTTTTCAATCCAAACTTTAATCGTACAGTTGGAGTACTTGAAAGTACCATGTATGTTTCCTCCTATCAGTTACATACCTGTTATTCTATTATTGAATCATTAGAATCCAGAGGATATAATGTAATTCCAGTTTTTGCTGCGGGGGGATCTGCCGACCAGCTTAAGGTCATGGTCGAATCATGGACCAGTGCGGGCAGTGATATTTCCGGATTTTTAGACAATTCATCAAATTATGATATTTACATTGATGTTATCGTTTCTATGGTTGCATATGGTGTGGGTGGTGAAAACTTCACAAAGGCAACCGACTTTTTTGAAGAAGTCGGCGTTCCAGTATTTAGGGCTGTTCACTCCGATTATGTTTCCAATGAACAGTGGGAACTAAGTTCAACTGGCCTTACAACTGAAAAAAGCGATAAATGGTGGCATATTACTATTGCCGAGACACAGGGAATCATCGATGCAACATTTATCGGTGGAGCTTCAAGTTATATCTCTAATTTAACTGGTGCAAGAATAACAACCTATATTGCTCATAAGGGAAATATTGAGCTTTTGGCCGATAGGATTGATTCTTGGGTAGATTTGAAATACACTTCAAATGATGAAAAGCTGTTGTCCATAATTTATTATAACTATCCTCCAGGAAAACAGAATATAGGTTCCAGTTATTTGGATACCATAAAAAGTATCTATAACATGCTATATGCCTTAAAAGATGCCGGATATGATGTTGGGGAATTACCGAAAAATGTTTCTGAACTTGAAGATTTAATTATCTCCTGCGGTATTAATGTAGCTACATGGGCACCAGGCGAGCTTGCAAAATTAGCAAATCGCAGTGAAGTGACATTGCTGCCTGTTAGCGAATATACATCCTGGTTTAACAGTTTAGAGGATATTGTTAAAATCCAAGTAATTGAAGGGCCTGTGGCTTATATTGGTGAGCTAACCAAAAGAGCGGTTGAACTCAATTATACTTCAACTATTGCAGGTACAATTGATGACTGGTATAACCAAATTGTAGCATTACTTCCTGAAGAGAAAAGTACAGAATCTAAAAAAGTTTTAGAAAATATTGTTTCTAGTTTGAAAGATTATGCTAAAACTCAATCTGGTGATTATTTTGATTTGTATCTGAAATATTTCGATGAATTTAAGAAATTGAATATTTCTGGATTAAACGGTTGGGGTGAAGCTCCTGGAAATGTCATGGTCATAAATAAGAATGGAACTGACTACTTTGTCATTCCGGGATTGACTTTTGGAAATATCTTCATAGCTCCAGAGCCTCAAAGAGGATGGGAAGCAGATATCCAGAATCTTTACCATTGTACTGCCGTTGCTCCAACACATCAATATCTCGCAGCTTACTATTACATGCAGAAATCACATCCAAATGCAATGATATTTGTGGGAAGACATGCTACACATGAATGGCTGCCTGGAAAAGAGATTTTGCTTTCATCAACCGATTATGGATCTGTTGTTGTAGGCGATGTTCCTCAATTATACTTCTATATTAGTGACGGATTGGCTGAGGCAATTCAGGCAAAAAGAAGAGGTTTTGCTGTTATCATTTCACATTTAACCTCTCCGATGGCTTATACTCATTTATATGGCAATTTGACTAATTTATCAAATTTAATTAATGACTATGAAATGAATCCTAAAAAAGCTATTGAAAATAAAATTAGAAATTTAATTATTGAAAACGATTATTCAACCAATTTAGGACTTAATAAAAGTGATGTAAAGACAATTCCAATAGATTCCTTGATTGAAAAAATTGAGATGTTCTTAAAGACAACACAGGACACCCTACATCCGCTGGGTCTTCATGCATTAGGAGATGCATGGAATGAAAATGACATTGCAAGTACAGTTTCTGCAATGCTGTCTTATGATTTGGTTTTAGAAGACAATCAGGGAGTAATTAATTTATTCAAAGAGCTTTCAAGCATTTATTATTCTAAAGATTACTCATCTCTAACTGCATTTGAAAGGGAATTTATATTGAATAAGTCTTATGACATTGTCAAATCCTTAATTTATTGGGATGTAGATACGGTAAACAATGTTTTAATCAATCAGAATTCAAAATACAACAGTACAAATGTTTTAAATTGCTTGAACTTGGCTAAAACCTATATCAATCTAATTAATCAAAGCATTTCTTCAGAGTTAGATTCAATGATTAATGGTCTGAATGGCAGATACATTCCAGTTGGTGAAGGAGGAGAGGTCGTAATTAAACCGAGTGTTCTTCCTACTGGTGGAAACATGTTCCAAGACCAATCCAGCGAGCTTCCAACAAAGGATGCTTGGGAATATGCTAAAACTCTTGCATTATTGACATTACTGGATTTAAATGACACCACCGAAAAGGTTATCATGGGAATCTGGTGTGTTGAAACAGCAAGAGACGATGGGGCATTGGTTTCAACAGTTTTATATCTGCTTGGAATGAAGCCTGTCTGGACGGATTCCTCAAGTGCAGGTTATGATGATGAAGGAAATCCTACAGGTAAAAAGGTTGGATCAATGCCTGAAGTAATTAAATTAAATGATTTGACTCGTCCTGACGGATGGGATAAAAAGAGAATTGACGTAACTGTAATTACAAGCGGTTTATTTAGGGATTTATATTCCTCTCAATCAATCTTAATGGATAATGCATATAGGGTTGCACTTGCAAGATCCTATTTTACATTAATCAATAATAAAACATTAATGACTGATGACTTAAGACAAGCTTTAGAAAGTGTCATGTCCAGTATTAATTATTATGGTGTTTCAAATGAGGCAATAGAAGATAATTATGTTGCTAAACATTGGATTGAAGATTGCAGTTATTATTTAAGCATTGGTTACAATACCACTTATGCCGGTGAATGCGCTATTACACGTATTTTTGCACCGCCTAACGGGGATTATGGTGCAGGAATATCAAAATTGGTATCAATGTCCTGGACATGGAATGATACTGATGAATTGGCACAATTTTACTTAGGCAGAATGGGAAATATGTACTCCAAAAACTACTGGGGAGATACTAACTCTTTAGTTTTCTTAAGGGCACTGTCCAATTCAGATACTATCATTACCAGCCGTAATACCAATCAGTATGGTGTTCTTGACAATGATGACTTCTTTGACTATTGGGGAGGTTTGTCCATGGCGGTTGAAAATGTTTCAGGCAAATCCCCAAAAATGAATGTCCTGATGTATGCTGATAAGAATAACGCTTATGTTTCTTCCTTAGAGGAAGTGATGTATAGGGAAATAGCTGCAAGATATGACAATCCTGATTGGATTAGTGGAATGATGAACGAAGGTTATAGTGGTGCCCGTTACATGTCAAACAAATTCGTAAGCAATTTATACGGATGGCAAGTAACAAGACCAGCATCTGTCAGTGATGATTTATGGAATAGAGTTTATAATACTTATTATAAGGATAAATACAATTTAGGAGTTAAGGACTGGTTAATGAGCGGAAATAATGCATATTCACTTATTTCCATGAGTGGAACAATGTTAACTGCGGCTCATGAGGGATATTGGAATGCTGATCAGGCTACTCTAACTGATATCGCAAATACTTGGGCTCAGGCTACCGTCAAAAATGGTGTTGCATGTTGTGATTGTAGCTGTGGTAATATAGCGATGATGCAATGGGCGGTCCAATATGTCAATCCGGATATATTGGCTCAATTGTTGCCTAAATTATACGATGCAACTCAAAATCCAATATTTTTAAACAATACCAATGTTGCCCCTCCGGAAAATGTTGACCCGTCAAATGTGGATCCTTCAACTCCAAATCCAACAAACGGTTCTTCAACATCCTCTACAATTTCAGCAAACTCTACAACCAACAGCAATAATCAATTCTCACAAAGCAGTTCCGCTTCAAATGGGGATGCTGTTTCAGATGTCGGTGAAATGAGTTCAAGTAGTGATGTTGGCGGAGCTTCAGTCGAAGGGGCTGACGTTAAAAAGGCAATTGAAATAAATCCGATTACTCAACAATCCGCAAGTGAAGTCGGAATGAGCTTAATAGCTGTATTGGGCGTAATATGTTTAATCTTAATCATTGGTGTTGGCTACTTCAGAGATAGGGATGAGGATAAGAAATCTAGCAATTTGGATGCGTTATTTAATGAGAAGTTATGATGGTGAATAGGAATGGAAGTAATTAGTTTGTTATGGCAACTTGGGATATTGTCTGCTGTTTTAATCTTTGGAATAAAGTTGGGACTGGCTACAGGTCTTGCAAACATGTCAAAAAGGTATTTGGCATTGGTTTCAGTAGGCTATGGTGGAGGAGTTTTAATCTTGACAGAAATCTCCTCGTTTTATACAGCTCAGATTACTGATTTGATTTATACTTACAATTTCGAGTTTTTCTTGATAATGGCAGTAATAATGATTCTAGCGGGAATATTTACAATCAGAGAATATAAGGTTTTTGAAAAAAATACTACTGCTGCTACATGCATGGCTGTAGTAGCGCCTTGTCCATGTTGTTTTGGTTCAATCATTGTAAGTATAATGTTGGTTGCGCCAACTGTAGGTTTAGGACTTTTGAATCTCAGCGTTATTG
Source organism: Methanobrevibacter sp. (assembly GCF_045586545.1). GTDB lineage: Archaea > Methanobacteriota > Methanobacteria > Methanobacteriales > Methanobacteriaceae > Methanocatella. The sequence goes on from NZ_JAZNAN010000132.1 coordinate 20,056, forward strand.
TTGCAGCAGCATTGGTTTTAACAATTATCGTAACCTATTTCGCATCAAATTATCTTATAAGATTTATTAATAAGCCTTATCCAATCGTTTTAGGCAATTTCATGTTCTTTTTAGGAATATACTTCCTATTGTCCGCATTGTTTTTGCCTAACATTACAGCTTTAATACAAAATCCAATGGATGCAATTACAATTCAATCCCCTGAGTATATTTTGGCAGTATTTGTTTTAATGTTAATGATAATGTTCTTAGGCGGATTCTACTTTAAAAATAACAGTTATTTAGATTAATGGTGATATTTTATGGTAACAACAATTCCCGGAAGTGAAATATTAACTTCCGGTTTGAATATGATTGCTCAAAGTTTGCAGATTCCGGTAATCATATTTCTTGTAATTTTTGCATTTTTTGCAATACTCACATTAGGCAGTCTTGTTTCAGAATACACTTCTAGAAAGAAGGTCACACCTGATGCACTTGAAAAATTGATTTATGCAATATCAAAGGCAGGTTCTAGTGAAGAGCTAATGAACATAATTAAAAATGCCAAGTTATATGACAATCAGAAAGTCATTTTAGTTAAAATCCTGCGTGCGGATTCCTTAACGTCCGAGACACGGGAAACCTTAGCTAGAAAATTGATAGAGTTTGAAGAAACAAAATTAGGAAAAACACTCGAAAGAACTGATATTGTTACTCGTATTGGTCCTACCTTAGGGTTAATGGGCACATTGATTCCAATGGGTCCGGGTCTTGCCGCACTCGGTGCAGGTGATGTTAACACTCTGGCCAACGCAATTATTGTTGCATTCGATACGACTGTTGTCGGTATTGGTGCCGGAGCTGTAGGCTATTTTGTATCAAAAATCAGACGTAGATGGTATGAGGAAGATTTATCCAATTTGGATGCATTGGCCGATGCATTGCTCGATAAACTAAAACAGTAATCCGGTGTTTCAAAATGGTTAGAAAAAAGTGTAAAAAGAGATTTTCTGAAGGCGAAGAGGATCCATTAACCGGAACCACCAATCTTGTCGATGCAATGCTTGTTTTGGCAGTCGGTTTTCTGATTTTCGTAGTGATAAGTTGGAACATGCAGAGCGTTGTATTTTCAGATACCTCGCAGGATGTTTCCCAGAATATCCAAGACTCCCATGTAAATGTCACTGAAGTGACTGAAGGCCAGGAACTGAATGAAACTCCCGAGTCTTCACAAAGTCAGGGACAAGGATATATGGAAATGGGAAAAGTGTATAAAGACCCATCATCGGGCAAGCTGATAATGGTTGAAGCATAATATATATTTTTTACAAAGTATTACTTTTTATTTTTAATATTTTTTTATTTTTATTACTTTTTTTAGTTTTTTTCCCTATTCAGTATTACTATTTGGCAAAAGTAATACTTTTTTGAGGTTTATTCGTCATTTAGTAATAAGATAACTTTTATATTAGTATTACTTCTTCATTTTAATTAAGGTTATTTTATTTAAAGCTTTACACCTGTTAATTTTATCTATACTCTCTTATTCCTGTAGCTTTAAATATGATGCCTAAAAGATTATTGTGGGATATTATGAAAAGTAAATCAATTATTTTTTTATTCGTATTGGTTTTCATGATAGTTTTTTCTCTTAGTGCAGTAAGTGCTGATGATTTACAAACAACTGATTCTGGTGAAGTATCAGGGGATGTGGATTTAGCTACCGTTAATCCTTGGGATACAACTGGGGAATTAACATACGATATTCCTTCTGAAGCTAAAGATATTAAAAGTGCTGATGTCTATGTTAATGTCTACGGGGGTAGTGCAAAGAACACTCATGGTGCAAATGCAAATGTGAGTTTAAAAACTGTAAATGGTGAAAATCAAATAGCTAGTGAAGAATTATGGATTGAAGATGGCTCTACTGACGGAACCATTTATCCTGTGAATGATCACACCGATAAATGTTACTCAGACTACCAGATGCATTATGATATAACCGATTCCCTTAAAGGCTTGAACGGTTCATCTATTGCAATAAAAGTCGATACATTTGAAATGGATAATAAGACTTTTGACGGTAGAATCAAACTCATTGCTTTAATTTTAGCATACGATGATGGAGACAATGACAAAATCGCTTATTGGGTTGACGCTACACAAAAATGGACAAAAACTAATGTAACAACAACCTTTGCAACCGAAAATTTTGCTGACATTGTCAAAGCAGATTTAACAAATATCGCTCTTTCAAGCGGGGATGGCAGTTTCAAATTAAACGATGAATTATTAGGCGATCCGGATAACCATACCTCAGGCAATTACTATCAATATAGTACCTGGGACGTATCTTCTAAAATCACAGAAGGTCAAAGCACTGAAGTATTATCCATGTATGCCGGAACTTCAGCTTATGGTTCTCTTAAAAACGTTTTAACTGTATTGAAATTACAATCCAAAACAGTTGCTGCTGATGTTTCATTAGCTACCGAGTATACTAGTGTCAACACTTGTTATGCAGGTACCAACAACACTTTAACAATTAAAGCAAATGCTAATAAGCAAGGAAAATACTTAATTGAATTACTGGCTGATGGAAGCGTTGTTGACAGCACTGAAGTGGAGCTTGACGGTGAAAATGAAACTACTCTTTTATTAACCGACCCTACTATCAGACCTATTGATGAAACAACAGTCAACGGTGCAAACAATACTCAAGTCACATATGCTGTAAATGTCAAATCCGGTGATGTTGTCATTGGAAACGCTGAAAAAACAGTTCCTGTTTTATACAACGGTAATTTAGGTAAAAATTTAGCATACGATGCAAAATATATTGAAGATGTAGAAACATTCACCATTACAGGTGATGTTGTAATTGATGTTCAGGATGTAAGCAGCTATATGTCTGCTGCAGCTCAAAACAGAACAGACATTTGGGATGTTAAATTAAATGAAACTTTATCTTTAGCAAATGCATTTGTTTACGTTGCTTATAATTGGGATAAATCCGGTGAAGCTGGACCGGTATTCAATGTAACCTTTAATGGTAATGCTGTTGCTCCTAAAGCCAGTTACAGAGACCAGTCTAACTTAGGTAATTACGGTAAATACGGATATGGATTATTCATATATGATGTTTCTGACTTAATCCAAATTGGCAACAATACCCTTGTTTTAAATAAGGAATCCGGATTAACTGCTGTGTATCCAAGTACTTTAATTTATTTATACAATGATGCTGGAAGTAAAACTTTAGCTACTGTCTATATGGCAAACGGTGCTGATTTATTGTCTAACGCTAATAATAATGCAGGTAGAATTGCTGAAACTACCAATGTTTTAAGTGTAGATGCTAAAGATGCTATTGATGCAAGGTTTGTTGTTTTAGCTGCAAGTGCTCAACAAGGCGAAGCTAATGTCATATTTAATGGAAATGAAACAGTTGATGTCTGGAATGGTACTTCAAACTCTGTTGAAGTGTATATTGGAGATGCTAAAGATTCAATTGCTGATACCAATAATATTTCATTTGTCGCTACAGGTTCCACTATTTTAGCATTGAATCAAATTGTCATTACTATTAAAGACGCACCTGTTGCACCAGTTGCACCTGCTAAAATTAAAACTGTTGTCAAAGCTCCAAAAGTAACTAATAAGTTTAAAAAATCCAAATACTTTAAACTTAAAGTTTTAAAGAAATCAAACAAAAAACCAGTTAAAAAGATTAAAGTAAAAGTTAGAGTTTACACCGGTAAAAAATATAAGACTTACACTGTCAAAACCAACAAGAAAGGTATTGCAAAATTGAATACCAAAAAATTGAAAGTAGGTAAACATAAAGTCAAAATCTATTCCGGTGATTCAAGATATAAAATCAGTGCAAAAAGTGTAATTAAAATTAAAAAATAGAGATTTTCAACTCTATTTTTTCTTTTTTTATTTCAATAGAATCGACTATTTATTTTGATACTTGAATATATTAATATAATTTTAAACATACCTTATTTTCATTATATGGATTTACAATTTCTATACATGAAATTCATATCCTTACATGTACATTAGTTCCTAATCATAATTGCTTTTCATGATTTTTTTGAAATTAAATGGAAATCTTTTTATACTTAAATACTTAATTATCTATTGCAAAGATATTTTGTGGTGATAACCATGAAAGATTGGGATGATATTAAAATCAATAAGAGAAGTACAGATAAAGTATTTTTTGAATCTCCCTTAATTCAATCAATATCTGATAAGATTGATTTTTTAAGAGACGAATCCAAAGAAATATTGAAAGAAATTGACTCAACTGAGTTAAAACAACAAATCGATCAATTCGACATTGAAAAGTTTGGTGAAGATACCATTAATCAGATAGATGATTTAATAGATGAGTTATCTCAATTTAAAGATAAAATTTTAGACTCTGAAGATATTCCTGACATTGTCAAAGAATCATCCAATGAGTTTAAGGCCAATTTAAATAGGGATGAAATCTATGTTAAAAAAGCTAGAAAGAAATTGGCCAGATTGAATGCTAATGATAAGCTACTTGATAAGTATGATGCAAGCTTTAGGATAATTGAGCTTTGTGACAAGGCTATTGACTTAAACTATCGCAATGCTGATGCATATTATCTAAAAGGAATTGCATTGATTAATCTAGGAAAATATCATGAGGCTGTCAAGCAGCTAATAAAATCCCTTGCTTTAGATGGGGACAATATTGATGCAAGACTAAATGCTGGAAAAGCATATAGACTTAACAGGGAATTTGATAATGCAATCGATGCATACGGTTCCGTTTTAAAAAGAGATGAAAATTCATTTGAAGCATTTAAAGGAAAGGCAGTTACATATTACGATTGGGGAAAATATGGCAAGGCCGACGAATGCTTCAAAAAGGCAAATTCAATCGAAACTTTAGATGAAAAATCAAAGGAAATCTGGGATATCTGCCTGAATGAATTATAATCTATTTTTCGTTGTTTAGATTAGTTCATCTTCCATCATTAATTGAATGATAATTAGAAATGAATTAATCTAATTAAATATTTTTAATATCCTTCTTTTTTTCATTGAATATTTTCAAAAGATATAATACCATTCACCAACATAATTATAATTACAGATTATTATAGGTGAAAAAATGGCAAAAAACGCAATTATTACTGGTGGATCCAGAGGTATCGGTAAAGCAATGGCTTTAAAACTTGGTGAACTTGGTTACAATGTAGCTATCAACTACAGAAGTGACTCATCCAAACAATTGACCGAAGACTTAATCGAAGAAATCAAATCAGAATACGGTGTAGACGCTATTGCTGTACAAGCTGATGTAAGTAAATTTGAAGACTGCAAAAAACTAGTTGAAGCTGCTGTTGAAGCATTCGGTGAAGAAATTGATGCTTTAGTAAACAACGCAGGTATTACAAACAACTCTAACTTCATTGACTTGCAGCCTGAACAATATGAAGCTGTTATCAACACAAACCTTGTCAGTATGATGCACATGTGCCACTTGGCACTTCCTTACATGGTTGACCGTGACACTGCAATCGTATGTACCGCATCTGTCGGCGGTTTGACCGGTGTAATTAACCAAGCTGACTACTGTGCCGCTAAAACTGGTGTAATCGGATTATGCCGTGCATTAGCTTTGGAATTCGCACCTAGAAAAGTAAGAGTAAACTCAATTGCACCAGGTATGATTATGACAGACATGCTCAGAGGCGTAAACCAAGATGAATTAAACGCACTTGCTGCAACAATCCCTCTCGGACACATTGGTGAAGTTGAAGAAATCGCCGGTGCTTTGGAATACATCTTAACTGCAGATTACTTAACCGGACAAGTTATCTCACCTAACGGTGGATTTGTTTTACAATAAGGTTTTTAACCTTATTTTTTTCTTTTTTTAAATCATGTTTTCTTTTGATTTGATGTTCAATGTAGTGCATCAATAATATTATATATCAAAAAATTTAAAGGTATTTTTAACAAATCAATTAAAAATAAAGTAGGAAAGCATGAATTTAACTAAAACACTTAAAACCATAGGAAAACTGCTCAGCCCATTGAAAAAGAGCATAATTTCACTATTTCTCATTGTAGTATTCCTGTTGGTTGATGTCTACTGCAACCTGACCCTGCCAGCATACACTGCAGACATTGTGGATGTAGGTATACAGAACACCGATTTCAACTACATAATAAGTGTAGGGACCATGATGATGGCTATGGTTTTAATAGGGGTTTTAGCTACAATAGGCCTTTCATACTTCTCAAGCAAAGTATCTGCAGCTTATGGTAGGGATTTAAGGAAAATAAGTTATGACAAGATTTTAAAATTTTCAAATTTTGAATTGAATAAGATTTCAAGAGCATCCCTTATCACACGTAATACCAATGATGTTTATCAGATACAGATCTTTTTAGGATTATTCTTTACAACAATACTCTTCTCACCTATATTGGGTATTGGAAGCATTTTAAAAGCAATGGAACTTGGAACTGACCTTTTATGGATTATTGCAGTGACATTTGCCGCAGTAATCATACCTTTTGTCATAATATTTGTAAAAACAGTGCCTTTCTTCAGTGTAATGCAGGAGCTGACCGATAAAATCAATCAGACATCAAGGGAAATACTGATAGGAATACCTGTCATTAAAGCATTCGTAAGGCAGGATTACGAAGAGAAAAGATTTGAAAAAACTAATGAGGATTTCAGGTCAGTAAACCTGAAGGTTTTTCGTGTGATTCTTATTTTAATGCCTGCAATGACATTAATGTTGAATCTGATGATTGTCCTTATTCTATACTTTGGGGCATATGATGCAATCAGAGGCGAAATACTGACAGGTACAATCATAGCATTCATCCAATATGCCACACAGATTGTAATGGCATTTCTGATGATGGGCGGATTCCTGATAATGATTCCAAGAATTCTTGTATCAGGAAGACGTGTTGCAGAGGTAATAAATACCGAAATATCAATCAGCGACGGACCGATTGATGAGATAGATGACAATCCTACCATTGAATTTAGGGATGTAACCTATATCTATCCCGGAAGTGAAAAGGAAATACTGAAAAATGTTAATTTCAAACTGGAAAAAGGAAAGACTACCGCAATAATAGGAGGGACCGGAAGCGGAAAATCCACAATTCTTAATCTGATTCCACGTCTTCAGGATGTAAGCGGCGGGGAAATCCTCATCAATGATAAAAATATCAAGGAGTATAAATTATCCGTCCTTAGACAGAGAATCTCCTATGCCCCTCAAAAGGCAATTCTTTTCGAAGGTACAATAAGGTCAAACATGCTGATAGGCAAAGAGGATGCAAGCGATGAAGAGATTAGAAAGGCATTAGATATGGCGGAAGTGGACTTCATTGAAAGCCTGGACGATGAGGTTCTACAGGGAGCATCCAATTTCTCAGGTGGGCAGAAGCAGCGTCTTCAGCTGGCAAGATCAGTAATATCCGAACGTGACTTTTACCTGTTTGATGACTGCTTTTCAGCACTTGACATGAATACTGAAGCGAAAGTGAAAGAGAACCTGAAAAGCTTAAAGGAAACTTCCTCGATGCTTATTGTCTCACAGAGGATTTCAACAATCATGGATGCCGATGAAATAATCGTGCTTGATGAAGGAGAAATTATCGACAAGGGCAGTCACGATTACTTGAATGAAAACTGTAGCATCTATCGAGAAATCGTATCTTCTCAAATAGAGCAGTCCAAGGAGCTGTTATATGATGAGGAGGACTCTTCTAATTTCATGATAGACACTGATTATATCAAAAAGACCACAGGAGGCAAATGATATGGCAAGAAAACCAAGAAGAGCGCCTCCTGAAAAACCGGCAAATACCAAACAGTCCATAAAAAACATTTTCAGCCTATTGATAGGATATAAATTCAAGTTAAGCCTAACAGTTATCTGCGGAATCATATCAACGGTATTTTCAGTAATAAGCCCTCTTTTAATCGGATTTGCCACAACTGCAATATTCGATGGGATAAACTCCGGAAACATGAATCTGGAATATATTATCAATCTGCTCATAATAGTCGTAATTCTATATGTCATAAGTGCAGTCTTTTCCTATATTCAAAGCTATCTCCTGCTTGACATTACAACTGACATAAGCTATAACCTGAGAAAGGACCTGATTGAAAAAATCACTCATCTGTCAATGGGGGATTTGGATAAAAATACAAGAGGTGATATCTTATCTAGAATCACAAACGATGTGGATTCCCTGCAGTCAGGTATCGTTCAGACATTCAACCAGTTATTGACAGGGGTCATCACTATAGTCGGAGTTACAGTGATGATGCTTTCCATTAATGTATGGCTGACACTTGCCACAATAGTATTGGTTCCAATTGCCTTTTTCATTATATTTAAAGTTACCAAATTCTCACAGGATTACTATTTAAAGCAATTGGAATACAGAGGCAGATTAAACGGACTGATTGAAGAGTCATTTACAGGCCATGAAATCATCCGTGCATTCAACCAGGAAGAGGAATCCATGGATATCTTTGATGAGGAAAATGAAAACTGGTATGAACAGGAATGGAAATCAAAGTTCTTTTCAAGCCTGTCCGGTCCTTTCGTTCATTTCATCTCCAATCTCCAGTATGTAATCATATCAGTTCTTGGAGCGGTATTCGTACTTCAAAATGCAATAAGCGTCGGTGACATCCTGGCATTTATCCAGTACTCCAAAAACTTCACAACTCCAATCGAGCAGATGACAAGAATCATGAACATGATACAAACCGCAATGGCCGCAAGCGAGAGAATATTCGAATTTTTGGAAATAGATGTTGAGGAAAATCCATCCAAAGAACAAATCGAAGGAATAAATGATGAAATCAGCTTTGAAAACGTCAGCTTCGGCTACAATGAGGATGAACCGGTAATTAAGGATCTGTCATTTAAAGTCAAAAAAGGAGAAAAGATAGCTATTGTTGGTGAAACCGGAGCGGGCAAGACTACCATCGTAAAACTGCTCATGCGATTCTATGACGTAAATGGCGGGGAAATAAAGATTGACGGCGTAAATATTGAAAGATATGATAAGCATAGCCTAAGGTCCCTTGTGGGCATGGTGCTTCAGGACACATGGCTTTTCAATGACACAATCCTGAACAATATCCGCTATGGAAAACTGGATGCCACTGAAGAAGAAATCATAGAGGCTTCAAAAGAAGCGCATGCAGACCACTTTATAATGCAGAATCCTGAAGGATACGAAATGATGCTGAACGAAGATGCAGACAACATTTCCCATGGACAAAAGCAACTTCTCACAATAGCAAGAACCATCCTCTCAAACAAGCAGATATTGATTCTGGATGAAGCTACTTCATCAGTCGATACAAGAACAGAAAAACTGATTCAAAAGGCAATGGATAAGCTGATGAAAGACAGAACCAGCTTCATCATAGCCCATAGGCTTTCAACAGTCAGGGATGCCGACAATATAATCGTAATTGAAGATGGACAAATTATCGAGCAGGGAACTCATGAGGAACTGCTTGAACAGAAAGGATACTATTACAATACCCTGAACAGTCAAAGCAGAATGAGTTCATATATGGAAAAGTAGATATCACTTATATTTCTGCCACAACTCAGTTTGAAGAACGCTCTTTTTACTAACTTCTTCCAATTTTAGGAACAATTTCCAAGGCATTGACAGATGCATATATTCATTTGGAATGAAATGTTTCATCTTTCTTTTTCCCGCAAAGTCAATCGGGCTTAAAATTGGTTTTGGATCATCACTTTCAGCCTGTTGGAAGGTGAAGCTTCCGATTGCCTGGCATGATGATGCCTGTGGGGTCAAAAGATATGCGCCTTCAGTTCTGAATGATGTGTTAATCTGGATTAGGGCAGTCAGTTCAACCGGGTTTACGGTGAAAATGACGGACTGTGGAATTTCATCTTCTTCCAGATCTTCAAGGCCTTTAAATATCACATAATCTTCGCTGTCATAGATGGGACGGTTTTTTATATTCTCTTTTGCAGTTTCAAAATCAGTGAAAATTCTTTCGCCTTCCCTGAACATTTCCCTTGTGTGCTTTTTCATGTAGCCCAATCTGGTTTCGTAATCTTTCCTGTTGGGAGCTGATTCAACACCACAGGATAGAAAAGTTGCCTGAAAGTCAAGGGCATCCTCATCCTTAAAGCCGTCTCCCCAGCCGAAACCTGTGGCAAGTCCTCCGCAGGTGATGTTGTCACGGCCAAAGCAGGTCGGTTTTCTTTTGGCTATTGTCTGTGCAACAAAGCTCATTACGCAACCGCCTTTTCCTTCTTTGGGTCCTATTGCATTTTCCGGTTTGGTGTCGCTTTTGATTAGTACTATCGGTGGAAATCTGAAATCCATCTCTTTTGTGATATTGCTCTGCATATTAACTACCTCTGGTGATAGTTTTGTTGTTTTGGATTAATATTGATTTTGAAAAAATCCTGAGGCGCATCATGTCCGGTAATTTATTTGGAAAAAAGTAAAAATTGGTGGTGGAGAATAACTGTTTCTCCATTTTTAAATATCCTCTGTTTTATAATTACTGTAAAAATCTATTAAATTCTTTTTATCATCTTTTGAAAGGTCATGCCAGCGTATATTCTGTACGGCTCCTTCCAGTGCCATCAGTCTGTTAATGCATGCGCTTTCATCCAATTCTTTAATTTTCAGCCATGCTTCCCTGCTTCCGATATCAGTCAGCTCTCAATGGTGTTGATTCCCACCTCATTCAGCTGCTCTTCAAGTACTTTGCCGATATTCGACAGTTTGGAAAGTTCTCCCATTGTCAATACCTCATCAACTGTTTGTAAAAAATGATTTTTTCTCTTTTAGAGTTTTGGCTGTTTTAGGATTTATATTTTTCCGGTTGGCGGGGAATGATTAGGAATTAAGTATTTCAAATCAGATTGACATCTGCCATTGGCTAACTGAAAAATCATTTTCAGAAACGCTTCATAGTAATAACCATAAATCAATGTTTTATGCAGGGTAAACATTAATATAAAATAGTGTATATAAATACTATTAATAAATAAGTCTGAATTGGGGGAAACATTTTTGATAAACAGAAAGATAATTGTATTAACGATATTCCTTTTAACTTTATTGACTATTTCTACTGTTAGTGCAACAGATAATAATACATGCAATACTGTTAATTTAAATCAGGAGGATACTATAGGAAATTTTGAATTAATTGATTATGACTCTCTTAATAACAAGGATATTAATTCAGATGATGTTTGTGAAAGTAATGAATTTTTATCCTCTTCATCTGAAGAAAATAATATAATTTCTGCTGATAATGAATCCAATATTGAGGGTGTGTCATCATTAGATGGTTATGTAGATTATTCAGTAAGGGTATCTGATAATTCTATTAATTATGATCATGATGGGCAGTTTAAAGTATCTATTTCATATAATACTTCTCGATATGTGATTTATGATCATTATTATAAATATTATTTCTATGTTTATATTTATAACTCAAATAATAACCTTGTTGTTGGAGAACGTTATTTAGGTACTTCTTTTGATAGTGAAATTTATCATTCTATTCCTGCAAACTCTTTAGCTCCAGGTATTTACACAGTTAATATAGTTAATCATGATGATAATGTTGTGATGGATACTGCAAAATTAACAGTAAGAGCTACTTATGGTTCTTCAGTTAGTGTTGAAGATTATACTTTTAATTATAGAACTGGAGGGAAAATTTATATAAATATTACTCCGGATTATGCTTCTTATTATAAATATGATTTTTATTTAAAGATTTATGATGATCAAAACGAGGAGGTAGTTAATGAAAGATTTTGTGGTGTTGAAGATTTTGATTCTGTAATTTATAATTTCTTCCCATCGACATTTGAACCCGGGGTTTATACAATGAAATTAGTGGATACAGGCACTAATAAAGTGAAAAGCCAAGCAAAATTAACCATTCGGTCTTATGATAGTTCTTTATATTCAGCTTCTGTGGAGGATTATTGTTTAGATTATGAATATGGTGGAACTATTAGTATTCATGTTTCCCAGGCTATGTCACGTATTTACGTCAGTAATTATAGTTATAAGTTTTTTTTAGAAATTTGTGATTCTAAGAATCGTTTGAAAGTTAGAGAGAAATATCAGGGGGTTGAATTTTCTGATATTTCTGTAGGTTATAAGATTTCATCTGATAAATTTTCACCAGGGGAATATACGATAAAATTAATCGATGCAGATGATTACATGGTAATAGATACAGCCAAACTGATAATACGAGCTCAATCTAGTTATCTTTATGGAGTTTATGTTCCATATACTAGCACATATTATGGGGCTCCTGGAAATATAACTATGAGCATTACTTATGATTATTCAAATTCTTTTGGGTATGATTACTATTTGAAAATTTATGATGCTAACAATGTTGAAAAAATAAGTGCTAGATTTTATAATTCTACTTTCCAACATACTAGAACTTATTCTCTTAGTGGTAATGAACTGGAGCCTGGAAGTTACACTATAAAAATTTTAAACACTGAAGATAATTATGTGTTGAGAACGGCTAATTTAACTGTTAATTATCCTTATTATGCATATTCTGTTAGTGTTAATGATACAAATATGATTTATAACTCTGATGGAAATATTTCTATTTCCATATATCCAACTTATCCTGAAAAAATGTCTCCATACAATTTTTATTTAAGAATCTTTGATTCCAATGGTGTTCAAAAAATTGATTGGGAATATTCAGGTAAAGTTAAAGAGACCAGTTATAAAGTAATTACTATCAATTCAAAAACTCTAAACCCTGGAAAATATACTATTAAAATTATTAATATGGATGATGATTGTGTTTTTGCTAATGCTGTCTTGAAAGTTAATAAAGTTCCAACAAAAATAGTGGTTTCAGATGTAACTGCTACATATAACGATAACACTTTTTTAGTTGTAACTCTTAAAGATCAAGAAGGTAATTTGATTAAAGGAGAAAAATTAACTATAGACTTCAATGGTGTTAAATCATATACTTCTGATGTTAATGGTCAGGTTAAAGTTTCTACTAATGGATTAGTTCCAAAAACTTATACTGCAACAATTACCTTTGACGGAAATGTTACATATGATAAGTCAAGTGCTACTGCAAAAGTCGAAGTAAATAAAATTAAAGTTTCATTATATTCATCAGATTTAACTGTTATTTATAATGTTAATGATTCTTTACTTGTTACTTTAAAAGATTATAATGGTAAACCTATTGATGGAGTAAATGTATCAGTAAATCTTAATGGTGAAAAAATTTTAACTACTGATGTTAATGGTCAGATTAAAGTTCTTATAAATGATTTGGTTCCAGAAGATTATATTGCAACAGTAACATTTGATGGAAATAATATTTATGACAAATCAACAGCTACTGTTAATGTCACTGTTAAAAAGGCAACTCCTAAAATAACTGCAAAAGCAAAAACCTTTAAAAAATCTGTGAAAACCAAAAAGTACACTATAACTTTGAAAAATAACTTAAATAAAGGTATCAAGAATGCTAAAGTTAAAATTAAAATAAATAAGAAAACCTACACTGCTAAAACCAATAAAAAAGGTAAAGCTACCTTTAAAATTAAAAAATTAACTAAAAAAGGTACTATTAAAGCAAAAATAACTTATAAAGGAAATAGCTACTATAACAAAGTAACTAAAAAAGTAAAAATTAAAATTAAGTAGATGATTCACTACCATCTACACTTCTTATTTTTTTTATTACCTCAAATTATAATGCCTTTTGCATTTCTAACCGTTCTCTCCCAGCCATCCCTGATTGATATCGGGGTATCCGCATTCTTCACAAAAGCCGTTATAGTGCGGAGCACCGCATGCCGGACATTCTGAGTATGAACTTCCACTATAGTAATTGTCGCTTCGTTTTGAGGTATTTTGCTTAGTGTAATTATTTTGATTTGAGGTGCTGCCCTCACCACTGCAGCAGAATGAAACGACCACTACAACAAAGAGTATCATGCAAATCAAAGTAAATATGTCTGAAGCAGGATTTGAATACATATTTAAGATTATAATAATTCATTGTATTTAAATGATGTCAAGATTGTTATTATTAACTTTTAATTAGCATTAATATCAATAATATAACAGGGATTGGTTGAAATGATGAATCATTTCTGCGAAAACATTCAAAACAGGAACAGGTGAGAAAATGTATGAAATTGATGGAATTAATATTTCAGAGCTTAATGCAGACCCGGTTTGTTTAAACTGCAGGCACTGGCAATCCAATGTCCAGCTTTACGGTGTGGCTGAAGGCGTAATCTGCATGCTGACTAAAGTGCATACGCAACCGACAGATACCTGCAGCCAATTTTCTCCAAACATGCCTGCTGATGCTATACAAGATCCAAACAGATATCATGAAAAGTCTCAAAAATCAGCTGTTTACAGGAGATTTAGGCTTTGAAGATTTTGCCAACATTAATTTATTGAAAAATATAATATATTATCATGACTTTCATGAATAACAATGCAAACATAAAACAGTTCCAATTGATTAAATTCATAAATGAAAATTGCAATGACGACCATGTCATATCAAAGATTTCAATTGTGCTTCGCCGAGACAAAATAGAAGCCCCATATTATATGAATACAAAAATCAGGATATCTTCCTGCATTGATATGCCGGATAACGGAATCATCCATGCGATGAATGTATTAAATCATAACCGTATGCATAATTTAACTGAAGAGAACTATAATGAAATCAAATCTTTAATCATTAATGCCTTCGATAACGATGAGGAATCTGACCAGGTAAAAATCTTTAAGGAGGACAAAAGGCTGAAAATAGTTTTAATGTCAAAAAATGATGAGGAATTCAGGAATCTTCTTGAGAACTGTCATGAGCTTTTTGAAAAAATTGATAATCTGATTGATTAGAATCATAACGGAAAGTTTTAAAACTGAAAGTCAGTGCAGTTTCTTAATCTCTCTGGATAGTTTCTTACGGGTGCTTAAAAGATGCAGTCCTAAAAATATCAGGCTTAATACTGAAGAGGATTTGTGAATATGCGAAATCTTATGTTTTCCGATTTTCAAACCGGATTTCCGGATTGAAAAAATTCCTGAGATGATGGTCACTGATAAGGAAATCATAAGCCCGATGTTTATGATAAGATCGATAGTTCTTTTGAGTGTGTATTTTCCTTTTGGTATTGCTTTGAAATAGTTTTTGTTTAATTGTATATGTGCTATGATTAGAAATATCAATGCTATTCCTACGATTTCATGAATTAAAATTGGAAGGCTTAGAAATTCCAATACAATTGCAGTACCCATTAAAATGTCTACGGTAATTTTTTTCATCAAATCTCCTCATATATTGTATTGCCTCTACTTTTATTTAAATTTTTAGTCATACCTAAATTTTTTACATTAAGTTTTTTCATGCTAATCAAAATCTTGCGCCAGTTCAAGACGGCTTGACAGTTAAAAAACTGCAACATTTATATACTTGTTTTCCTAATTAAAATTAGGAATTCAAAAGAGGTGATAAAAATGCGTAAGATTACTATAGCAATATTGGCTTTAATCCTTATGGGTATGCTAATCCCAGCAGGATTTTCAACTGATTCAAATGTTGTAATAACTTATGGTGAGACAACCTATGCAAATTCTGACTTTAAATCAAATGTAGATTCATTCTTTGCATCCCAATCAGGTTTGGATGTGAACAATGTTGACGTAAAAATAATAACTGCAGAACAAGTTAATCAAGTCTCAAGCGGAATAACAGGAAAATACTACAATTCAAATCAAATATTGTCCTCTGCGCTTGTGGATTTAAATGATAATGCTGATTTAAAAGTGAGTGTGGATAAATCTAAAATTACTACAATAACAGGTCAAATGTATATTTCTGCCTTGAAATCAGCAGGAATCACCAGTGGCCATGTTTATGTAACCAGTCCTGTTGAAGCAACTGGGGAATCTGCTCTTGCTGGTATAATGAACTCATATGAAGAGGTAACAGATGTTGAAATTCCAGATAGTGTAAAAGAAGCGGCAAACGATGAAATCTATACCGAAGCTGAAATTGTAGACAATTCAGGTGTAGATCCTGATGCATTATCTGATTTAGTAACTCAAGTGAAAGAAGAAGTGGCCAGCGACAATGTTACAGACCATGACACAATTGTAAACATCATAAACAATTATGTCCAGACCAATAACATTAACATTACAAATACCGATATTGAAAACCTGGCCGACACAATTGAACAAGTGCAAAACGTGCAGGGTGATGTCAGCTACTACAAAGACCAAGTGGGTGAAAGTCGGATCGTAGCCATGTCGT
>NZ_JAZNAN010000133.1:0-9739 GCF_045586545.1 Methanobrevibacter sp.
CCTTCTGTTTAACAGGTTAGTAAGTAATTAATTGCTTAGATTAGTAATTTTTTAACTATGTTAAGCTATTATAATTAGTCAATAGTATAAATAAAAAAGAACCTATTGAATATTATATTTTTGCCATTATACCCAATTATAACGGCAAATCTTTCTTTTCAAACCACACTATTCCAATAACATACAATATTATGCCTATTGTGGCCATAATCATGAATTCCTGACTGTATCCACTGTTATTCAATATACTGGAAGGGTCAAACAATGAATTTAATGTGAAATATTCAAGAAATTCCAAAGAGTCGGACAGCTTCATCAATAAACTGATTACAAAAAACATCAGAGGCAGACCCCCACCTATCAACAGTGAATTTTTAGAGGTATTGAATATGCAGGAAGAACAGAAGCATATTGAACTTATAGCAAAATGATATAAAAAAACACCAACATTAAGCATTAAAAATGTATCCACATCCAATGCATCCGGTTGAAAAGCATTAGCAGCAATAATGCCAACAATTGATGCAATACACCACATTACAATTAAAGATAAGATTAAATATGCCGCACTTGTAACAGTGATTGTATTCCGGCTCACAGGTGTGGACAGATAACTTGCCATGCTTCCTGTGTCTACCTTTTCCGCTATCATCCTATTAGCAACAAAAATTGAATAGACCATTGGGAAAAAAATAGCCATGAGCGCATAGAATGAATTTGACAAGAAGCTAACTAATGAACCGTTGCCGGTTAAAATATTTGAAGCTATTGTTCCTTTTGTGGTATCGCTTATTCCGCTAATTGTCTCAGGTGTGAAAACATTGCATATTACAATTAAAAATGCGCAAAGCACAAAAGTGAAAGCCAATAAGAATTTAAAATTGGATTTGATTAAGTGGTTAAAATATGTTATGCTAAACATTTTCATCATCCTCATAAAATTTCATGAAATATTCTTCCAAAGTATGTTTTTCTTCCTTAAGAAAGCGTATGTCGCAGGAAGATAAGTCAGATATGAGATTATTAATTTCATTGTCTGTAATTGAAATGATAACTTGTTTTTTGCTTGTTTCGACTTCTGCATTTGGATATTCATTTTTTATTTTAACAAAATCCTCATCATTTTTAAATTCGATTTTGTAAGTTTTATTTTCCGAATGCTTTAAATCCGCCATCACCACTTCTTTTATTAACTTACCTTTTTTAATGATTCCAACCCTATCGCACAATTTACTTATTTCTTCAAAGATGTGGGAAGAGAGGATTATTGTTTTGCCTTTTTGCTTTTCATTATTTATCAATTTAATAAATTTTTCTTGCATTAATGGATCAAGACCACTTGTAGGTTCATCTAAAAGCAATATATCCGGGTCATGCATGAAAGCCATTATAATTGCAATTTTCTGCTTCATCCCTTTACTCATTTTTTTAATTTTCACACTGGAATCAATTTCAAAATATTCAATTAGTTCATTTGCGTAGCTTAAATCATTTGTCTTTCTGAGCTTATCAATTAACTTCAAATATTCGATTCCTGTCATGTCCTCAGGCAATGCTATTTCACCAGGCAGATATCCTACATCCTTTTTGATAATGGTCTTATCTTTCCAGCAATCCAAATCATTCACTGACAATTTGCCAGAATCAGCTTTGCTAAACCCCATCAAATGCCTTAAAGTCGTTGATTTTCCGGCTCCGTTAGGCCCCAAGTATCCGTACACTTCACCTTTTTCAATATGAAGAGATACGTCAAAAACCCCTTTTTTATTACCGTAATCTTTAGTGAAATTTTCAATTGCAATCACATGCATCAAATCACTTCCATAAACACAATCTTAAAAAAAATGAATGTCCAACTTGTTTTAATAACTAAATTAACTGAAATCAATTTTAAATCTTGTCTGCATAGAACATATATTTTTTGATTTGACAATGGAAAATTTCTAAAAAAAGTAAAAATAATCATATAATTAATATTCATGGCCTGTTAAGAGTAACCCGCCTTCTGTTTAACAGCATTCGTCTTAGCGAACTACCTTGCCTACACAATCGATTATCGGCAAATTTGCTCTTGCATCCTATGGAATGGCCGTTTCACCGCTTCTTTTAATGTCCTCAATTAAATATCATCGTCAACCATTAAAAGCCGTGTCGTTTCTGCTCCAGAGTCATACTTCTCAGTATACGTTTTTCAACGCCATAGTATTGTTAGATGGGCGGAGTTTCCTTAGTTTTAAAAAAAACCAGCAGCTGTCTTTAACTTGCCAGAAAAATATTAATTAAAAGTAGCAGGGCCTAGATTTGAACTAGGGATCTCGGGGTTATGAGCCCCGCGGGATCACCAGACTACCCCACCCTGCTATACGAACAAAAATAGTATTACAACTATTATTACTTTTGTTCAAATAATATATAAACATTTCGGAAAAAGTGGAAAAAATAAGAAAATAAAATTAATTATTTTCTAAAGACTCAATCCTCTTATCTAAATCATCTAATTTCTCTTCAGTGACTTTTTGGAATTCTTCAGATGATTTTTTGAATTCATTAAAACTTTTTTCCAAATTATCAACATTGTTTGTAGTTTCAGAGAATTTAGATTGAAGCTCTTCTAGATCATTAGTTGTAGCCAAAGACCAATCTTTAATTAATTGATCGCTTTTTTCATCGAAAAATGCATCTATTTTATTAGAAAAAGCTTCATTATTTAAACTTGACATGTCAATGTCGCTTAATTTAACTTTAATTCTTTTACCCATTGATTTTTCTTTTTCAATAGAATCTTCCTTAGTTAAATCAGCATATTCTGGATTTTTACCTAGAACTTCATTCATGTGCGCATCAGCACTTGTTGGAACAAAGTTGCGTATTTTATCCATACTTTCAGGACTGTTTAATAAATAATAATAAACTAAAACAACAATTGCAATAACTAAAATTATTATGGCAACTGCTTCCATAGCATCCATATTACCACCTATTTATTCATTTTTTTAAGTTTAGCTTCTTTTGCTTCAATTTCCTTGAGCATTTTTTCAAGTTTTCTTTGTTCTGTTTCAGCTTCAAGTCTTGCTAATCTTTCATTAATTTCAGAGTGAAGATAACCTACATTACTTCTTACTTCGGTTGTAGATTGTCTGATAGCTGAAAGGCTGTCTTGTTGTTCTTGTGGTAATGGAATCGGATTATCCATTAATCTTTTAGATTCAATGTCTTTTTCCACCATTGACATCTTTTTAAGCTCAATTTCTTTTTCAAGCATTAATATTGAATTTTTAGATTGTGCGACTTTTCTCCATTGGAAAACAATGATAATAAGTACAGCAGCAACAATCAATATAATTATCAAATAGAATATCTGATCTGGTATTGTAGGAATAGTTTCCATTTTTTTAACCTCCAATTATATTTATAGAGTAATGTGTATATAAATAATAATATAACTTTATCAATTATATAATTAATTATTTAATTAAGAAGGTAACAAATTATGATGGAATCTTATATTGAATCTGGAAAAATTGCTTCAAAGATTCGTGGTGAAGCTTCAAAAATGATTAAAGATGGAACTTTAGTTATTGATTTAGTAGAATATGTAGAAAGTGAAATTTTAAAATCCGGTGCTGAAATCGCATTTCCATGCAATGTTTCAATAAACGAAATTGCCGCACATTACACTTCACCTGCAAATGATAAAACAAAATTTAAAGCAGGAGATATGGTAAAATTAGATTTAGGGGCAATGGTTGATGGATACATTGCAGATACAGCAATAACCGTGATAGCCGATGGAAACATTGATGAAAACTACACTCAAGATGAAATTAACTTACATGAAGAGATTATAGAAGCATCAGCTGCAGGTCTTGAAGCGGCAATAGCTACAGCGAGAGCAGGCATTGAAGTTTCAAAAATAGGTGCTGCAGTTCATGAAGCAATATCCGAATATAAATTGAATCCGATTTTTAACCTAACCGGCCATAGCCTAGAGCAAAATAATCTGCATGCAGGAATTTCCATTCCAAATTATGACAATCATGACAATTTTATTTTAGAAGAAGGTCAGGCTATTGCAATTGAACCTTTTGCAACAAATGGGGAAGGATGGGTAAATGATTCCCCGGGACATTATATCTTTTCATATTTGGCAAATAAGCCTTTTAGAATGAAAAATACTCAAAGAGTTTTAAAATACATTCAAAATAACCATAGATATGTTCCATTCTCAGGCCGCTGGATTACAGACGAATTCGGTGAAAGAAGAGGAAACATTGCTTTAAAACAATTAGCTGGAGCAATGGCCATTTATCCTTATGCACCACTTCGTGAGAAAAAAGGATACTTCGTAAGTCAAAAAGAGCATACTGTCGTTATAGAAAAAGAAGGCTGTACCGTTACAACCATTTAAAATTAAAAAAATGAAGAGATGATTCTCTTCATTAAGCATAGTATTTGTAGTATATTGAAGTCACTTTAGACTTCTTGTAAGAAGCAACAAGCTTATAATATCCTACCTTTTTAGGGGTTTTAAGTGTGAATGTTGCTATTCCTTTTTTATTTGTTTTTGCAGTGTATTTTTTCTTGTTGAATTTTACTGTAATCTTTTTGTTTTTCTTATTTTTTCCTAGGAATTTAACCTTATATTTGATTGTGGCTTTGGCAACTTTAGCACTATAACTTGTTTTTGGCTCTATTACCTGATTGACAAGAAGAACATTTACAACAGCGAAGTCCTTATAGAGTGCTCCGATATAGTATGCTCCAGGTTTAACTGTGATTTTCACCTTTGCATAACCTTTTTTATCAGTTTTCTTAGTTACTGTTTTACTGCCGATTGCAAACTTAACTTTTTTGCCTGCACCTACAGGTTTTCCGTCATCACCATATACGCGAACTTTATAGTATTTTCCACTGTCATAATACATTTCAATGTCCTTGTTTCCTTTTAAAACATCAAATACTTTGATTGTATCATTGACAACTTCACTAGTTTCGGGATTGATTAAAAATAATGTGTATGAACCTTTGCTAAGAGGCAATGCAAATTCTGCAAAACCTTGGGAATCAGTGGTTGTGTTATAATAGTCGACGGAACTAACATAACAGTACACAAGTGTATCCTTTAAAGGACTGCCATCAACATCATAGAATGTTGCAGTGTAAATAACTCCTTCCGCAAATCTATTGGTAACTTTACCTGTGTTTATAGTTTGAATGTCATCAGAAGAATTTTCCTGAGCAATTACCGGCTCATCATCCCAAACAGATAATACATCAGTATCTGAATTGTCCTGTAATTGTACATTTTCAACTTCTAACTGACTAACATCATCATTAACTGCTAAATCAGTTGTGTTTTCGCTTGCAAAAGCAAAATTAATAGATAAAATAAAAGCAATTACAATAAATATAAATAGAATTTTATTTAATCTAATATTTTCACCTCCAATAATATGTTATTATATTGAATATGAAAATATTTAAATTTAATTTAAAAAAAAGAAAAAAAGAAAGAAGTGGAATTAGTATTCCACAGGAAGTGGTAATCCCATTTGTGCTCTTCTTTCACGTTCTTTGCCGTTTTTGTCTTTCTTACCTTGAGCTAATTTTTCAAGTAAAGGAAGACCAGGTTTTACTTCGTCCATTGGTTTGGTTTCGATTAAACCTGCGTCAACAGCAGCTTTGAATATAGTTTCACCAGCATCAGTTCTGGTTAAAACAGTAGACCATCCGTCAGGAGATCCAACAGAACCGGTTGATACGTCAGCCCATTCAGCTACGTAATCCATACAGATGTTACAACCTGCTTGTTCGTAACCATGTGTTTCTTTAATAGCTAAACCAGAGTCTTCACCATCTTTGGTTAACCAGAATTTACCTTTACCGATGTCCATTTTGGTAGCATCTTGTAATGAGTCAAATCCTAATTTTGATACTGCAAAGGTATCAAGAGAAGCCATAGGGAAGTTTTCCATACAGTAGATACCGATGATTAATTTGATTTTTTCAGCGACAAATCTAGTGAATGGATATGCTTGTGCTTTTCTTAAACCTTGGATTTGACAAGGAGTTGCTACAACACCAACTTTTTCTAATCCGTATTGACGGGTTGCTTCTTTTAAAGCACCTAAAGTTGGGGACATTGAGTATTTGGTTCCAGCAGCAGCAATAACTTCATCAGCGGAAGTTACTACAGTAGGAACAGGTCTCCAATCTTCATCAGGAGTTCCAGCTACAACAGCACCTTCAATGATTCCTTCATCGAGTGCGTAACAAAGTAATGCTGAAACAATTCCACCGTCTTGTGATACATCTGTAATTTTGCTATCAGTAGATCTTGCAGATAATGCTTCTTTATAAGTTCCTAATGGCATGTTCATTCCTCCTATAATCCTGTTTCCTCTTTAATTCTTTTTATAGGTAACCATGCTCTTGGACACATTGCATAACAAGTTCCACATTTTACACATCTGTCTCTGTCACAGCTAGGCCTACCTTCACAGAAGTCCATAGCTCTTGTAGGACAAGCGAGAGCACAAGTTCCACATCCAGTACATAATCCGTTACGAATAACGTTAGTTATTACGTCACAACCACATCCAGTGTTGCAAGCAGCTTTATCGATTGCAGGTTGTAAGTATTCCATATCACCATTACATAATGCGACTACAACTTTTGCAATTACTTCAGGAGCCACAGGACAACCAGGAAGTGCTAAATCGACTTTAACTAATGAACTAATTGGTGCGAAAGATTCGTGTTTAGGTTGTGCTTGTTGACCACCACGTGCAAAGGTTGTGAAACAACCGGTCATTGCACATGAACCGAATGCAGCAATTAATCCAGATTTTTTTCTTGCTTCTAATAATTCGTGAACACTGTGTTCATCTTGTAAACAAACTGAACCTTCAATTAAACATAAGTCCATTTCAGGCATTTCTTCAGCATAAGTACCGTGAATCCATTTATCTACTAAAGTTTGACCATATACAATGTCAACCAAATCAGTTAAAACAGTGGATAAAATGTCGTAGTTTTCTGTTAAGGACATTGCATCTCCGGTACAACCACTTAAGTGTATGTAACCAATACGTGGTTTTGCTGCAGCAGCTTTAGGTTCTTCTGCAGGAGCAGTTTCAACAGGTGCTTCTGCAGCTGCTTCAACCTTTTCTTCTACTTTTGGTGCGACTTCTTCTTTAGAACCGCCCAAAGCTTTTTTCAATTTATCAAACATTATTTTACCCCGATTTCATTTAAAATAAGATCAATAGCTTCAGGAATTGCCTTTTCAACTGGTTCGGATAAACCTACATCTACATCCGGAGTTGGAATTTCTGCTGGTTTGCAACCAACAACAACTACTTCACATTTTTCTGAAATTTTTTGAAGAGGTTCTTCGACAGTCAAACCATGAGGATTGTCATACTTTCCTATCTGCATGATATTGGGATCAAATTTATCTACGGTTCCAGGTTCTGCGTTAAATTCAACAACATCAATTACAATTAATTTTTTCCAATCATATTCAGTATACAATGGGAAGAAATTTGTTGGAGCTGCAGTACCCCCGTCAATAAATTGCACTCCTTCTGGCAAACTTACATCTTCAAATTTTGCTTTAATTTGATTTAAAACATCCTTATCAAATTCATCTTCAACATATGAAGTAACAGCCGGATCGTAATAATCGTTTTTATCATTGAAATATTTTTGTAATAGGTTAATTACTATTGGACCGAAACCATCATCTTTAAATAATATATTTCCACATCCAATAACGATTATATCCGAATCATAAGGCATTATTTTATCCTCCACTTAGATTCTCACCATTTCATTTTTGAGAATGGATTTATCTTCATCGTCAACTACCATTACATGAGTTGCACAGGATAAACATGGATCGTAAGCTCTGATTACATGTGGACCTAACTCATGGTGGAATCCTTCAGTTGCAGGACCCATAGTTGGAATATTCCAAGTAGTTGGTACAATTGCTGAGTAGAATTGGGTTTTACCTTCTTTGACTTGGGCCATGTGTACATCAGTTCCTCTAGGACCTTCTATGACACCAAATCCGAGTTCCCCAGTTCCTCTCTTATCATAAGATACATTTGCAGGTGCTGCAGGATCGATTGCATCTAATGCTTCGATACAAGCTTCGTAGTTTTTCAACATTTCATCTGCACGAGCTACATGTTGAGCAACTACACCTTTATCTTTAAATCCAGAGAATTTTTCCATTCTTGCTCTTGGACCAGTTTCAACATTAGTACCTTCCCATAATGGAATTACTGAACAACCTCTTTTACCTATTTCAGGGTCATCATACCATGCTTCAGGTAATACTTCTGAGAATTTGTCCATATCGAAATCGTTGGTACCGTAAGTTGCATCCATTGCCATTAATGGTTGGTTAACAACACCTAAATCTGCAGGTAAACCAGCTTCAGCAACACAGTTTTTAATAAATTCAACATGTGCTTCAAGTTTTGGTTTGAAAGCTGTCATTCTTTCAAGTAATCTTTCTTTGGTGAATGGGGTAATGTTTCTTGCCATTCCTCCAACCCTAATATCAGATGGGTGGATACCTTCACCAGCAATCATGTCTACAACATATTGAACAGTTTTTCTTACTTCACTTACACTGTTAACTGCATCTACGAATTTGTCCTCAGGAACAACGTCAGGTGCAACTAAGAAGTGGTGAATTGCTGCACTGTTAATACCATGTGCTGCTGCGACAGCTTTTCTTAACAATTTTGCTGCTTTAGGAATTTCGATGCCTAAAGCCATGTCCATTGCTTCTGCGGATGCTAAAGTGTGTGGAATTGGACATACTCCACAAATTCTTTGACATAAAACAGGAGCGGTTTCAGGAGCTTTGTTAAGCACCATCTTTTCTAAACCCCTTACAGGAGTTATACTAAAATACATACCTTTTGTAACTATCCCTTCATCATCAACTTCCATGACGAGTTCGGCATGGCCTTCTTGACGAGTTGTAGGAGATATAACTACTCTATCTTTCAAATATGTCACCTCAATTATAGAAATTAGAAACTAACGTGTATATATTTATTCCTTAACATTAATAAGTAATACTGAAAAATTTATATAGAAATCTTTATATTAAATGAATGACTAATCTTTATTATTATAGTTATAATCAACAAGTAGGAGGAATAAAATTGGATAAAGCAAACATTATCATTTCAATTATTATTGTTTTATGTATCGCTGCAGCAGTTACTGCTTATGGTATAACCAACAGTGATAGCCCAATATTCTCTGATTTATCCAGTATATCATCTCCTAATGATGATACTGGAAGTGGACTTGGAAATAATTCCACTTTAAATAATGGATCAGGAGCATCCGTTGCAACTACTTCTGGCGGTTCAGGTTCAGGAGGAGACAGCTCTGGATCAGGCTCCGGTTCTGGAACTTCAAGTTCAGGTAGTGGTGGATCAGGTTCAGGCTCTGGATCAGGTTCAGGCTCCGGTTCTAGTGGATCAAATACCCATTTATCCTATTCTACTGCAAAAAGTATTGCTGACAGTGCTGTTGAAGAACCAGGATGTTATGCTGGAAGCGGATATTATTCTGATGGATACTGGTATTTTACAATATATGACCAAGATGGAAATAATGTAGATACAATTAGTGTTAATGATGCTACTGGAGCTACTGGAAGAGGATAAAAATTTATTTTATCCATTTTTTATATTTTTTTAAT
>NZ_JAZNAN010000134.1:0-6222 GCF_045586545.1 Methanobrevibacter sp.
TTTTGACATTCTTTTTAATATTTTGGAAAAATTTAAAATTAGTAAATTTCAATAATTACAAAAACATGTTAAAAATAATATTTTCATATGAAAACAATTTGATAAGCTTAAATAAATATTATAATTGTTTATGAGCAAATAATAAATAATTAAAGAACATATATGGAAAATTATGGAGATTGAAGAAATTAAGGAGAAATATTATTTTGAAACTTTGACTAGTGAACATGATTTAACTGATTTTGACTGTGGTGATGAAGAGCTTAACAACTTTTTGAAGGAGGATGCTTTGAACCAACAAAATGCAAAGTTGAATGTGACCAAATTGGTAATGTGTGATGGAAGGATTATTGGATATGCATCTCTTCTAACAGACACCATCATTTTGAAAAGGATTAAAGATGAAAAACTAAGAATAACATTAAAAGGAAAATTAAATCTTAATTCAAAAGAAAAAGAGATTTCAGCCGTGATGATTGGTAGATTTGCCATTGCCAAAAAATATTCAGGTAAAGGATTAGGAAGTCATATCTTAAGAAATATTTTAAAAAATTTGAAAGAGATCTCAGAAAATAGAATAGGATTTCGTTTCATTGTTATTGAAGGTTATGCAAGTGCTTTTAATTTCTATGTTTTGAAAAACGGTTTTGAATATCTTGAAAAAGATAAAAAATTCGTTGAAAAAATTAACTTTATTTCAAAAAGAGACCCGAAAAAACTTTTTTATCTATATTTAAATTTGAAAAAAATTTAAAAGAATTAAAATGGAACAAAACGTTGTTCTTCCATTTTTTTACTTAATTCTTTTTGTTTTTCAGAAGGTGGGTCCAACATATGATTTAAAAAATCAGTAGCATGCTCACCATACAAAATAGGAGTACTCCCAATAGGTTTAGCCATAAGTAAAACCTCTTCAATATTATCTAATTATCAATTTAGTCTTAATCCTTTATATAATTATTGATTAGAGAATTCTCGAATTGTTTTAATCAAGAAAAATTGCTTTCAAAAAACCATATTATTTAAACTTAACTATTTTTTGAGTTTAGGTGTCCATAGCTCAAATTCTTTTATTAACGGAGGAATGCCTGAATCATGATAGGTTTCAAGATAACCTAAATCTGTATTATACTCTTCCCCACTTCCGCTAGCGGAATTGATAAATTCCAAAATGCCACGATTCCTAATTACAGTATGTGTTGGTTTAAATGTGCTTGACCATATATAAAAGACCTTAAAAACAGTATCGGGATGGTATCCTCCGCCCAAATCAATAGCTAAAACATCACAGTTTTGAGTTATCTTAAATGCTTCGGCTAAAACTTCATGCAGACGGACATCCCCTGGAATAAATGCAACATCCAACTTTTCCATTTCATCAATGGCTTCGGGAGAATTGTCAAGTGCTATTACATTGCATTTGTCAGCTATCAATTGAGTAGTTCCGCCGGTATGGCAACCCAATTCAATTACTGTATCATCTACATTTACCAGTTCCAATAGATCCTGACGGTATTTTTTTATATCATAGCTAAGTTTAATCATAAACTATCCCAATGTTGTTGAGTTTATCTATATGCAAGTCTTCTATGCCTAAAGTTTTGAAGGCATCTTCATCATATGCAAATGTAAATACAGTATTTCCAAGCATTGCCATGGAACTGCCCAAAATATCAGGCCTGGAATTAAAATACTCAATTAGATTTTTCACTTCATCTGTCATCAAATTTATCTCATAAGAAAACTTATTTGAAAAGTCCAAAAAATTCCTTAAAGTAGGTTCCTTTTCAAATGATTCCAAATATTTCAGGCCAGCTTGTGAAATGACCTGCTTGTGATGGTCATCGCGAATAATGTCTGCAGTCTCTATTGTTCCGAATGTTTTCCAGGCAATAGCAACATCATGCTCAAATGATTTTATCTCACCAATGCCCGGAGCGCCTGCCTGTGTTCTCAAAACCATTCCATGCCCGGTTTGTGCAATCACATCACCCAATCCCGCTCCGAGATTAACTTCAGCCATGTGGGCAATCTGACCGCATAACTCTTTAGAATATCCCAAGTCCAGAAACTCGTTTATTGCCAATGTTAAGCTTAAAGCCGAAGCGGCCGAAGTTCCAAAACCAGCTCCAATCGGAAGCTGAATATCCTGTGTGATTTTAAAATCAGTTTCAATGTCGAGAATGCTTAAGACTTCATCTATTACTGTTGAATCTCCCTGATTAACTTCAATCGTTAACTCGCTGGCTGGAGAAACAGTAGTCTTAACACCTTCAGAAAGCAGAAATCCAGCACCGCAGGATCCGTTCTTTAGACTGACTTCATGGTTTTCTATTGTAAAAAAACCTGTAATGTGGCCAGGTACGAAAACACTTTTTGACATGATTAACACTATTTTAAAATTATTTTCCTAACCAGGTTTCAACAATATCTTTTGCATCATAGACATTTGCACCTGGAATTGACAAGCCCTTTTTAATTTCAGCGCCTTTACATAACTTTTTCAAGTCCTTTTCAGCGCTGCCGAAACCTGATCCTTCATGGGTTACGAATGCCTTAACGGTCTTGCCTGTAAAATCAAGCTTTTCCAATTGTGTAAACATTGGCATTGGAAGGGTTCCCCACCAATTCGGAAAACCAATATAAATTGTATCATACGAAGAAATATCCTCCAATGGATTTTTAATTTCAGGCCTTGCATCTTTTTGCAGTTCCTTTTTAGCTACATCAATACATTTCATGTAATCGGAAGGATATTCCACTGCTGGCTCCACCTTAAATAAATCCGCACCAGTGAAGTCTTTAATGTACTCGGCAATCACTTCGGTGTTGCCCTTTTCAATGTTTTTTAGTTCTCCGCCGAAATAGTTTTCACCGGCTCTTGAAAAATAAATAACCAAATCAGACATGCAAATAACCTCTTAATGTTATCTTAAAAAAAAGTAAATGAAAAGAATAAAATGATTATTCTTTTATTGAACGAGCAAGTTCTGCACCTTTTTCAAATGCTTCAGCCAAAACATCCTCATCAGGTACGAACAATACATCTAAAGTGTCGGTTACAGTGAAACCTGCTTCTTCCAAATCTCTTTGGAGTTTAGCTATAGCTCCTCCACCCCATCCTTTAGATGAAAAGATTAATGCACTTTTCTCGCTGCCGGTTCCTTTGAAGTTGACGCAGTCCAGCCAGTAAATCATGTTTCCTATTCTTGGGAACGGCTTGTTCATCATGGTAGGAGCACCCAATGCAATGGCTTTGGAGTCCAAGATGTCTGTAATTACATCATCAGGTCCGTCTTCCTGCATAAAGTACATTGCCACTTCTACATCCTCACTCATGATACCTTCAGCGATTTGGTAAGCTAGAATTTCTGTTGAGTGATGCATGGTGTCAAAGATTACAGTGATTTTGTCTTTGCAAACGCCTGATCCCCATTCGGTATATTTTTCAACGATTGGTCCTGGGTTTTTCCAGATTTGACCGTGACAAGGAGCAATCATTTTGATGTCATTGATTAAACCTGTTTCAGTCAATTCGTTTAACTTCATCCTGAGCATAGGTGAACCTAATGTTACAAGGTTTGCATAGTATTTCTGTGCTTCCCTAAGGAGGTATTCAGTTTCATAATCCTCATCGAATCTTTTGGAGTGGGCTACATGCTGTCCGAATGCATCATTTGAGAATAGGATTCCCTCTTCAGCAAGCAAGGTAAACATGCTGTCAGGCCAGTGAAGCATAGGAGCTGAAATGAATTTCAAGGTTCTTCCGCCAATATCCAATTCATCACCGGTTGCAACGGCATTGATTTCTAAATCTGAGAAGTTGTGATATTGTGCTTCAAGGAATTTGATACAGTTGGCTGAGGCATATATCTCAGCATCAGGATTATATTCTGCAATAGTTTGCCTTAAGAAAGTTGAGTGATCCATTTCAGAGTGGTTTTGAACAAAAACATCGATTTTAAACTCTTTTCCTTCCTGTTCGAATGCGTCTTTTACTCTAGCATCGAATTGCTCAAACATTCCTCTGTAAACATTATCAATTAGTACAGTTTTTTCCTCACCAAATACTAAATAAGCATTGTATGTGGTACCAGGAATTCCATATCCGTGGAAAGTTCTACTGTGCCAGTGGATTACACCTACCCAGTAAACACCATCGGCCATTTTTACTGCTTTTGCTTTCATATTCATTACCTCTTAAATATTTAAGTTGTATAAATATATATTCTAGGTATTATATAAAATATTATATTTAACAAAAAGAGGTTATATTTTGAACAAAAGAATCGATTTACATATGCACAGCTTATTCAGTGACGGAGAATTACTGCCCTCCGAACTGGCCAGAAGAGCTTTGAAATTAAACCATGAAGCGATAGCCATTACCGACCATGTTGATTGGTCAAATGTCGATACAATCCCAGCAATTCAGGATGCAATTGATGATATTAATGCCAATTGGGATATAACTGTTGTATTGGGTGCTGAAGTGACACATGCACCATGCGAATCCATTGACGGAATAGCTGCCCGTGCAAAGGAACTGGGTGCTAAGATAGTTGTGGTTCATGGTGAAACCCTAAACGAACCTGTTACACCTGGAACAAATCGTGCAGCAGTTGAATCAGAGCATGTTGATATTCTAGGCCATCCTGGTCTGATTACAGTTGAAGAGGCAGAAATCGCAAAAGAAAATGACATCTATCTGGAAATTTCCGCTCGCCAGGGACACTGCCTTGGAAACGGCCATGTTGCAAACATTGCACGTGAAGTCGGAAATAATCTATTAGTTAATACTGACACCCATTCACCTGACAATATCATTACTTTTGAAAAGTCATATGAAATAGCATTGGGCGCAGGATTAAGTCCAGACGAAGCCATGAAAGCTATTGTTGACAATCCTCGTGAACTCCTGAAAAGCAAAGGAATCTTATGAAGGCATCAAAACTCCTAAAGATTATTCGCAAAAATTTAAAGGATTATCCCATCGACTATTTGAAAAATAAGGTTACCGATGAGAGGTATAAAGATCCTTTAACAAAAAAGCTTGCAAAATATAACTCCAGTGTATATGATGAGATTTACAGCGTTGAAATTTTAGAGGATTTTGAAATTAAAGATAGCGTGATAAAGAATATGCGCTCAGACATTGGCTTTTATTTTGACAGGTATTCTGCCGGCGATGATGAAAACAAGCGATTCACCGAATACGTTTCACTCTACCTGGCATTAATAGCTAAAAGACCACTTCACCCCTACAGCGAAGATAAAAAGGATGACGTATACTATTTCAATGGAGATTACTACTGCAAAGGCCGCATTAAATATATTCACGATGAGAAATCGCTTTGCAGGTATTGCGTCTGTAAAAATGTTGGTTTTAGTGGATTGTTTTAGCAGTTTTTAAATTTTCCTAAATTAATACATTCATTAATGCACAAATACTCCATTAAAATTTCAATAGCTTTTAAAAAATCTTAATCAACACTAACAAACTTGAGATTTAAATGTTTATTCTTATTACAATATTCATTAACATCAAAAAGAATGTTTTCATCTTCATCATACAAAAAATCATGCCTAAGATTCTCTTTTTTAATCATATCTAATATTTGCTTATCTTTTTTTATATGATTGGGAATTTGAGTCATTTTATTGAATATATAGTTTTTTCTATAACAATTTGATGAATAAAAATCATTCTGAAAACCATTGAACTTTAATTTTACTTCAAATGAATCATGATTTTCATTAAAATCTAATTCTTTCCAGATTTTATCTAATACCTCATGCATTTCAAAAACTTTTAATTCACCAATTGATTTGAAAGAATTAATTTGCTCATGAAGATGGAACTCATTAATTAAATCATTATCTTTAATTTGATTAATACATCTACATACTTTCAAAAGAAATAATTGGTATTGGTTATTTTTTTCTTGAAAAACTTTTTTCACTTCCTCATCGACATGATCAGAATAGAAATAATTCTGATTTTCTATAAGAAACACACTAACAGAATCAAAGCAATTATCTAAAGTAAAAATATAACCCAATATAACATTAGAATCAAGAAAATAATTCATTGAATCACCAAAACATGTTATTTACTTCTTTAATTAACTCGTCATATTGGTGAGTATTTTCGTAGATATCTAAGTAAAAAAATTCTTCCTGTTTAAATAAAAATTCATCAAATTGATTATAATATTTACT
>NZ_JAZNAN010000135.1:0-8690 GCF_045586545.1 Methanobrevibacter sp.
AGTTGACATCTAATTACCCTAAAGAATTATTAGAAAAATATGCACATCTTATTATTAAATATTTATTTATCTTTATTAATAACAATTTTGTTAAATGCATATAATTGTACAAAGCAATAACAATTTAAAAATATTCAAAAATAATCTCATCTAATTGTTCTTTAATTAAATCGAAATCATAATTCAAATCAAGAGTTTTAACTGAAATTTTATTGCCACTCATCACATACTCACTATTGGGTTGAATACTCTGATTCGTGCGAGCGTAAAGTAACATTCCACTAACTTCAACATTGTTTCCCTGATGCTCAATCTGTTTATTTTTAACATAAGTAAAAATCTGATACAAGTTATCTGAGTGATGTATATTCTTTCCATAATTTTCTGAAGTATTCTGTGAATAAAATTTGGCATCAATGATTAGAATTTTATTTTCATACTCCAAAGTCACATCGGTTTTCATCTTTGGAAGCAAAAAGTCCACACCGCTATCAATCTGCCAATCAATTTGTGGAGCATGAGTTTTTATCTTAGGATGTTCCTTTTTAAAGTAATTCAAAAGGAATTTCTCATATAATGAGTTCATTTGCTGGTCATCGAGAAACTCCATTACCTTAACATCCCCCGAAGCTTCAGAGTGAATCAATCCATTAATAGCTAGATAACATACATTTATTAGCATCTTATAGGTCTGGTTGTTTCTGTCAAATCTGATTTTCCAATTGATTGAATTGACGTCAATCAGGTCAACATCACTGAAATACATCAGCAGACGTTTCAGCTTCTTCCTTCGAGCAGAAGAGATATCTATCTTAACCAATAGATTAAATGTGGATTTAATAATTTGGTTTAAATAACAGTTCTCTGAAAATTCATCATACGTACAGTTCAACTGCTTTTTAATGAAAGACTGGGAATTGATTGACTCGGTAATGTTAATCTTACCCCTTACAGATGAAGTGGTCTCGGTTACATCAATGTAATCCTTTACAAGACCCTGTTTAATCTGGCGAGATACGCCAATAATCAAGATTTCTGAAAGTAAATCTGCTGTGTTTTCAAAGCTTTCCGCTTCTATCTTTTTATATCCCTTCTCATTCAAGACTCTGAATGCATAAGAAAGCATATAATAAATGTTTTTAATGTAAATTGTTTCATTAACTATCATTAATGACACTTCTTAACCTGTAAGACCAATCGTCAACTTTATCTGTCTCATCAAACCAATACTCTTTTAAAAGTGGAATCAGTTCATATTCTACAATATAATGCAATTTCTCATCAACATCTTCTGCCTTAATATTGCACAGATAACTGTGTCCTATTCTGAATCCTTCACCCAGACTTTCATCATCCTTAATATCTTGATTTAATTCTTTCATTACCTCAATTAGATTATTGAATTTATCGTTTTCAAGTTCATATTGATAGCTTTTGAATCCATTTGAATCAAAGCCAGGTTTTAAATCGAAAAATGCAAATCTGCGCCTTAGTGCATAATCAATCATGGCTAGAGATCTGTCAGCAGTATTCATTAAACCGATAATGTAGACGTTTTTAGGTATGAAAAAGAATTCATTTGAGTATAATAATCGAATTTTATTTTTTTCTCCACGTTTATCATTCTCAATGAGCATAAATAGTTCACCAAAGATTTTACTGAGGTTTCCTCTGTTAATTTCATCAATTATAAAGAAATAATCATTTTCAGAGTCTTCTTCTGCATCTTTACAGAATTGATAAAATGACCCTTCCCTTAATTCAAAACCTTCTTTAGACGGTCTGTAACCCATAACAAAGTCCTCATAGGAGTAACTTTGATGGAATTGAACCATCATGACACGATTACTATCTTTTACACCCATTATTGAATATGCTAATCTTTTTGCCATAAATGTCTTTCCAACTCCTGGAGCGCCTTCAACGATAAGATTTTTCTTATTTTTAAGCAAATTTATAAGAATAATATAATCTTTTTCATCAATATAAACTTCATCAAGGAATTTATCAAGATTATACTCAGGATAATCTGGTATTACAATTCCCCCATCATCAACTAACTCAACAAGTTCATTTACTAAATCGGGAAAATTAGTTATTTCAGTTAATGTTTTTGTAATTAAATTTCCTTTTTCATAAGTCCAATTTCCTTTATGAGTCCAATCAACTTTTCGAATATTATGGAAAGAGTTTTTTGTATTATATTCATAGCCAGACTCGACGATTCCTCGCCCAATGATTTCACTAGTTCCATTTTTAACAAATATTATGTCTCCAATTTGCATATCATGAACAAACTGCCAACAAGCATGAGCATCATTTTTATGAGAACTATTATCATTGAAAATCTCTTGGAATTTAAATTTAATTTCTTCTTTAGTTTTATACTGATTTAAATCTCCAGTTCCACTAAAACCAATTCCAACTTCTCCATTTTTATAAAAATCCTCCCACCATATGCTTTCAGAACCAGCAGAAATTAACCAGTATTTAGTTGTTTTAACATCCCCATCACCAATTCCTTTACCAGAAGAATCATCATCTTGATTATCTCGTTTTAAAACATAAGCCATATGGGACAATTCTGGGAAATTATCAACATTAGAATTATTTAAACTATTTTTAACTTCTTTACAAATTTGAAGATATTCTGCTCCTCCAGGAGGAGTTTTTAAAGAGTTAATTTTATCCCTAAATTCTTTAGAAAACATCTCATGTGAAGACAATAAATTACGACTATTTGTATCTAAATTAATAAAAGTGAATGGTCTAATCCAATTTAGACCCATTGTAATATTCCAACGGATTCCTTGTTGAGTTAATACATTATTAAAAGCACTTATAAACTCACCATTATTGTCATTTGAATAGTTTAGTGCAATTTCAAAAAGCTCCCATAAATTATTTATATCATTTTCTCCACGATTTTCACTGAAGAGGAAAAATGCAGCTTTAAGGTTATTTACTGTTGCAATTCCATGAAATGAATTAGGAACATTATTGTTTAGATTAAATTCCTTTTTTATTTGATTTAAAATATTAACCCTATTTTCATAAGAAATTTGTTTGTTGAAAAGTGCAAATACTGTAAATGGATCAATATCAAATGGAATAATATCTCTACCTTCCTCATCTCTTTCTAAGGTAGGTAAAGTCATGCCTAATTCATTAAAAACATTTTGAATCTTATTAATTAATTTACGACGATTGTCTTTATATTGCAATAATTTATCAGCAAATTCTATGTAGAAATCTGTCCATTCAATTTTTTCATCATTTAATTTATATAATATTTCATTTTTAGCTGTTTCATTTAAATTAAAAATAGTCATTACAGATTTTAATGGTCTTAATGCAGTTGGTGATAATTTATCTTTGGATGTTTCACCAATCCATTCAATATCGCGGAAATGATGGTAAAAATCTTTATCTTTATCATACTTTTCAGCTAATTTTTCAGAGAAATAATAATCAGAAGTAATTTTTCCTACTAAATAATTATGTGTTTGAGGATTATATGAAATTACATAATCTCCAATTTCAAAATCAATTGCAAATTTAATAACTTGAGCTGAATTTAAACCTAAAGAAGTTTTACTTGCTTCAGGATATTTTTTTGCCATAATGTGTTTAATTTCATCAGGAGTTTTACCGGATATATCTCCAATTTCCCATCCAATAGCTACAATATTCATTTCTTTAAAATCATCTATTAAAAATGCATTTTCACCAGCTCGAACCATCCACATATTTACCATATTTACACACCTCAATTTTATTTAATTAATCACCACAAATTATCCTAAATTTACAATATTCACAGAAATTGCTTTTCTTTTTAGGATATTCTTCATCGATAATCTTTAAAGCAACATCATTCAGTTTATCCATCTGCTCTGAAATCTTTTCATCAGTAATAACTACAGTATTGGTATAGTCACTTTTAACAAAGTGGGTTTCCCCTTTTTTAATATCAAAATCATTGAATTCGAACAGTTCACTTAAAGCTGAAGCATAGATATATAGCTGCTTTTCGTAATGCTTTATCTTATGGTCATCAACTTCAGCATTCTTGTAGTCCAGAATTGCAATCTCACCATCACCAATCTTATAAATCAAATCGATTGCACCATTTAAAATATAGTTTTCCCTTTCAATTTCAAATGGCAGTTCACTTTCCAAAACATCCTGTTTGACCGAATACTCATTAAAGTACTCGTGAATGGACTCCTTCAGCTGATTATAGTCATCCGAATCATCGTCAATCTCAAACATTGACTCATATACCTCTTGAATAACCCTATCCAGCTCATCATCCTGGATATATTCCTGATCTTTCAGTTTCAAATTGACCTTTTCCATCACTTCGTGAAATACTGTTCCGAGATTTGTCACGTTTTCATCCGAAACCCTGAATCCGCAGTTATAAATCAGGTTATACATAAACGGACACAGGTTGTATGTAGAATAACTTGAATAGTTAAGTTTCAGCTTTTCATCATCAGAGCTTGAAAATTTCTTTTCAACAACAACATCATCCAGACAGTCCATGCTAAACTCTTTCAGCGAATCTTTAAGATTGTTTATAGCATTTGGAGTCTCTCCGACACAGGAGAGTATCAGCAAATCGGCCGCACGTGTCATTGCAACGTAAATGATATGTGCCTCTTCGCTCTCTTCAAGTTCATTTTCCTTTTCAAGAGAAATATTGCGTTTATACTCAAGATACTCATTTGGAGTGTAGAAGGTTTCCCGACCGTTAATGTAGTTTTTCTCGCGATTTTCATCTTTAACAACCATCGGAAACTTGTCTTTTTCAAGCGTTGCTACAATTGTTACCGGAAACTCCAAACCCTTAGCGGCATGCACTGTCATCAGCTGAACTCCTCCATCAGAGGAAAGATATGAACTGTAATCACCGATGGCTCTGTTGAGGAAGAAATACAGTCCCTTAATGTCAGTCTGGGAAATGAATGATTCATAGTTATAGATGGTCTGTGTCAATGCTGCAAGGTTGTTTACCTCTTCAATATTGTTTTCAATATCTTTAAAGTAATCACCAAGTGAAACTAACCTGTAATAGACTTCTAAAATAGTTGGAGGCTCTTCACAATCTATTTCTTTTCTTAAATTCTCTAAATCAGAAAAGAACTTCCCGTCATTTTCATTTTCAATTGCATCCAAATCAACAACCGGCTTTTCAACTTGTGAAAAGATTTCAATTAATGTATCCATGTCCTCGTTTTTCTTGATGTTGTGGACTGCCCTAACTTTGCCCTTGCCCTGAGTTGCCCTTGCCTCATTTTCAACGCGTAAAAGCTCAGCTTGAAAACTTTCCTGCAGGTTCTTAAGATACTCTTTAGTCTCATCTGCAAGTGCCCAGAATGCAGGCTCAAAGTTTTCACCGCAGAATGCCTTAAGGTTCAACTCCTTAAGCTCATCAGCTGATGAGATATATCTTTTATCGCATCTTCTGGTAATATACCAGAGCAAAGTCAAAAGAGATTTTACTTCATCCTGGTCTTTCAAATCAGCCTGACCCCGAATGGTAAAGTCAATATCCTCACCATTCAGCAGATCTACTAATAAAGGAATGGTTTTATTGTAGTGTTTTCTGTATAGAACCGCAATGTCACTGTACTCCAGGCCCTTTTCATCATGCAAATGTTTGATAATGTTAAAGATATTTTCTGCTTCTTCAGCTGGAGTTTCATTTTCCAGAATGAATGAATCGTTGTCATAATCTTCGTTGGCGCTTTCAAGATGCTTTCGGGAATACTCCTTTCTGTAATCCCCAATAAATGAATCGGTTAACTTAACAATGTTTCGGGTGGATCTGTAATTCCTGTTCAAACTGATGATTTCAGGTGAGTTCTTCTCATACAGTTCCTTGAAATAATCATTGAATGAACTTCTAAAAGCATATATGTGCTGGTCAACATCCCCCACAGCCGTGAAGTAATCAGCGTTTTTCCTTAGTATTTCAAAAATCCTGAACTGCAACGGGTCGGTGTCCTGAAACTCATCGATTAATATAGCATTATAAGGGGTTTCAGGGTCTTCTTGAAGTTTTTCCAATGTCTTGAGCTGCAATGTATCATAGTCAACATAGCCGGATTCATCCAACAGCTTGAGGTACTTCGGATATGCTTCAGCAATTCTTTGATATCTTGCATTGTACCAGTCATCCTTGAAATCATTGTCATCAACTCTTTTTTTGGAGAAGTGTTCTAGTGAATTGATGAAATCAAGATAATCCTGTGAAACTGGTCTGTTCTCCTTGATGTATCTGACCAGCTCATCTGAATCAACATTAAAGCTTGTGTATTCACCGAATTTGCTGATGACTGATGGAATCTGATAATCAAAAACAGTATACGGACCTGTAAAGCCCAATTGCTTTTTAAATTTCTGAATGAACAATGCCTTCTTTTCTGAATTGTCATCATCAAGCAGCTTGAATACTTCATCTTTGCCTTTAAGATATTCCAGACAAAAGGAGTGAATTGTTGAGATTTGCATTTTGGAGATATCCTCTTTTGAGAGGAATTCTTTCAATTTGTTTTGAAGGTTTTCAGCAGCCTTCCTTGTAAATGTGATAACAAGAAATGTTTCGGGACTGACTCCGATATCGATTAGATGTTTGATTCTCTCAACAATGACAGTGGTTTTACCTGAACCCGGACCTGCCTCAACAAGCAGTGTGCCTTTTCCATAATAAATGACATCTTTTTGGTTTTGATTAAATTCCATAGATTGCCAACACCATTTAAATTTTTAATCATGAATTTTTATATTCCAACTAACTTATTCTTCATAATCCTGATCTAATGGGAACCAATAACTTTCTCCGCTATCCTCATCATACATTCTTTTATATCTATTTCCATCATCATCTGTTTTTACGGGTTGGTCATGTAAGTATGACCAGTCACTACCACTTTGTTGTGATTCATCCCATTTATCCACATATTCATCTGTTCCATATTCAGGTTCATCTTCTTGGGAGGAATCAGAGTATTGGCTTGAGGATGTTGATGTAGCATTTTCAAAAGTTGCATTTAAAGTGGTATTAGTTGTATTAACCACAGTAGTATTATTTTGTAAATTATCTGAATCAAAAATCGTTAAACTTAATATTGCTCCAATCAGTATAATAATTATTATAATTAAAAGGACGATTACAATTTTTTCCTTTTTATTCAATTCAGACACCTAATTAACATTCAATTGCGAAAATAAATAATTTAAAAGTATAAATTAATATCTATTTCTCAAACTTCCGCAAATCAAGTTTCCAGTTCTTGTAGGCCAAATCCTTATCAGTTTCACTCCATTCAAGACCTTCGGCCAAGACCTTTTTCTTCAGGACTTTCAAACTCCTGGACTTCAAGCCGCTTCCACGGTAGCACCAGTAATCCCCATCACGGTAAACATTCAAAAAACCAGTTACATTATCCTTATCTTCCTCAAGGGATTTGGCGGCAAGCGCTTCATCGAGTACTCTCCACTTAAGCCCATACAGACTGACAAGAACCTCAAGCTCCTTTAAAGTGTTTGCCTTAAGTGACCGTTCCCCGAACTGATACTCCCAGCTCTTGTCGTCCAGCTGGTAGACATTCATGAATCCTGAAAACTTCATGTTTACTATTCTATTATACAAGATTAAAATAATTTTTCAAATCATTCAAGCTTTTCAACAATCTGCTCTCCGGCATCGGTGAGGCGGTAGAGCCTGCCACGGCGGACCTCTTCGTTGATGCATTCGGCAACTCCGCAGTCCTTGAGCTCTCGAAGCACTTTGGATATGTGGTTTTTCCTGATTCCGGTATCCCTTGCGATTTCTGAGGGCATCTTCACGTCATCCTTAAGGGACTTTACGGCTCTTGCCCTGTAGCTTGAAATACTAACATATGCATATTTTTTTAATGTTTCATCATCCATATTAACACCTTATACTCATAATTTATCACATTCCTGAATATACATTTTTCCATTGCATTCGTATGCGAAGGCTTCCTGGCCGAGCACATGGTTGCTTTTGGCAAACCACTCCCTGAAGATTTCCTCTGGAAAGTCATCGCCTGAAGTGAAGAGGATTATCAGAAGCTCTTCATACTCCCTTGACTTGTAGAATGACTTCACCTCACTCATATATAGGCTGTCGAAGCCATTCTGATGAAAGTGACTAATCAATTCATCAAGAGCATCCTCCAAATCAAGCCTGACAAGTTCCCCCTCGCAACATTTCGAGAGGGGAATGTGGAAAACGTATCTTTTATCTTAATAGTGAAAGAATACCCCGACCTCTTTAAGGTCGGGGATGAATTTCACAAAAGGAGGTATTGGGGAATACTTTTCAAATGCTCTCTCTCATTTTCATTATATATTATAATTATTTATAATTATTATTATATGCATTAAATATTTATGGGGTTGAATGTATTATGAAAGGTGTTAATCAGGGTTTAGAGGTTAGGTTGTATCCTGATGAGGATATGAAGATTAAAATTAACCAGAATATAGGCAATTCCAGATTTACATGGAACAAACTCTTAGAAAGCTATCAGAACACCTATAAAATATTCAAACTCCATGGTTACACTAAGCTGAAGTGCAATATGACCACTTTTAACACCATGTTAAACATGCTCAAAAAAGAACATGATTTTTTAGGATTAAGCGAATCA